>OMZM01000037.1 GCA_900315545.1 uncultured Prevotella sp.
TGAAGTTGCCTAATACGAAGGTAAAACTGATGGAGAAACTGCTTCGGACTGTTATTACCGACTTCAAGAAGGTCAATAAGATGAAGGGCGTGGATTTCACGAAACGCCTGAATGCATTGGTGCAGAGATATAACGACCGTAGCGACAATGCCGTGTTTGCCGAAGAAGTGCTCAATGAAGTAGCCAAGCAGATGGCAGAACTGCTGAAGGAGGTAAACAAAGAGAAGAAGTCGTTCAAGGACTTAGGCATTACCTACGAGGAAAAGGCTTTCTATGATATCCTGAAAGAAATAGCTCATAAGTTCGGCTTTGAATATCCAGAAGACAAACTGCTGACGTTGGCAGCTGCCGTAAAGAAGATGGTGGACGACAAGTCGAAATATACCGACTGGGCTAATCGTTCTGACATCAAAGCAGAACTGCAGATGGACTTGATTCTGATATTGGCAGAGCATGGTTATCCTCCTGTTCCGCAGGATGAAGTGTTCAAGGAAATCTTCGAGCAGGCAGAAAACTTCAAGAAATACGAACAAGCAGATGACGAAGAGACGGTAAAAACACCTGTCATCTCTGTGTATTCTCAATTTGAGGAAGAAGAAGGAATGATGATGGCTGCTGAACCATTTGAGTGCTATAAATGGAATCGCTTTGATCAGGACATTATAGATTTCTTCGGTGGAGATAAAACCATTCTTGTTGGATGTACCAAGAATAAGAAACAGAAAGACTGGATTCTCACGCATAATATATATAATGTAAGGTTGGGTAAGACTAAGGGATCTATGGAAGAGCATAGAGATCTGTTTGGAAGAACATCCCTGTTAGTCCTATATGAATTTGGTAAACCTGACAAGCTGTCTGCCTATACTGTTACAGGACATAAGGAGATGGGGAAGGAAGAACTGAAAGCGATGGACTATCCCAACAAGAATCCTCGCAGAAGTTACATGACTTTCTCAATAGAACCACTCGACATAGATTTAAGCCTTTTGGTTAATCATCGTCTAATAGAAAAGTTGATTGACATTAATCCGGAAAATACAAAAGGAACGCCTGTGTTTATAGAGCCATAAATAAGAATGTAGATTAGTTTTATGCATAATCATAAATAATAGACTTATGGAAGATAACGTATTATTCCCTTCTTTATATGAAGATGATTATATCATTCGCTCATTAGGAACTATTGTTTCTCAGCCAGATATTGCATTAACAGAATTAGTTGCAAATGCTTGGGATGCAGGTGCAACAAATGTGTATATTTCCATTCCAGAGAATAATAATCAAATCCTATATGTTGAAGATGATGGAGTTGGAATGTCTGAAGAGGAATTTAAGCAACATTGGATGAAATTGAGATACAATAGACTTAAAAATCAAGGACGTGATGTAATCTTCCCTGATGGCGTGAACAACAAGCGTATTGCCTTTGGAAGAAATGGTGTTGGAAGGCATGGGTTGTTCTGCTTTGGAAATGAATATGTTGTAATTACACAAAAGTATGGCAAAAAACTAACATTCAAGATAAAACCAAATGTTCAAAATGAGCCTTTTGCTGTCATTGAAAGAAAAGAGGAGATAAGCGATGGGCATGGAACAAGATTAGAAGTTGTAGTTACAAAAAATCTTCCTAAGCCTAATAAAATGATAGAAATACTTTCGGCGAGATTTTTACATGACCCACAATTTCGAATAACTGTAAATCACACTACTCTTGACATTTCTGACTTAACTGGTGGCCAAGAGCCTATTGAACTTAGAGTTGAGGGCACAGACATAGAATTAACTGCGTATTTTATCGATACGACAAAGGCAGGACGGAAGAGTATCTTCCAAGGAATTGCTTTTTGGCAAAATGGACGACTTGTAGGAGAACCATCATGGGTTTTAGGAAAAACTATGATACTTGATGGCCGGACAACTTTGGCAAAAAGATACACCTTTATTTTTAAATCGGAAGACCTATCTGATTATATCAAGGAGGATTGGAGTGGATTTAAAGTTTGTATTGAGACCGAAATGATGTTTAAAGAGGTGGAAAGTTTTGTAAATCAGTGCTTCGATGATACAGCGAGTACATCTGCCGAAATTGTCACAGAGAATCTGGATTCTTCTATAAAAGCATCCTTGAAAACTTTAAACCCATTAGTTCGTGAAGAGGTAAAAGATGTCATAACAGGCATTGTAAAAAATAATCCAAAAGTTAAGCAAGATTCTGTAGATTTGGTTGTACAAACAGTTATCAATCTTGAAAAGTCTAAAAATGGACATGATTTATTGGAAAAACTATCTCATCTAAGTGCAGATGACATAAATGGATTAAATGAATTATTGAGTAAATGGACGGTAGGAGATGCCTTAGTCGTATTAAATGAGATAGATCGACGATTATCAATAATCACAGCCATTAGGAAATTGTCATCAGAAAAAACGACTGACGAACTACATGTTTTACATCCAATGATTGCAGAATCTAGGTGGCTTTTCGGACCAGAATATGAGTCATCTGAATACATTTTTAATCGTCAAATGAGAACTGCTGTAAGTAAAATCTTTGGTGAAGACAAGTTGCATACGGTTGATATTAACTATAAAAAACGTCCAGATTTAATCTGCCTCCCCAGTAGTACCATAGGAGTAACGGGCATAGAAGAAATGACTGCAGACTTGAATTTGGCAAAAGTGAGGAAATTACTTCTTATAGAATTAAAAAAGGGAGCGTTTAAGATTACACGCGAAGAAAGAAATCAAGCACAGGGCTATGTGGAAGATTTACTTGCTTCCAACTTGGGGAATGAATGCCAGATTACAGCATATGTAGTAGGTGATAGCATTGCAGACAATTTGAAATCCCCAATAAAAGTTGGAGACGGGGATCAAGGAACAATATATGTTACAACATATGATCAACTCGTAGATACCGCAGAACGTCGAATGTTCGGCTTGAGGCAAATCATAGCTTCTCGATATGATGACATCCCTGGTATGACTTTATACGCACAAGCTAAATTTTCTTTGTAAATATGAACAACGAAATACAATTTATTTTATACCAACTGCCTGATGAAGAAGGCAAGGTACAGGTGGTGATTAAAGATGAAACAATATGGGCTACACAGAAAACGATGGCTCAGTTGTTTGGCGTAGGAGTTCCTGCCATAAGCAAACATCTGAAGAATATTTTTGATGAGGAAGAACTGAATGCCAAAGTGGTTGTTTCCAAAATGGAAATAACCACTCAGCATGGCGCCATCGAAGGCAAGACACAAAGAAGTGAAGCAGCGTTTTATTCTCTCGATGCCATTATTGCCGTTGGCTACCGTGTTTCTTCTGCCCGTGCCACGAAGTTCCGTATCTGGGCCACAAAGATCCTGAATGAATATATTCGCAAGGGATTTGTCCTAGATGATGATAGGCTGAAACAAGGAACGGCAGTGTTCGGAAAGGATTATTTCCGTGAATTACTTGAGAGGGTTCGTAGCATTCGTGCCAGCGAACGACGCATCTGGCAGCAGATCACAGATATATATGCCGAGTGTTCATATGACTATGACCGCAATTCACCCACTACCCGCGAGTTCTATCAAATGGTACAGAATCGTTTCCACTATGCCATTACTGGGCAAACGGCATCAGAAATTATCTATACTCGTGCTGACCATACAAAAGACCATATGGGATTACAGACTTGGAAACATGCTCCTGATGGGCGTGTATTGTTGAGCGATACAAAGGTAGCCAAGAACTATCTGCCAGAAAAGGAAATCCGTCAGTTGGAACGAGCCGTAACAGGCTACTTTGATTACATTGAAGATCTCATAGAACGCGAGAATGCATTCAACATGGAGCAGTTTGCCGCTTCAGTCAATGAGTTCCTGACGTTTAGAAGATATGCCTTGCTGCCCGATAAAGGAAAGATTAGCCGTGAGATGGCAGACAGGAAAGCGGAGGAAGAATATAAACTTTTTAATCCCACACAACGCATAGACTCTGATTTTGACAAAGAGGTAAAAGGATTGCTGGACAAAGGATAACCCTGAAGAACGTGTACATATAAAAAATAAGCAACGAAGTCCATTTGTCCGACACATTCAAAATTTTTTAAATCCGTCGGACAAATGCTATGGACGGATAGACAGAGCCAGAGAAGATTCACTTCCCTGGCTTCTCTATTGGCTTGCTGTTTTCAAAATGTTCGTGTGCATAGCTGTACCCTTTAGACTGAACCATATCATCGAAGCTGGTGATGGTAACGAACAAGTCGGGATGAAGCTCTCGGACAATCTCACGGGTCATCTGATGTTGGGCTGCGTTGGTTTGCAAATCTTCATTATATGCTTTCAGACGATTTACATTGACAACCTCATAGATGGTGAAGACGGTGAAAATAAGCGTCAAAATGATGCTTATCCAGGCATAGACATTACGATACCATTTGTTGCTTGGTTCATAGAATACAATATGGATGTGCTCTTTTATTGTGTACCAACGGTGTGTAAACTGATCCTTCAAAGATTTTGGCACATGATTATTATCATCTGGAATGGCGCAAGTCTTCTTGTAAATTGCCTGAAGCATCTCCCTATTGGAAAGTGTCCCAAGCGTGCAAATTGGCGAAAAAATTTTGCGATATGGGCAGTTAATCGTACCTTTGCACGGCTAAAAAGGAAATGCTTGAAAATATAATTCTTAAAGTGGAACTGTTTGCAGGTGGTTTTTCCCAGAGACAGGGAACAATAAGAAATACATCAAGACAACACTGTATAGAAGCAGTAAATAAATACTGAAAAGATAGGCATGCGGACTATATTCCTTGACGAGGCGACGAAACTGTCGGGGCGGACTGTGGCTACGGTCGGCTTTTTCGATGGAGTGCATAGCGGTCATCGGTATCTTATCGATCGACTGAAGGCTGTTGCGCGTGAAAACAACTGCATGTCTATGATTATCACTTTCGACAAACATCCGCGTCAGGTGCTGAACAGCGATTATAAGCCTATGCTGCTGTCTACTCTCGACGAGAAGTTGAACTTGCTGTCGCAGACTGGTATTGACTGTTGTGTCGTACTGCCGTTCACTGCTGACATGGCTGACTTGTCGGCTCACGATTTCATGAAAACAATTCTTTCTGAACGGCTTTCTGTCGCTACGCTGATGATTGGCTACGACAATCGTTTCGGTCATCGTCGCGAAGACGGTTACGAGCAGTATGTTGCATACGGCAAGGAACTTGGCATTTCTGTCATCGACAGCGATTCTTTTTCATACGGCAACGGCAGTGTTTCCTCATCTATGGTGCGTCGTTTCATTTCAGCTGGCGATGTAGAGCGTGCTGCAGAATGTCTGGGCAGACCTTATTCGCTGTCGGGCATGGTCGTTCACGGCGAAGCTAAGGGCAGGACTATCGGCTTTCCTACTGCCAACATCGTGCCTGCCGATGCTGACAAACTTATTCCCGATGGCGGTGTCTATGCCGTTCTTGTATCGCTCGATGACAGTAGCACGATGCTCAACGGCATGATGAACATTGGCAGCCGCCCCACTTTCGACGGTAAGATGCAGACCCTTGAAGTGCATATTTTCGACTTCGACGGCGACATATACAAACACTCGCTGCGTGTCTTCTTCATTAAGAAAATCCGCAACGAGCGTTGTTTCAGCAGTCCAGACGAACTTGCCAAACAGTTGGAAACCGACGAAAAAGTTTGCCGTCTACAACTTCTTAGCCGTTCCTAATATCGTTTCGCCCAGTCCTATCGTGTATCCCTGAGTGCAGAATACTACCCTGTTGAACGTGTCTGCTATGATAACCATTGGCAACTGCTTGTCGTTCTGCAGCCTCATCTGTGCCACTATCTGCTTCTTTATCTGTCCGTCGGTGTCTATTCCGAACACTGTGTTGGCTGGCAGTCCTTTGTCGAGTCCGTCGACATGGAACTTCCGCGCATCCTCAACATTCTCGAAGAGCAGCACAAACGGGCGTCCCCACGCATCAAGCTGGGTCTTCATCTTTGCTATGTCGCGCAGCGCATGGTTTGTAGGCTCCTGTCCTACTCCTATCACTCCCACTACGAAATATCCTCTTCCTGTCTGCGAGAGTATGCTTACTGGCATGTCGCCTGTCGGTTCAAACGTGTTGCGGTCTACCAGTTGGAACTTCGACTCAGAGTCGAACGAGCCAATGACCGACACTTCTTCGTCGCTCTGGCGCAGATGCAGGTCGAGCGTAGTTGTCTCACCCTTGTTAATATTGAATATCTGGTTTGTCGTCAGCACCGAGCCGTTAGCCATTCTCATGCCCGACACGAGCATGTAAGTGCCTTCATCGAGCTGCGTACCGTTGCGGAAAGTATTGCTCCACGACGTTCCGCCGCCCATGTCTACCTGTCCTTCCTCGAAGTTGAGCAGTTGCAGTGAGCCGTCGACGATGCGCGACACCGTGAAATGACTGTAATATTTCGGGTCTTCTACGATGTCGTTAGGCGTGAACCGTAGTACCAGCGTGCCTGTCGGTGCTACGGTCTGACTCTTTGCGTCGAAGTCTACGTCGTACCATCTGCCGTCGGTCTTATATTGCACCTTACCCGTTACGACGTCCTTGCGTGCCTCTATATCGATGCTTCTCGCCAGCGACACGAAGAAGATATCGCGCGAACGGCTGTCGGTAAAGCGCGAATTCCAGACTCCCACCGGTGTCTGTGCTATGCGCATGGCACGGCTGTCGGGATTTATCCTGATGTTTTTCTTCACCCATGCCACGAGCAGCGACGGGTCTTTGCGGAACTTTTCAATGTCTTTCTGCTTGAATACGTCCTGCAAGATGTGCTTGTATGGCAGTATTATCATTTCGTCTTCCACACGCGGACACACCTGACTGCTTCGTGCAGTGAAATTGTCTTCGAGTATGTCCATCTGCATATCGCGCAGGTCTTTGTCGCTCAGTGAGCCGAGCAGTTGGTCTACACGCTTGTAGTTGTCGCTGTGGCGCGCCATGAAGTCGGCTATTACGGCATGGTTTCCGCGTGCCTTGACAAGATATTTCCATCCCTGTCTGTTTATCTTTACAGCCCTTGCGCTGTCGAGGAACGTAGCGACATAGGCATTTCTCAGAGAATCCTCATAGTCGAAGCGTTTCTTGTTTCTTGCCGCCTGCTCTGCCGACACTTCCGGCAGCCTGACGTTCTCTGGCGGCGGAACGATGTTGAGCGAGTCGAGCGGGAATATCTTCTGTGCCAGGTCGCCGTCGGTACTCCTGTCGAGTACTATCTCTATTGTCCTGTCCTTGCCGAAAGAAGCCTTAGCGAAACCATATCGATTGTTTTTCGATGCCCATACGAGCAGGTCGCCCAGTCCCGACGTGAGGAAAGTCTTGCCCTCGCTGTCAGTGTATTTAGTTACTGCCGTGTAGAACTCGGCATAGTTGTATATCTTAAACTCCACCTTTGCGCCTTCCACTGGATTTCCGTTGCCGTCAGCCACCCTGAAGTCTATACGCGCCGTCTTGGCGTAGTTGTCTATGAGGTTTATCTCCGTGAAGTTGTTAGTACGCAATACCACTTCCTCCGGTCCGTTATAGTCGCCGAAGGCGCGTGTGTGCATGAGCATCGCCCTTGACGCCGGCGCGTTAAACCATCCCAAGTTGAGCACGGCTTCTGGTTCGCATGCTCCCAAGAAATACCATTCGCCGTCTGCCCATGCTTCCACCCATGCGTGGTTGTCGTCTGTGTGTGCCCATCGCGGCGTATACACCTGTCGTGCCGGTATGCCTACAGATCGAAGCGCAGCCACCGTGAATGTCGACTCTTCGCCGCATCGTCCGTAAGCAGAGCGTATTGATGCCAGCGGCGACGATGTGCGTGCATCCGAAGGCTGATATGTAACCTTTTCATGGCACCAGTGGTTAACTTCGAGTATTGCCTCTTTCATGCTCATTCCCCTTACCCTGTCTTTCAGTTCGTTGTAGAACACCCATCGCGAACTGTCGAGATTTTCGTTGTTTACTCTCACCGGCAGCACGAAATGTCGGAACAGCAGTTCCGGCACGTTCCTGCCCCACGCCATCTGCTCTCTCGTGGCAAACGACGAGCGTACATTCTTCAGGTAGAACGACGTGGTATAGTCGGTAACGTCAGCCGTCGCCATGTAGGCATACAGGAATGTCAGGGCTTCTTTTTCTTCGAGTGACACCGTCTGGTTCTTAGTGTCGAAGAACTGTTTTCCCACTTGTTTCATCTTCTCGTTGAACACTTTCTCCACTTTCTGCCTGTATGCGGCATCTGTCATGAAATGTCTCTGTGCCTGCGCCAGCAGCAACGGGCTGCCTGCCAGTATTGCAAAGGCAAATAACAATATTCGTTTCATTGTCTTGTTTATGTTTAATAAAAAGTTAACTCATTTGTTTCCGCAAAGATAAGATAATTTTTTCAAATACGAAGGATTTTATTAAACAAAATTATTTCGATAGAAAACAGGGAACGTTAATACCCCATGCTTTTTGATTTGTATTACCTTACATATGAGAGAGGAAAATCATTGGCAATGTTGAGATTCACTAATGCTTGATTTTGAAATAGTCAAGCAATGCCTTGTAATTGTCTTGTGCTGTGAGACAGGTATCTTGCAAGTAGCCATTTGTATGTTCCCAGTTTTGTATGCCACGATAGTAATAAAGGCGCAAGTCTTCGGTAATAGCAAGGTTTAATTGAAAACCGCTACAAAAATACATTATTTTTTCCGATATCGGCATTTTTTGCCTCTATTCTTCAACATGAACAATTATTTGCAGAATAATGTAAAGTTGTCATCGCGGCAACTGTTGTTTTGAATATGCGAGAGTCAGCACGCTAAGTTTCACGCCCTCCACCTTCAACAGCTCTTTCGCGCACGAGCAGACGGTGGCTCCGGTGGTCATCACGTCGTCTACGAGCAGCACGTGCTTGTTTCTTATTCCGTCTCCGCAGTTCAGTTCAAACACACCCTCTACGTTGTCGTTTCTTTCCCGAAAGTCTTTCTTAGTCTGGCTTTCTATGAACAATGTGCGCCTGACGGCGTTTTTCACTATTGGTATGCCTGTCGCCTCGCGCAGTCCTTCCACCAGATACTGGCACTGGTTGTAGCCTCTCATGCGTTGTCTCGACGCGCTCAGCGGTATCGGCACCATGCAGTCTATGCCGTCGAAGAAGTGCTGAAAGTCGGGTTCTGCCACGAGCATGCGTGCTATGCGATAGCCCAGAGTGGGATTGTTGTAGTATTTCATGTCGTAGATAATGCTGGCAGATGCACTCTTCGGATAGTGATAGTAGAATGCTGCTATTTTCTCTATCGGTATGCGTCCCCACAGCAGGCGTGCCATTCGGTTTGTGTATGGTTCGCGTGCGAAGTGCGTTCGCGGCAGATGCACGTTGCAGACAGAGCAGCAGACTTGCTCGCGGTGGCTCAGTCGGCATCCGCAGACAGCACATTGTTGCGGTTGCAACAGGTTTTTTATTTGCAGCAGCAGTCTATTCATCGTCGCCAATCGGTATGTCGCTTTCCTCTATTCCTGTATCGTCGGCGTCGTCGATGACCATGCGGATGATGTCGAAGGTAAAGCCTCGTCCCAAAGCATACCTCACAAGTTTCTGCCGGCAGATGTAATCGCTGTCGTCGGCTGGCAGGCTGCGGCGCTTGCTGTCTATCAGCGGGCGCAGTTGTTCGGCATATTCCTCTGTCGCTATAGCGTCGAGTATGGGTTTTGATATGTTTTTCGGTATGCGTTTCCTGTACAGTGCGAGTTCTATTTTCCTGCGTCCCCACTTGTTGAAGCGCAGCTTGTCGCTGACGAACATGCGTGTGAAGCGTTCCTCGTCGATAAACTGGCGGTCGGTCAGCTGGTCTATGATGCGCTGCTGCGCACTGCTGTCGATGCCCCAGCGCATCATCTTCTCGCGCATTTCCTGACAGCAATGCTCGCCACGCGCACACACCGCCATGAGTTTGCTCAGTGCTTCTTTCTCGGTCAACTGCTTCATTGCTTGCGTCCTCCTGTCATGCGTTTGCGCCCGAACTGGTCGTCGTAGACGGCAACATCGGCAAAGCCGAAGTCGCGCAGCATAGTGCACATGTCGTCGGCGAAGCGCGGATTTATCTCGAACATGAGCCATCCGCCGGCATTAAGGCTTTCTGCCGAATATCGCGCTATGGCTCGGTAGAACAGCAGCGGGTTGTCGTCGGGCACGTAGAGTGCCGTTTCGGGCTCGTGCTCGGTTACGGTTTTCTCCATGTCTGCCTTTTCTTCGAGGCATATATATGGCGGGTTTGACACTATCATGTCGTATTTCCCGTGTGTCGCTGCCGTCATGCTGAGTGCATCGGCAGCAAAGAAGTTTACCCTTGCGCCAAGTCGCCTGGCGTTTCTGCGTGCCACGCTCAGCGCTCCTTCGGATATGTCGCAGGCGCTGACGTCGGCTTCGGGCAGTTCCAGTGCGAGCGTTATGGCTATGCATCCGGAGCCCGTGCCTATGTCGAGCACCGACATCGGCTTGCCTGCCTGCCTTGCTTTCTCTGCGCAGAGGTGGCACAACTGTTCGGTTTCGGGGCGCGGTATGAGCACGTCGGGGCTTACTTCAAACACGCGTTCGCAGAATGTTGCCCTGCCGAGAACATACTGTACGGGCTCGCTTTGCAGCAGACGGCTGAGCACTGCCGCGCAACGCTGGCCGTCGGCGGCTGACATGCTGTTGTCGGCACCCATGAAGATGTCGGCGAGTGTCATGCCGAACAGCTCTTCGTAGACCAGTCGCGCCACTGCCTTTGCTTCTCGCTCGTCGCAGCAGGCGAGCAGCTTCTGCCAGAATGTACGGTACAGCATGGCTGGGAAACTATTTTATCATTTGTTTTATTTCGTCGGAAAGTCGCTGGAAATCGCTTGTGCGCAGGGCTATCCTGCCGTCTTTTACGACCATGAACTCAGGCACGTCGCTCAGTCCTACGGCTGTCAGCACGGGCGAGGAGAACATCTTTCCGTCGCATATCTGCCTTATGGCGACGTGCTCGCGGCTTACCACGGCGCGACAGTCGTCGGTGCTTGCATCGATGTTGACGCCGAGCATCGTCAGTCGCTGACCATATTCCGACAGCATGGCGTTGAGCCTGCGCTGTGTGTTCTGGCTCTCGAAGCTCCACGACGCCCATGTGTAGATGATGCCGACACCGCGTGCAAACATGGCTGACGACACTGCATTGCCGTTGATGTCGCGTGCCGTGAAGGCTGGCAGTGTGCTGCCTGTGGCAGTCCTCATGGCTTTCTGAACGTATGTGCGCTGTGCTTTCAGCTCGCTGTTGTCGCCGTTTTCCGCCATCAGTTCATCTATGAGACGCAGTGCCTCATGCCTGTCAGCCTGCATGTCGGCGACGAAATAGCGCTTCAGCAGGTAGAGACTGACGGCTGACGACTTGTGGTTTCTTATGAAATCGGCTGCCAGCTTGCGTGTCTCGGGAGGCGAGGCATCGACAGTCTGACGGCGGAACGCGGTCATCAGCTCGTTTTCCTTAGTGCCTTTTATCTCCATTTCCCTCAGGTGGGAGGCGTCTGCCTCTATCTCCACCGACGCTCCCGGCTCAGCAAAGACAGGCTGCTCGGAGAAGTTGGGCATGACGAGCACGAGTGTCGTAGGCTCCTCGCACATCATCTCGTAGGCAAAGCGTCCTGCCTCAACGTTTATGGTGTCGATGTGGTCGAGGCTGCCGTCGGGCGAATAGACAAGAAACATGCCCTGACTGAGGTGCAGTATGCGACCGGAAATCTTGAAACGGTTACCGCCACTGCCACACGACAGCAGCATGAGCGATATGAATAGAACAAGTGTCGGAGTAGTTAAAAAGGAAATTCTTTTCATAAAACTAAGATAAAAGAATGTGCCGCGAGCGGGACTCGAACCCGCACAGCCATCACTGGCCAAGGGATTTTAAGTCCCTCGTGTCTACCAATTCCACCATCACGGCAAAGAGCGGAAAACGGGACTCGGACCCGCGACCCCAACCTTGGCAAGGTTGTGCTCTACCAACTGAGCTATTTCCGCTTGAAATAAAACTTAAAATACCAAAAGACGCCGACTCCTCGCCATCTTATTTTGCGCCTGCAAAGTTAATTCTTATAAATGAAACAACCAAACAAAACAATATTTTTTTTATTTTCGGCATGGTTTTGGCGTTACGGAATGCTAATCAATTTTGGCTCGTTTACTGTCGCGAGAATGCCCGCGAAAGTCGTTTCGGAAATCGCAGGGGCAAAATACGCGAGTATTTCGCATGTTGACGTAATCGACTGACTGTCAGTTTGTTGACGAGAAACATAAGCGTTTCGCGAGGGAAATGAATATGTTAAAATTGTCAAAGAGCATGTTTGACATTGTCAAACACACTGTTTGAGGACGCCAGACATAGTGTTTGGGACTATCGGGTCCTATGTCTGACAGGGCGAAAATGACGGAATAGCTGCCTCAAAGATACTCTTTGACATTTTTAACACTTATCGCCGACCTCGAAATTAACACATTTTTGCAGTTTCAGCGGCTGTAAAATTTCTATTTGGAGAGTTTTCCTCTGTCAAAATTTTTCATCATTTTCCGCCCCGAAACAAAAATCCGCACACTTTGGCACAGTTTTTGCAGGGAGATGACAACGGAACGGAAATTTTAACTTGCCGAATCGTTTGGCACAAATATCGTATTGCCTTTTTTACTTGTTATCACCGTATTCTTTAGCGATAAGTATTGAACGATTAAGTTTGTCAATGAACCACTGTTTGTCAGGCAGGCAAGTGAGATATTGTGCAACCTTGATGTGGTCTTCATTAAGCATCATCAGTTCGATATGTTCCGTATTACCCTCGCTACACAAAAGAAGTCCAATAGGTGGATTCTCATCTGGTTGCATATCATATTTCTCCAGATATTTAAGGTACAATTCCATCTGTCCTTTATGTTGTGGCTTGAATTTACCAAGTTTGAGGTCGATAGCAACCAGACATTTCAGTTTACGGTGGTAAAAGAGCAAATCCAGATAATAGTCTGTTCCATCAATTGTAAAACGCTTCTGACGTTCTAGGAATGCAAATCCTTGCCCCAGTTCAAGAATGAAAGCCTCTAATTGCTGGACGATAGCATCTTCCAGTTCTTCCTCTGAATAATAGCCACTCAACCCCAAGAAATCAAGGATATAAGAGTTTCTTAACACAACGTCAGGCTCCATGTGGGTAGGCGACACCTTTTCAAGAGTCTTTACTATCTCGTCTTCTGGTTTTACGGCTATCAATGAACGTTCATAAGCCATCTCATCTTGTTTATCACGCAATTGTCTTACACTCCAGTGTTCGGATATCCCCATCTGCTGATAGAACAACCGCTTATTGTTATCCTCAATAGTGATGAGTTCCAAGAAATGGCTCCACGTTAATGTTTGCGACAGTGTCGCAAACATTTCTTCGTCGTTATAGTATCGAGCAACTTTCATCATCCTTGTAACGGCGGTATAGGTGTAACCCTTACCATAGCGAGCGGTTAATCTTTGCGACAGTGTCGCAAGAATCTTGTTGCCATAAGCAGAATACTGTTTATAGCCAATATCCTCATTGATGTAGTGCCCTATATGCCAAAACATCATATCAGAATGCTTGTTCACATACACAACAACCTTTTGCCGTGCATTATCGATAATTTCAGTGACACCATTATAAAGGCTATCACTTACCTGCATTAAATCTTTCGTTTCAACTATATCGTTTGTCATATTTCACCTGCAAAGTTAATTAATTAATTATTTCGGACTTTTGTTCTGACATCATCGAGGTATGCCCTAAGCCAGATATGAAGTCACGCAAATCTTGCCTGACTTGCGACAAGTCATAGCATGTAGAACTTATAAATATGTTTACTCCTGCCATAATTCTTGCTTTATATAAACATCTTTTTCGAGTTACCCACTAAATGTATTGCAGTTACCCACTAACTCATTATCTGGAGTATTGTTTAACGAATCATAATTTGAATGTATTTGAATTTACTACGAAAAAGAGACGATTAATGGTATCTTCTGGTCATTCATTTTCTTTGAATCCAAATTTCTGCATAATACAACGCCTTTGGCGCCTTTCGAAACGTCCTAATAATTGTTTTCTTGTTGGGGTAATCTGGTTAGGCAGATATAAATACTGTATGACGCAAAGAGTATTTCTTTTTTTTAATTGCTCACCTATCAGCTTCCACCATCTGGCATCGGTTTCTCCTAAAGAGACACCATATAATATTATTAGATGAGCAGACTCAATTAATTTTTCACAGGTGTTATGACGTGTATATTTCATTGCATGATTTGATTGTACTTTTACAAGAAAATCTTTTATGTCGTCGTTCTCACGAAATTTCTCATTAGCTATTTGTTGTTCATTGTCAACCCCTATGATAATAGAATCATCAAGTTTTCCATGAACATGAATAATCTGACGTAAAAAAATACTATTACTAAAAGACTTATTAGTACTTTTGTCAAGTGAGAGCAGACGCTCTAACGTATTTGTATAATTTAGGGACATGACATTTATCTCCTGTCCACCAGGCATTTTCTTTTCAAATTCATTGTAACTTATCCTATCCGTTGCCCCTAAATATTTTGATGGAGAAATGAAATCACTCTGGAATTTTGTCTTTAGATTATTGCTTGGAGCGAAAGAGTTTTCTTCCTCCAATAGGTATCTTTGTAGGTTTTCACTCAACTCAAAATACAATTTCTCTAATTCTTCATTTGTTTGAATTTTAGAGGTAAACTTACCAAAAGCTTCTTCCATATCAGACCATAATTCCTTGTCAACATTAATATCATTCTTTAGTTGCTGCAACAAATCGCTTCCGCTATCGTTTTTTTTCATCAAATACTGATAGAACTCAGGATAGCTTGTTTTCATACCTTGGGCCTTATCAAACCCATTACCTAAAATATATAATACGTTCATCTTATCCTTTTATTTAATTCGGGTTATATCATTGATTCGGTAATAACTGTTTCTAATATAGTGATATTCTACATCTGATAGGGGGGCTATCTCTTTCTTGTCATCATTACTCTTCCCAGAAATGTATCAGTGAAAGAGTGTTGGAAATTCAAATGTATCATTTTGTATTTTGGCAGGCTTTCGAGATATTCTATTTCAAACACCAATCTCGGTGCTTTCGTATCTTCCACATCTGGATGAATTTCCGTTTTGCTCCCTATCCTCACAATCCTTATCAGATATAAATCGCGTACACCTTTTCCTTTGATATAAGGCATGAAGTAATAGAGTTTGTTAAGTGCAATGGTCGAAGGGAATTTCCCGACACTGCCTGTATAATATAGTTTAGTAGGCTCCTTCTTCAAGAAATACTCCTTATTATCTTCTTTAACAAAGCCAATAAGCAAGCGCTTTGTGTTATCTAACTTATATGTTTTCTTTGGCTTATTATAAATCAGCTCGTTCGCATTTGCATCAAACAAGTCCAAAGAAAGTACGGGTCGCGAATTACGTTGTATATGAATAGGACGAGTAGACACAGGAGCCTCATCGTAAATAAAACGATATAAACTTTTTCCTATTTCCTGTACGATGCCACACACTAATGCATTACCCATTAGAAAAGCTCTGCGCCCATCGGAAACCTCAGGATGATAGGTGTGATTGTCTGGGAACATATTTAGGCGTTCTAACTCGACAGGAATCAAGCGACGATAGCGTCCTGATGGTGTCTGAACTACGTGTTTGAAGCGTGATGGCGCACTACCACCTTCGCCCGTAATCATTGTTCGCGATGGTTTGTCGAGAAAGTCGGGGAAAGCCATCCCTCCCTCAGAAAATACATATTCGAACCCCTCTTTTGAAATGCGGTTGATTTTCTTGGCCCCCTTCTCATATTGCCACTTTGGCAATTCTTTTTCAGATATAAAGAACTCTTCCGGAATAAAGTCTTCGTCCACGAGATTGTCGCCCAGTGTCTGAATAGTCCCTTCATACACAGGCTCGGCATCTACGGAATAGACATGGCGGGCTTTCATCATGCCAGCATTTCCAAAAGGGCTGTTTTTTTTCCCTTTGTTGAAGTTTGCTGATACTTCTTGAATGGTGCCGTTAATGTCGAAAGCAGAAACTGTTTTTTCTTTTGCCCTGAAAGGAAATGCCTGTGCCAACACACCGTCAAACTCAACCCAGTCTTCCAACGTGTCAACTTTGTTGGCCACAACAGATTCTTTAAGGTAACCCACGATGTACGTTCTACGGCGGCGTTGCGGCATACCATAGTCAGCAGCGTTGATGATGCGCCACTCTACAGTATAGCCTAAATCAGCAAGTGAGGCTAATATTATAGCAAAATCACGTCCCCTTTGAGAAGCTGGAGAGTTAAGTAAACGATCAACATTTTCGAAGAAAACGTATTGCGGTCGCTTCTCACCTTTCTCGTTGAGTATACGATAGATTTGCCACCAAAGTACACCTTTTTTTCCTTCAATTCCCCCAGACCTACTCAATGTAGCCGCTACAGAATAGTCTTGGCAAGGGAAACCACCAACTAATAAGTCATGATCTGGTATATCTGTAGTTGGAACTTTGTTTATGTCCTTATTACAGTGCCCCTTCCTACCGAAACGGGCTTGATACACCAATGAGGCATCTTGATGCAGTGTCGAAGGTTCCCACTGATTATTCCATATTGTCTCATAGGTATCTGACGCACCTTCAAGTCCGATACGGAAACCTCCTACTCCTGCAAACAATTCAACAACTCTAATATGATTATTTTTCATTATTTTTTACTATTTCTCTAACATAATTATTATTAAACCAATAACAATACTTCTTTGCCAATCCGCCATTGGGATTTACAGCCAAATCTTTTGAATTTTGTCCTTTGGGACGGACATGAAATCTTTTATGATTAAGTGAATTAAAATAATCTGGATTTATGTGATTGTCCAATACTGTATGTCTAATATGCTCCCAGTAACATTCCGCAGAATCCAAATCTTTTACTGGCATAGTCCAAAAGAAAGCTTTCTCAAATGTATAGGTGTTTTCCTCTATCATTTGCTTCTTTTTGTTGTCGTAATACGTTATCTTTCCACCGTCAGCTTTAAATAAAGCAAACAGGAAACGTCCACTGAAAATCTCATAAAGTCGAGAGTCATACCAATTATCATTATCATAAACTTCTTGGTAATCGATATTCTCAAAAGACATGGACTCATTTATTCCTCCGTCTTCTTCTATACGAATGGTTTTCAATTGTAATCCTGCTTTTTTGAATTCTTCTGTTTGGTTTACATTACCTACATTTTTATTTATGAGTCTACTAGCTAATAGGGCATATTTGGACTTAGATGTGTCATAGTTTCTGCCAATAATTTCGCACAATTGTTTATAAGTCTTACCTTTATGCTCTTCCAATTTGCTTAATATAATATTTTCAAATGAATTGTCTTTTAATTCATCAGCATTAACTAATTGAATATCTGTTACCTTGTATGCGAAATTTGCAATTGCATTTTTATTGCTATTCTCAATATATTCAAGAATAGTTCTCATATAAGCTGGCTTTAATGAAAAAGCCCTTTTGGGTGCTAATATTTTGGATCCCGGTTGAGGAACAGGTTTGTCGCCCTTTTGGCCTTTCCTACATGCACCTAAATACTCTGTGTCACCTTCAGAGAGTTCATGAGCTTTTCCATGTTTTATTTTATTGATAATGATTTCATAATCATGACGTATTATCAGTAAGTCTTTTTCCGGCAATTTCCACAAAACAGAAAAAAGAAATGTCAAATCCAACTTATTACAATTCGCTTGATGAAGATAAAAAAGAAGCAACATTAATTGGCATTTTAGATAGAAATGAGAATGTTCAAAATCTTTATCTACATCCTCGCAATAGTTAATCATGCTGCAAACTAGGCGTTCTTTAATTAGATAACCATTCTGTTTTGCTTTTTTCTTTCCTTTCTTTAAAGGAGTACATTTCAGTTCTAATCCTGCTTCAGAAAAATCAGAAGCAGGGTTACTATTTGTCTCTAAGAAGAAATAGATGTTTTCCACCATTTGCCCAAGACTACCTTTGCCTTTTTTAGGTTGGTAGCCTTCCCAAACAAATTCACGGAGCGTTTTTTCAAGTATCCCTTTACTGTATTCAAAGATACTTGATGCACTTGTTTTATCGTATGGAAGTATTTCGGGTATTTTCATATCTCATATATTTTAAGATGTTTTCTATTATTCTATTTCTGCACTAATATCAGCACTTTCCGCTGTATGAGGAATACAATATATTTATTGATAGTCTTTTACCAAAAAGTCTATTGCCAAATTCACCATAAGAGCCGATACTGCAACACTCCGTTTCGCATTTGTATCATTAAGAGACTCTTTTACATTTGAAGCAAGAAAGTCCGTAGCAATATGCAGGGTGTGCTTCGTTAACTCCGCTCCTGATTTGTTGTTTAATATATTATCTATGGTCTGCAAGGCCAATACTGAGGCACTTGCATTTGCAAACCTCTTATCGTCAGGGCTGATTATTTCTGCAATAGAGAGTGCATACTTGATTACTTTCAGAAAGTTTCCTACCGTAAAC
>OMZM01000044.1 GCA_900315545.1 uncultured Prevotella sp.
GGAGAGTACAACGAAGGAGATGCCACGCGACATGTATGAAGAGCGGTTACGTAGAAGTAAGCCAGACATGTTCGCATGGGAAAGACAACCATCGGAGTTTACAGATATCAGTTCATTGGACGAGAAACTGATACGTGGTGTTGTTCGTCTTGGTGTTGAAAGAGGTCGGTTGTCAGATTTGGCTCTAACAGAACCCATTGAGGATGTGTTAGGAAAATGGAAGTTGACGACAGATAACAAACCTCTAAACGCTGCCACAGCACTTTTTACAAAAGATACCGGCATGTACACGCAGTTCACTATGCGCTTGGCTCGTTTCCAAGGAACTGATAAGAATGAGTTTATCGACAACCAACGAGTGGAGGGAAATATTTTCGTACTACTCAATGAGGCTATGATCTTCTTCCGCAAGCACCTGAACATGCATGGTAAAATAGTCGGGCTCGTTCGTGATGAATATCTGGAGGTCCCTGCTGAAGCTCTGCGTGAAGTGGTATTGAATGCCCTTTGCCATCGTCAGTATGAACGATATAACCTGACCATAGGCATTGCCATCTATGACGACCGCATCGAAATTGAGAATCCTGGCATTCTGCCACCACAGATTACACCAGAGAATATTCTTCAGCCACATATCTCATATCCATACAACCCGCTTATTGCTAATGTGCTATATAGTACAACCTATATTGAGAACTGGGGCTCGGGCGTGAAACGCATCATGGAGGCTTGCCAAAAGAGAGGTGTAGCAGCACCAACATGGACTGTCAATGGTGGCTTTGTTGTGGTGACATTTATGAGACCTGCTAAGAGTGGCACTCAAGATGTTACTCAAGGTGTTACTCAAGGTGTTACTCAAGGTGTTACTCAAGAAGATACTCTCGATGAAAAAATAGAGAAGGCTATTAAAGATAATCTTAATATTACCACAGAAGAATTGGCGAAACAATTTGGGGTTACCTCAATGACTATCAAGCGCCACCTTGCTAAAATGCCACATATCCGTTATGTAGGTAGTGGTTATAGTGGACATTGGGAAGTGCTTGATAAAGAATAAAATCACCGTCGTGATTTGCGACGATTGAAAAGTGTGTCTTGTAAAAATGTGCGACAATGTCGCACATTTTTGTATTGATCTATTCCAGGCAAGACCAGTCTAGTATTTCAACCACTGAAGAACCATTTGCAACAGGCACCAGAGTGAATATAGCGAAGTGACATACGAGATGCCAGCCCACCACCAGAATACCTTGGGTGACAGGAACACTCCTTGGCAAGACTTTATGAAAGACATGATTTCTTCGTTCTGGTTGCGAAGTCCTTGCAACTGCAACCTTCTATGGCTGGCAAGTAGTTCGGTCTCCGCCTGAATCAGTTTCTCTCTTGCAGTTTGAATGGTATTCAAGCACTCATCGGTAATTTCAACTTTTAAGACTGTAGCCTCGGCGCGGGTAACTGCACGGCAGAATGCAAAAACTGCCATGTCCATGCTATCGGTGGCAGCTTTCATCGCAATCACCATATCTGTTCCATCTTTGCGAGCCTTCTCAACTTTTTGAATGCTATCGTGCAAGTTGCTTATAGCTTGCTTAAGAAGTTGAAGTTCATTGTCAAGGTTAGCCTTTTGCTCCTTGACCTCTTCCTGTTTGTCGATTTCTTCGACAAGATTACTATACTTGGACATATCTTTAATGTATTTAACGGTGTGGCCCTTTATATTTTCTAATTGGTTTGCATAGCCAATTGGCATGTTGGGCACAGTGCCGAGCCCTCTCTCGCTCATCCTCATCATCGTCCTTGCCCCAATTTGAGGAAGTGGAACCACCGCCACCACAAGATTCGGAAACGGTTGTGGCAGCATCAACGTAGTTCATGAACAGTAGCATAGCCACATTCAAGACGTTTTCAAATTGCACAGATTCGTCTGATGATTCGATGGTCTCCTTCATAGCTTTGTATGCTTCTATTGTCATTGCGATGGAATAATTCTTACCATCAACAGACAATATCTTCCTGAATACAGATGGCGCTTCTGGCTTGGTTTGAGCGACGCTCTGACGTGCAGAATTGTGTTCCGAAATGGGCTTCCTTTCAGTAGTCTGTGAAGTACCCACGGTAGAACTGGGTTTCACCACACTTGGAGCGACCGGGTGAAAAAACGGCAAATCCGTGTAACTCGTTGAGCTACACGGATTTGGTTTCCGATAATTATTGTTGATTATCTAAGTTTACTTCACCTCCTCGAAGTCGGCGTCTTGGATGTTGTCGCCGTTGGTCTGGTTGGTTTGCTGGCCGTTAGATTGCTGTCCATTGAAGCCTGAGCCTGCTGTGCCGTTGAAGCCTGTGCCTGCGTTCATGTCGGGACCTTGCTGTGCGGCGCCTGCTTGCTGGTACATCTGCTGGCTGGCTGTCTGCATTACTTGGTTGAGGTTGTTCATGGCAGTGTCTATTGCTGCGATGTCGCCGTTCTTGTGTGCGTCTTTCAGCTGTTGCAGTGCGCTGTCGATTGCTGGTCGCTGGTCGGCTGGCAGCTTGTCGCCGTTTTCGTTGAGGAAGTTTTCTGTTGAGAATATCATCGAGTCTGCCTGGTTGAGTTTGTCGATGCGTTCGCGTTCTTTCTTGTCGTTTTCGGCGTTTTGTTCTGCTTCTGCCTTCATGCGGTCGATTTCCTCTTTGCTCAAGCCGCTGCTTGCTTCGATGCGTATAGCCTGTTCTTTTCCTGTTGCCTTGTCTTTGGCTGATACGGAGAGTATGCCGTTTGCGTCGATGTCGAATGTAACTTCAATCTGTGGTACGCCGCGTCGTGCTGGTGCGATGCCTGTAAGGTTGAATTGTCCGATTGACTTGTTTTGTGCTGCCATTGGTCGTTCTCCTTGCAGTACGTGTATGGTTACTTCGGTCTGGTTGTCGGCTGCTGTTGAGAATGTTTCGCTCTTCTTGCATGGTATTGTTGTGTTTGCTTCGATGAGTTTTGTCATTACTCCTCCGAGTGTTTCTATACCGAGTGTCAGTGGGGTTACGTCGAGCAGTACGATGCCGCCGTCTTTTCCAAATTCCTGGTTGAGCACGGCGCCTTGTATTGCTGCACCTACTGATACCACTTCGTCTGGGTTTACGCCCTTAGAAGGTTCTTTGCCGAAGTAGTTTTTCACGAGGGTCTGGACTGCCGGTATTCGGCTTGAGCCGCCTACGAGTATTACTTCGTCGATGTCGCTTGTTGACAGTTTTGCGTCGCGTATGGCGTTCTGGCATGGTACGAGGCAAGCCTGTATCAGTCCGTGAGCCAGCTGTTCGAACTGTGAGCGTGTCAGTGTCTTTACTAGGTGTTTAGGCACTCCGCCTTCTGCTGATATGTATGGCAGGTTGATTTCCGTAGATGTGGTGCTCGAGAGTTCTATTTTTGCTTTCTCGGCAGCTTCCTTGAGTCGCTGCATCGCCATTGGGTCTTTCGAGAGGTCGATGCCTTCGTCAGCCTTGAATCCGTTTACGAGCCAGTCTATTATCACTTGGTCGAAGTCGTCGCCGCCCAAGTGTGTGTCGCCGTTTGTAGACAGCACTTCGAATACGCCGCCGCCAAATTCGAGGATAGAGATATCGAACGTACCGCCACCCAAGTCGAAGACAGCAATCTTCATGTCTTTGTTAGCCTTGTCTACTCCGTAAGCCAGTGCTGCTGCTGTAGGCTCGTTGACGATGCGCTTCACTTCGAGTCCGGCTATCTGTCCGGCTTCTTTCGTAGCCTGACGCTGCGAGTCGCTGAAGTATGCCGGTACGGTGATGACGGCTTCTGTAACTTCCTGTCCGAGATAGTCTTCGGCGGTTTTTTTCATTTTCTGCAGCACCATAGCCGATATTTCCTGCGGGGTATATTTGCGTCCGTCGATGTCTACGCGTGGGTATCCTCCCTCGTTTACTACCTTGAACGGCACGCGCTCAGCCTCCTTGCGAGCCTGGTCGTAGGTCTCGCCCATGAAGCGCTTTATAGAGTAGACGGTGTTGGTCGGGTTGGTTATAGCCTGTCGTTTGGCAGGGTCGCCCACCTTGCGCTCGCCGTCTTTCACAAATCCCACTACCGATGGGGTAGTGCGCTTACCTTCGCTGTTAGCGATTACAACCGGTTCGTTTCCTTCAAATACTGAAACGCAGCTGTTGGTTGTTCCTAAGTCAATTCCAATAATCTTTCCCATTTTGTTCTATTTTTTATTTGTTATTATTCTTGTTTTTGCTGTCGCTATGTCATCCGACTGTTGCGACGTGTGTTCATTAATATATACAGCAAACGTTGTGCCAAAATAGTATTCCTATGACAAGTTGTCAGTATTCATATCATGGCTTGCAGCAAAAAGTGTGCCAAACGTGACTCGAGGGTGCGACAAGTGCCGATTTTTTTGCAGGGAAAAATGTGCCAAAGAGATGCAAACAAACCTTTCACACTGCAAAAATATGTAAAAACCGAGGTCGGCAGTAAGTGTTAAAATTGTCAAAGAGTATCTTTGAGGCGGCTATATTGCCGAAACGGTCATGCGAAATGTTGAGTTTGAGACCCTCAAACACTATGTCTGGCACCCTCAAACAGTGTGTTTGACAGTGTCAGACATGCTCTTTGACAATTTTAACACTCGTATTTCATGCATGTTTTCGTCATGTTTTGTGCTAACGTATTGGCTGTCAGGAAAATACGAATACATGCGAAATACTCGCATATTTGTACGAAAATTTTTCAGAATGGGTTTCGGCGGCACTCTCGCGGGCATATATTGATTAAGTATTGGTGCCGTCAGTCGATGTTCTTAATCCACTTTCCGCGATACAGGCGTATGAGGAAAAGCATGCCCCTGAATGACAATTCGACAGCCATAGCCGTCCATACTCCCGGCAGCCCGTAGTCTTTGGCGAGAATGGCAGCCAGTGTCAGTCTGACAAACCACATGCACGACAGGTTGATGAGTGCCGGACGCAGCGTGTCGCCAGCGCCTACGAACACGCTGTAAGCCACTATCGACGCGGCAAACATTGGTTCTGCAAACGCTTCTATGCGCAGGCTGTCGGCTCCGAGACGGCAAATCTCCTCTACGGGAGTCATGAGTGCCATCATGTCGTAGGCGCAGAAATACATCACCACGCCCATCACCGCCATGATAATCATGCCGAGCCACACCGCCATGTGTGCAAACGAGCGGCACAGGTCCTTGCGCCCTGCACCGATGCTCTGACCTACCAGCGTCGTCGCTGCATCGCCTATGCCGTAGCCCGGCATGTAGCACAGGCTCTCAGCCGTAATGGCAAACGTGTTGGCAGCAATGGCAAAGTTGCCCAGCGGAGCAACAATGGCAGTGCTGATGATTTGAGCCGAACTCATCAGAAACATCTGCAACGCCATCGGCGCACCTATGTTGAAAGCATTTTTCAGATAGTTGCCCACGAAGACGAAACGCGCCTTGTCGAGCCTTATGGAAAGTATTTTCGAGCGGAAGAAAGCCATCCACGACTGTATCATCGACACGCAGACGTATGCCAGTCCCGTGCCGATGGCAGCACCCGTTACGCCCAGCCCCGCGCCAGGTATGAGAATGTCGGCGCCCAGCAGGCTAACCGTGCGCGTAGGGAAGATAAAGAAAAAGTTGAAGATGACGTCTAAGGCACACACCGTTACGCTCAGTATGCTCGGCACACGCATGTTGCCCTCGCATTTCAGCATCGACGATGCCATGTTGTTCATCTGGAAAAACGGTGCGGCAAGTGAAAAGATAAGGAAATAGCGGCTCGCGTCGGGCGCAATGTCAGCCCCTCCGCCGAGCCAGTAGGGCAGGTGCTGCGATATGATGGCAGCCGTCAGCATGATGATGAAGCTGACGCAGAAAGCCGTTATTATTCCGTGCCTCACCACCTGGCGGGCTTTCTCGAAGTCGTTGGCACCGATGAAATGAGCCACCTGCACCGAAAAGCCCATCGACACGGCACTCGCCAGTCCGCCGAAAAGCCATGTCGTGCTCTCCACCAAGCCTATCGATGCCGCCGCCTGAGCCCCCAGCCGACCCACCATAGACTGGTCGATGAAGAACATCATGACGTTGGTCATCTGAGCCAATATGGAAGGCAGGCTCAACTGAAATATAAGGTTGAGCTTGTCGTTGCCGCTCATCAGTTCGCCGTTGCGAATCTTGGCGAGCAGCATCTCGCTTTTAGCCTTCGAGAGAATCATGCAGGCAGCTTATTTCCACGACGGAACGGTTGTTCCTGCACGGCTGTAGCCAACGAGAGTAACGTCGAAAATAAGCATGGAATAGCCCGGTATGCCACCCGTAGCAAAGCCTGTCTTGCCGTAAGCCAGCTGATATGGTATGTAGACTTCCCATCGGTCGCCTATCGACATGTGCTGCAGTGCAGTGGCAACGCCGTCAATATACCCGCTTACGGGCAGTGCATCGTAAGGCTGCATGGTGGCAAGATTATAGTCGCCGCTCCACGATGAGTCGAAGACATAGCCTTCGGCATAGCTCTTGGAAGGCAGCAGCTTGCCTCTGTAGTGTATGTTCACGGTGTCGGTAAACAGTGGGTTTCCCGTTCCTTTGCCCTCGTTCAGTACGTGCACCACGATGTTGCTCTCCGGCGCGGTGGCTGCCGACGATGGCAGCGAATAGACGTTGTATGTCCGCCATGCGCCATTGTCGCCGCCTTGCTCCTTAGCCATGTTGTAGACAGTGTTGAAAGCGCGCTCGTTGGTGGCTTTCCAGTCGGGATATTCGTCGTCGTTGCCCTCGCTCTCGCTGCATGCCGTCAGCACGAGCAGCGGCATGGCAAGCAGCAGCAACAGGCGAAATAAGTATTTGCTGATAGTATATGTCATAGTTATTGCAGTTTTTTCAATAGGCTTGCTATGCTCACTTCGTCCTCGATGAGTCGTTGCAGGTCGTCTATGCTGACGCGTTTCTGCTCCATAGTGTCGCGGTGTCTCAGCGTGCATGTGTTGTCTTTCAGCGTGTCGTAGTCGAGAGTTACGCAGTAAGGCGTGCCGATGGCATCCTGACGGCGGTAGCGCTTGCCGATGGAGTCCTTCTCGTCGTACTGGCAGTTGAAGTGGAAACGCAGGTTGTTTATTATCTCGCGTGCCTTTTCGGGCAGACCGTCTTTCTTTACAAGCGGCATGACGCAGAGTTTCACCGGAGCCAGCGCAGCAGGCAGTTTCAGCACAGTGCGTGTTTCGCCGTTCTCAAGTTGCTCCTCCTCATAGCTGTGGCACATGATGGAGAGGAACATGCGGTCGACGCCGATGGATGTCTCTATGACGTAAGGCACATAGTTCTCGTTAGTCTGCGGGTCGAAATACTTGATGTTCTTGCCTGAGTATTTCTCATGCTGCGACAGGTCGAAATTGGTGCGTGAGTGTATGCCCTCCACCTCCTTGAAACCAAACGGCATGTGGAACTCTATGTCGCAGGCAGCATTGGCATAGTGAGCCAGCTTCTCGTGGTCGTGGAAACGATAGTTCTCGGCACCGAACCCGAGAGCCTGATGCCACTTCATGCGCCACTCTTTCCAGTGCTGGAACCATTCCAGTTCTGTTCCTGGCTGAACGAAATACTGCATCTCCATCTGCTCAAACTCACGCATGCGGAAGATGAACTGACGCGCCACAATCTCGTTGCGGAACGCCTTGCCTATCTGTGCAATGCCGAAAGGCAGCTTCATGCGGCCAGTCTTCTGCACGTTGAGATAGTTGACGAAGATGCCCTGAGCCGTCTCCGGACGCAGGTAAATCTTGCTTGCAGCGTCGGAAACAGAGCCCATCTCGGTAGAGAACATAAGGTTGAACTGTCTGACATCGGTCCAGTTTTTCGTTCCGCTGATAGGGCAGACGATGCCTTCGTCTATGATAATCTGCTTCAGCTCAGCGAGGTCGTTAGCCTGCATGGCGTTGGCGAAACGCTCGTGCAGCTTGTCGCGCTTCTCCTGATTTGCCAGTACGCGCGGATTTGTCTCGCGGAATTTCTGCTCGTCGAAAGCATCTCCGAAGCGCTTGCGTGCCTTCTCAACCTCTTTCTGTATCTTTTCCTCGTACTTGCCAATCTGGTCTTCTATCAGCACATCGGCGCGATAGCGTTTCTTAGAGTCGCGGTTGTCGATGAGAGGGTCGTTGAACGCATCGACGTGTCCGCTGGCTTTCCATATCGTGGGGTGCATGAAGATGGCTGAATCGATGCCCACGATGTTCTCGTGAAGCAATACCATCGACTTCCACCAGTATTCCTTGATGTTGTTTTTCAGCTCGACGCCGTTCTGACCATAGTCGTAAACGGCTGCCAAACCATCGTAAATATCACTGCTTGGGAACACAAAGCCATACTCTTTGCAATGGCTTACAATCTTCTTGAAAACGTCTTCTTGTGCCATATCTTTATGTTGTTTTATTCAAATAATGTCTGCAAAGATACGAATATTATATCAAAAAGGTGTTTTCTTTATATATTTTTAGCAGACAAGTGGTGCATAAAAGCTTCAACAGGCTGTTTGCTATTTCAGTTTTTCAGCCATTCTGACTATTGCGTCGTTCAGTTCCCTGACGTCGGCGAGCATGTTCCAGATGCCGTCTTGCGACAGTATGCCACGCTTGAGGGTAGCAGGCAGCTTTCCCGACTCGTCGGCTTCGCAGTCCTGTTTCCACTCCCTGCTGCCGTAATAGCCATCCAGCGTGCTGATGGCATCTTGTGCTTCGGCATATTTTCCCATAGCCGCCGACATCTCGCTGACAGCCTCCAGTGCCGTGTCGAGCAGTCCCTCCATCTTCCGTATGCGTTCTTCCTGTTTCATGTTTAGTGCTTATGATGACCGCGCCGCTATGCCCAATGCTGTCGAAATGTAGAAGTCCTTGTTGTGCATTGTAGCATAATTGTTTTCCGTGTTGCGCATAATTGTTTTTCGTGTTGTGTATATCACTTTCCCAAATAACGCAAAAACCGCCAAATTATTATATGTTTCGCGGTGTGAGCAATGACATCTGCCCGTGCCGAATGCCACATCTGCATGCCATTTCGCATGCATATATTAATAATATTGTATGTAAATGTTATGAAATAAAATATTTTTTCGTAATTTTGCAGGGAATTTTTAGTAATGTGCATAATTGCGGTTGATTTCATAGAAATACCTCGATGGCATATTCGTCAGGCGAAATTATCAAATTAATATAAATACCATGTACAAGAAAATCATTATGTTAAGCCTTCTTTTTGCTACTACTGTCGGAGTAGGTGCACAGCAGAAAGACGGCGGAATCTCGCTGAAAATGATCAGCGAGATAGAGAAATCACAAGTGAAATCGGCTTCCGACAAAGCCATTTTCAATGCAATGGCGTCAAACAACATTGACAATCTTGCAACCAACTTTGCCACTCAGGGCGAGCTGGATACATACTTTAGCAACGAGACAGCCAAGCAGTCGATACACGACCAGAAGCAGTCGGGACGCTGCTGGATGTTCACCGGCATGAACGTGCTTCGCTCTCGCTTTGCGCAGATGCACGGCGACAGCATCAGCGTTGAGTTCTCGCAGGCTTATCTCTTCTTCTACGACCAGCTTGAGAAAGCCAATCTGATGCTGCAGGGAGTCATCGACAATGCCAAGAAGCCGCTCGACGACGTGCGCATGCAGTTCTTCTTCAGGAATCCTATCAACGACGGCGGTACGTTCTGCGGTGTTGCCGACCTCGCCGACAAGTATGGTCTGGTGCCGATGAGTGTTCAGCCGGAGACATATTCTGCTGAAAATACGTCGCGCATAGCACGTCTGATATCTTCAAAGCTGCGCGAGTATGGTCTCGAGCTGCGCAAGATGGTCAATGACGGCAAGAAGGCGGCAGCCATAAA
This sequence comes from uncultured Prevotella sp., assembly GCA_900315545.1. Classification (GTDB taxonomy): domain Bacteria; phylum Bacteroidota; class Bacteroidia; order Bacteroidales; family Bacteroidaceae; genus Prevotella. The sequence continues at coordinate 9,865 of OMZM01000044.1, forward strand.
GGCACGCAAGCAGGAGATGCTCGGACAGGTTTACCACATGCTTGCCATGACTCTGGGCGAGCCAGTGAAGGAGTTTACGTACGCATTCAAGGACAAGAACGGCAAGACAGTGGGCGAGCCGAAGAAATACACGCCTATGTCTTTCTACAAGGAAGTTGTCGAAGCGCCAATCAACGGCTCGTTTATCATGGTTATGAACGACCCGCGCCGCGAATACTACAAGACTTACGAGGTGGAATACGACCGTCATGTTTACGACGGACACAACTGGAAATATGTCAACCTGCCTATGGAAGACATCGAGCAGATGGCTATTGCTGCCATCAAGGACGGACGCAAGCTCTACAGCTCGTATGACGTTGGCAAGCAGCTCGACCGCAAACGCGGCTACTGCGACTTAAACAACTACGACTACGGCTCGCTGTTCAACACCACGTTCCCTATGAACAAAGCCGACCGCATCGCAACTTTCGACAGCGGCTCGACACACGCCATGACACTGACTGCCGTAGACGTTGATGCCAACGGACAGCCTAAGAAGTGGAAGGTGGAGAACTCTTGGGGCGGCAGCTGGGGTCAGCAGGGTTGTCTGATAATGACTGCCGACTGGTTCCGCGAGTTCATGTTCCGTCTCGTCATCGACAAGAAATATGTTCCGCAGAACATCCTGGAAGTTGAAAAGCAGAAGCCTGTGATGGTGATGCCTGAAGACCCACTCTTCCAGATGGACGAATAAGGAAACGGAATCCATAGTAAACAACAAAACGTCAGCACCCGCTTGAGTGCTGACGTTTATTATATATATTAATGTATAGCAGTGTCTGCTTATCTTACCACAAACTTCTGTGTCTGCTTGCCGTTGCTCCTGATGTAAATTCCGCGCTGAGGCTTGCTTATGCTTCTACCCTGCATGTCGTAGTATCTCGTGCCTTTAGCGTTGTCGAAGTCATGTATGTCATTCACAGACGATACCACTGTTCCGTCGGAATAGATGATGTTCGACTTCAGTTTGTTGCCGTTGTCATAGACAAACGTCTGTACTCCAACGCGTTCAAGGTTGTCGCGGTAGTAGTATACAGCTTGTCCGTTGCCATAAACCTCGAAGTCGGGCAGTATGTTGTTATCCTCATCTTTTTCTATTTCCTGGAAAATATATGGAATATCGGTCATCGGTTCTTTCAAGTAGATATATTCTTCCGGCTGGAACGTAACGAGTTGGTCGTCGAAGAATATGTTGAAGAATATGTTGCCGAAGGGCAGATAGTCATCGCTTGCCGTCAGCGGAGCCTGCTGGAACTCTATCATGCCCCAGTCGTCTTTAGCGAGATACTTGAAGAAGGACGATATCACAGGGTCTTTCGGACAGCCAATCTTGTCGGAATACTTCTTTACCTTCATCTCGCAGAACTCTGTCAGATACTCCACGCTGTACTTTCCGGTATTGATGACCAGCGCGTCTTCAGTTGTCAGCGTGCGTGTCTCAGGGTCGTAGTCGAACACTATGTCGTTGTTGCTGAGCATGTAGTAGTTGTACCATATGCCATCGTCGTTAATCTGCTCGTAGGTTACGGGTGCCACAAACAGGTGTTTGCCGAAGAAATCCTCGTGGATGCCGAGATACTCGAACGCTGGAACCGTAACCTTGTTGCCCTCTATCTTTCCACACATCCATAGCTCCGGGTTTTTCTGACGAACGTTTATGTAAATCTCGTTGTCGTAGAAAGCCACGTTCATAGGCTCTGCCATAGGCACCCTCTCTCCGTAGTTGTATATAACGAGACACTTCTCTGCCTTGTCGTTGATGTCTTCCGGAACGACCACCTTGTATTCGTTGATAGCCTCCAGGCGCGTGTTGTAGTCGCAGAAGCCAATCCATTCGCCAGTAGCCTTGTCTACGATGCCTATTACGTCGCCGGCGTTCATCCATATCGTGCCGTCCTCATCGCGGTTGAGCACCATCTCCGTGCGGGCATTGTCAGGCTCATACGAGTTGCCTTCGTCATTCAGTTTCAGCAGTCTCACCTCCCAGTCTACAGCCTGCTCGTTGCCGTTGTCGTCCTCTATGATGCCGTCGTAGATGTCCTGCGGCAGCTTCACGGTCAGTGCGCCGTCGCCATTCCTCTCAGCCTTTATCCAGCTTCCGGGACTGAAAGCAGATATCGGGTTCTTAATATAGACGTTTCCGTCGGTTCCGTCAACGACGTATGCCGCACCGCCGTCGTAGTGTCGCTTGTAGACATAGTCGCCGGTAGGGTAGTAGGCGTCGGAAACGTGATAGTAACAGGTCTTCTCGCCTTCCGGCTGTACCTTTATAACTTCCTTGCAAACAGTTTTAGCCGATGTTTTCTTCAGCACCTGACTGGTCTTCGGCTCTGCCGCCTCGTCGGCGAAGCACAGTTTCTGTGCCTGCATGCTGAGCGCTGCAAGCGTAAAGACCGCTAATAAAAGATAATGTCTCATATTGTTTTTAGTTTTTAGAATCAATCGCCGTATGTTCTTGCAATTCGCTGCAAAGTTAGTGTTAAGCGAGCGAAATACAAAAGAAATGACCAACTTTTTGTCCGCCATGCCTCATTTCCGCGTGCCGCAGACACATGTCGCAGCGCGAATGTTAAATCTGCAAAATAAATTCAGCACATGCGCGCCGTTATAGAAAATAATTGCTATCTTTGCAGGAAAACAGGCAAAACAAGCCGGAAATAACAATATTTTTCGGCTTCGCGTTCTAATAATATGAAATACGTAAATACTTAGACACATGATGATGACATACATGAAGACCACAGCAGTATTCTGTTTTTTTGCGCTCATGATGTTGTGTGCATGCCACAGCGCCACCGCCGGCATGTCGCAGACAGACACCATGACGCCGCAAGAGGCATACGAGGGAGTCAGCAACTACTGCCACAGCGAGTACGACTGGAGCCCCGCAGAGAACGACAGCACTACTATGTACGTCGCTATGGGCGACGAGACCGACGCAGAATACAAAGTGATATTCCGCAGCTACACAGGCGCTTTCGTCTACTTCTACGTCGACAAGGCGAGCGGCAAGGCACGCATGGTGGAGCACGTCCCTTTCCTCGACATCGACAACGAAGTCGGAACAATCAACATCCGCGACTATCTGAAGAAGTAACGGCAGCCGGCACAGACAGAAAAACACTAATCAATTTTCGCCCGTTTACTGTCGCGAGAATGCCCGCGAAACCCGTTTCTGAAATCTGAGGGGCAAAATACGCCCAAAATTCGCAGCTTTGTATAATCACCTGACAGTCAGTTTGTTATCGCGAAATACACGCCTCGCATGCAATAAATACAAGTGTTAAAATTGTCAAAGAGCATGTTTGACAATGTCAAACACACTGTTTGAGGATGCCAAACATAGTGTTTGGGACTTTCAGACACAATGTTTCGCAACACAATGTTTCGCAAGCCAAAATACGCAAATAGGCGCCTCAAACATGCTCTTTGACAATTTTAACACTTATTGCCGACCTGAAAATTAACACAATTTCACACTTTCAGACCCCGTTCCGCATCTGTTTTGCAACTTTTTCCCTGTCAAAATTTTTCATCATTTTTCGCCCTCAAGCAAAATTCCGTTCACTTTGGCACACTTTTTGCATGCAAGCCATAATCCTAACCCGAAAAACAAGCATGAAACCACATCTCATACACAAATCCTGCCGTTTCATACAACGCGGCAGGAATTTCTTTCAGATGTAAGCAGCAGTAGATACCTTTGCACCGAAGAAACATGACAGTGATGAAAAAGAAAACAGCAGCAACAAAGCATGCACACATGAACATGACGGGAGAAAGTCCGTAGCACACGACACGGAAACAAGAAACAAGATAGTCTTAAAACAATAAATGAAAAAAGTTACAGCATAATTTGTCAGATTCAAATATAATGCTTACTTTTGTAGTGTCCTGCCATAGGCATAAGCCCGCAGGGGCGACCGCCGGCAACAGGCAGGTACATATTAAAGGCGTTTTCTGAACGCTTTGGTTTTGACGGTGTAAGAACTTCGCAAATTCAAACTGATAGTCGAAATACAAAGCAACGGGAACGCCCCTTATGGGTGTAGCTGACACACACCTGCATTTCACGTTAACCTTCACCGGAATAACGAGAATGTGTTTATAAATATACAGACATGCCTGTATAATTATAAAAAAGGTGTAAGCATATACATCTGCGTGGGGCTTTCGACGTTGCTCGGTTTTAGACTATCAGGGCAATGCGAAGGCCTTTACATCGTGGAACCGAGCACAGAACGGCTCCACGTTTGAGCCAGAATTACATTTCACTGATATTGATAACAATACGTTACATATGGTAGCTTGATGCGCTGATACCACAATGTTCCCAAACTATAACACCCTTAGCAATTGATTCCCAAGAGGCGACAAAGAGACTTTTTACTACGGAACGGCAATTTGCAGTTGTTAACACCAAATTGCCGTTTTGCCGTCATCACTTTTGAATATGTTCTTGGGCGGCAGTGATTGCATCATTACTAAGTTCATCATCGCCTACTGCATCGAGTACTTTGTCTGCTAACCATAATGTAAGCATCTCCTTCTCGTCCTGATGCAAGTATTTTGCGAGTTTGATTACATGTTCTCGCTTTGCCCGTCTGTCACCTCGTTCAATCTTGCTGAACATTGGTGTGTCAATCTCTAATAGTGCCGCCAACTGTCGTTGTAGCACTCCTTGCTCATCTCTGAGCTCTCTTATTTTTTTTCCGAATATCATATTTTGTTTCTTTTCGCCTTATACTTCGCCTAAACTATCGGAAAATGACTACTTTTACGACTAGAAGCCTCCGACCAGTCATTTACTAGGCGTTATTAGTCGTGTACTAGTCGTTATTTTAGTCCTTACTAGTCGTCGCAGACCAATTTCTATCTTTTTGTATTACTAAACCATCATTACTCATTTCTGCCAAGATATTACCTACTAATCTTTGATTTTGTTCCTTTGTATTTCTTGCAGGAAGGGTCTCTCTGAGGTATTCAATGACAAACTCTCTTCGGGTTCCTTCCTCTCCAGCATTCTGGATGAACTGCAAAGCCATCTGTTTTATCTTGTCACGTTCAAGCCCTTTCACCTTGGTGTATTCAGGCAACTGTTTCGTTTGCCTTGCAATGCTCAGGGATATGGTCAGGTCTGGATATTCACCCTCTACCAAACCACGCTCCAATAGGTTCTTAGCATCCGTTTCGCTCAGTCGGTGTCCTTTCTGCACAGCATCAAGCAAGATGCAGTCTTCCAACGACAAGTCTTTGTTCTCTTTCAGAAGTTTGGTGTACTTCTCATTGATGGCGTTACCATACTACAGACGGACAGCCACCTCCTTATTGGCTGCGTCAATCTCATAGTCCGGCATGGGGAAATGGCGTTTCCACTGCTCATTGAATATCTTGCGGATGCCACGACCAACAATGTCAATCATATTGAAATTCACCATCGCATTGCAAAGGCACTCGTTGCGGTAGTGGCGCTGCGGCCCATGTGTAGCCAATGCCTTTTGTAGAGAACCAGGAATAAAGCTGCCGCCATTAGCATAATACAGGAATCCAGGATTCTCCACTAGATTGATTCTCTCTTGCAGGGTATAATCCTGATGTGCGATGCAGTTATGAAGCACTTCGCGCATGGAATAGTCATCGTATTGCTGCATTACATCTGGGAACATCGTGCCACCTGGCATCTCACGC
>OMZM01000003.1 GCA_900315545.1 uncultured Prevotella sp.
ATATTGATGTTGTGCTGTTGCTTTTTACTGAAAGCTGCTACTAACGACTCATAAATCTACCCTTAATCGTGTATTGGATGATAGTTGCGGATTTTAGGTGTAATAAAATAAGGCTATGGAAAGATATATCAAACCAGAGATAAAGTTCGTAAGAACAGAACAAGAGAATCTTCTGTACACTGCTTCGCTGAAAGTTGACAACAGCAAGACTATTGACGACGAGAGCGAAATATTGGCTAACGAACAAACGTTTGACAGCGTATGGGACGAAGAATAACAACGCTGCTGACTATGGCTGCGCTGCTGACTGCATGTGTTTCGGTCAGCGCACAGTCGTTCTCAGGCGGCAGCGGCACGCAGTTTGATCCGTACCTCATAAGCAATGCCGACGACCTTGACGCCCTGAACGAGGCTACAAACAACGAGTTTGAAAACATGACTGAGGGTCGCTACTATCAGCTGACAGCCGACATAACGACTCCATACACGGGCATGATTGGCACGGAGGGTGTCTTTCACGGCAATTTCGACGGCAACGGACACTGCATAACGCTCGATATTGAGCGGTATGAGAGTTACGTCGGACTGTTCGGCACGACTTCGAGGGCTACTATCAGAAACCTTCAGGTGGACGGAAGCGTGTTTGCGCAGCACTATGTGGGCGCCATCGTGGGCAATCCTTCTAACGGTACGCTGATAGAAAACTGCATAAACTATGCTTCGGTTACAGGCTCTACGCGTGTCGGAGGCATAGCTGGAGGCATCGTCTCGGTGTCGCAGGGCGGCAACGTGGGTGCCACTGTGCGCAACTGCGTGAACTGCGGCACGGTGTCGGGCAAGGATATCGTGGGCGGAGTGATTGGCTACAGCGGTCAGCAGGTGGGCAACAGCCTGTGCCGTCTCGTCAACTACGGACACGTGGATGCTCCTGTGCGCAGCGGAGATGAAAGGCTCGGCGGCGTGATAGGCAATCCGCTGTTCGACGACGTGGTAGTGGCTTTGCTCAATTTCGGAACAACAAGCAACAGAACGGTTGCCGGATGCATGGGCAATGCTAATCCGGAGTCGCAGTCGTTGCTGTTCTACGACTGTCAGATGAGTCCTTCCGACTATGTTTTCCCTACTCAGGAAGTGCTGACGCGTGAGATTCTGGGCAACGCACTGGAACAGTATGCCGATGCTGAAGACATGTCGTCGACCTACTGGCGATATGACGACAACATGCTGCCACGACTGAAGATGGACGGGCTGGAACTGACTGACAGGGCTATACTGTATGCTACGCCTGTCGTTCTCGACGACAACGACCAGATAGACAATATATCTCACCACTTCAAGGTGGGCACCGAGAACGGTGTGTCGTGGGCTTCGCAGAACGGACGCGTTGTCTTCAGCAGCGACGGCACGGCATCGATTGTGAGCGACGGAGACGACATAATAACGGCAAGGCTCGGCAACTGCGAGCGTCAGATTGCCGTAAGCATCAACAATTCAGCCACAGCGATAGAGTCAGCCAGCCACGTTGAGAACGTGCAGCAGCACTGCTACACGCTGAGCGGCATGCGCATTGACGGCAAGAAAGCATTGCCAAAGGGCATCTACATAGTGAACGGTCGCAAGATTGTGAGATAAGAAACTGATTTCTGCATCATGCACAGTCAGCGACAGTAAGAGAGAGAGCCATGCAAGTCTAAATACTGCATGGCTCTTTCTTTATGTCAGCAGCGCGAAACATTGTTTGTACGCAAGAAAAAGACTAATCAATTTTTGCTCGTTTACTGTCGCGAGAATGCCCTCGAAACCCGTTTCTGAAATCAAAGGGGCAAAATATGCCCAAAATTCGCATATACTTGTAATCGTCTGACAGTCAGGTTATTAACCGTAAATATAAGTCTTTTGTGCATAAAACGTATATGTTAAAATTGTCAAAGAGCATGTTTGACATTGTCAAACAGTGTGTTTGAGGCGGTCAGACATAGTGTTTGGGGGTGTCTGACATACTGTTTCGCATGACGAAAAAGACGAAATAGGGGCGTCAAAGATACTCTTTGACAATTTTAACAGTTAGCAATGGTCTGAAAATTAACAGTATTTTGCACTTTCAGAGGCTATTCTGATTCTATTTGAACGGTTTTTCCCTGTCAAAATTTTTCATCATTTTTCGTCGCGAAGGAAAATCCTGATGAGTTTGGCACACTTTTTGCTGTGAGAGCAAAAAGTGTGTTTCCGAGTGCTACGAAAAGGCGAAAAATTGTCGATATTGTTTATATATTGAGATGTTTTTCTTATATTTGCATCATAAAAATTGATGTCCATGAGCAGAAGAAACAATAGAAGCAAGGTTTACATATATGTTGCTACGGCTGCAATGCTGCTGTTTTCGCTGACTTCCGGCGCCCAGCGTGCCGCCTACGGCAAGATGTCGGCGTGGGTAAGGCAGATAGCCGTAGAACAGCAGAATGCACGTCAACGTGCGGGAACGCAGGATGGCAAGCAGAAAACGACACTGAACGACAACCGCAGCAGGCTCTGTGCACTGATGAAGATTGACGGTCAGGCGGAGCAGGTGCTTGAGAAACACGGCTGCCGCGCACTTGCCAAGATAGGCAACGTGTATGTGGCAGACATTCCGCTGAACAGGCTGGCAAGTCTTTCTGCCGACAGCCGCGTGCTGAGGATTGAGGCACGACAGAGCAACAGGCTGCACATGGACACGACGGCGGCACTGATTGGCGCGACAAACATCTACAGCTCGCTGCACCTGCCACAGGCTTTCACAGGACGGGGCGTCGTAGTGGGCGTGCAGGACGTGGGCTTCGACCTGACGCATCCTAACTTCTACAGCAGAGACTTGAAGGAGTACAGGATAAAAACGTTCTGGGACATGCTTTCTACCGATACCATCGGCAGCAACACATACGTAGGACGGACATACAACGGCAAGGAGGAAATACTGAAATACGGACACTCGCGCGACAATCTGCTTATCTCGCACGGCACACACACGGCAGGAACGGCAGTGGGAAGCGGCTACAACACCGACTTCAGGGGCGTGGCGTGGGAAAGCGACATCTGCCTCGTGAACAATGCCGTAGGCACCGACCTGGTGCTGATAGACAGTGCCGACGTCTACAAATATACATACGCCACCGACGTGCTGGGATTTAAATACATGTTCGACTATGCCGACCGCATGGGCAAACCGTGCGTGGTGTCGTTCAGCGAGGGCTCGCATCAGGACCTCAGGGGCGACGACATACTGTTCTACGAGGCTCTGGAAGCGCTGTCGGGACCAGGACACGTGATTGTGGCATCGGCTGGCAACGAGGGCACGCAGACGTCGATGGTGCCGAAACCGGCAGGCATGGAGAAGGCTGGCACATACATCATCAGCGAAGGAAAGAGGGTTGGCGTAACGGCTGAGTCGACCGACGACATGTATATAAACACGCTGCTGCTAAGGGAAACAGGCAAGATTGACACGATAAGGATAAGTACGCGCGACGTTTTCGCGGCTGAAGACTCCGTATATGCAGACTCAATAACTACCGCCGACGGCAAGTATATAGTGGAAATACACGGTTTCAACTCGTGCTACGACAAAGACATGAAGGCTTACGACATAATAGTCAGGGCTCCGAAAAACATAGGCAGAGAGCCGTATGTGTACATGGAATGTGAAGGAATGGATGTTGACGCTACTATGTATATCAGTTCGGGATATTTCTACAACTACATGTGCAGCAGGAAAACCGGCAACGCCGTAAACGGACACAACATACACTCGCCCGGCAGTGCACCGTCGGTGATATGCGTGGGAGCAACGGCTTACAGGGAAAGATACACCAACTATAAGGGCGAGATGCAGGTGTCGAACGCCGTAAGACCAGGCATGAGGGCTCACTACTCGTCGATGGGACCGACGCTCGACGGCAGAATAAAACCAGACGTAGTGGCTCCGGGAACGAACATCATATCGTCGTACAGCAGCTACTATATTGAGGCTAACCCAGAGGCAGAAGACCTTAATGCCGACGTGAGCCGATTCGGATTTAACGGAAGGATGTACTCGTGGAACGCAAACACAGGTACGTCGATGGCGACACCTATCGTTGCCGGAACGATAGCACTGTGGCTGCAAGCACGACCAGACATGACGGGCGAAGACGTGATGGACGTGCTGCGACACACCTGCGACCAGCCAGACCCGCATCTGGACTACCCGAACAACGAATATGGCTACGGTGCCATAAACGCATACACCGGACTGCTGTATGTTTTGGGACTGGACACAACGCTGGGACTGGACAAAATGTCGACTGAACAGCCACAAAAGGCACGATTTGCACTAAACGGCAAGAAACTGGAGATTGTCTTCGACAACGAAAACGGTATGGACAGCAACGCAGGAACGCTGACGATATACAGTCTGGACGGAAAGAAAATGATTTCTACAAACATTGATGCCAACCACAATGAAGTGGACATGAGCATGCTGAAGAGCGGTGTCTACGCCGTGCAACTGCAAACAGGCGACACCAAAACGACAGGCTCAACACTCATTAGACTGTAAAATCAAACGCAACAATGCGCTTTCTGCGGGCAGAAACATACCAGTTCTGCGCTCACACGACAATAAAAGAAATTGAATTGATGCGACTTCGGTGGACATAAAACTAAAATACTGATGCCCGAAAAACTATAAAAGATAACTGAAAGTCGCGCCTTCTGCTGGCAGAAACATGCTGATACAACAATAAACAAACGAGGCTTGCCACTGCGACAAGCCTCGTTTATTTGTTTGCTAAATACTAATTTAAATATGTAATTCCTATATCACATTATTCCGTTGCTTCCGTTGTTTCCTCCTGTGCCTCGTAAGCCTGCTTTGCAACTGGGTCGTTTGGATCGAGTTCGTAGAGCTTGTTGAGATAAACCTTAGCCTTCTCGAAATCGTCTCTGCCTGCCCAGAATGTATAGCCTGCTATCTTGTAAGCACGCTTCAGATAAGCTGTCTCGCTTTCATCGCGGTCGGCTTTGTTTTCAAGCAAGCTTATCACCTTGTCGTAGTTCTCGACAGCAATGTCGTCGTATTCTGCCGTGTAGGCATTGTTTCCCTTCTGCAGGTATGCCCATGCAGCAATCTGAGGATACTTATTTGCTACGTCATCGAAGACGCTCATGGCTTTCTTGAAGTTAGTTTCCTTGTCAATGCCGTCCTTAACCATTTCCATGTATATGGCAGCCAGCGAGTTGTAGTCTGACGGTTTAGCCTCGTTATTGAGGTTGAGGTACTTCTGCATGAGGTCGAGACTCTTGCTCATATCGTCCTTACCCTTGTAAGAATCAGACATATAGCGATATGCTTCAACCTTCTCAGCATCTTCCTTCAGTGCTGTTTCAAACTGCTTGATAGCCTCGTCATACTGCGCGTTGCCATTCAGCGCACGACCATAGTTGATATAGTCGGTAGCATTTTTCTTGCCATCGTCGTTGAACACCATCTGCGCATACTTGAGTGCATCTGCATTTTCGCCCAAGTCGATAGCATTGATGACTGCAAGACGTGTCAGCGCGAGGCTGTTAGGATGGATGTTGACACCCTGCTTTGCAACGTCGAGAGAGAGTTTCTTGTTACCTAAGATGTTGGCTGTGAAGACATACTCAACAAACTTTTCTTCGTCGATAGACTCCTTCTTTGCCTTCTGGAAGAACTCAAGCGCCTTGTCGTAGTTCTTTGTGAGATAGTTAGAGTGTCCAAGTTCAGCCTCAACTGGGAAGTTAGGCATTATTCGGCGCAAATCGTTCAGCACGCGCTCAGACTCCTGTGGGTTTACCTTACGGAAGACATTGGCATAGCGGAGATAGCCCTCTGCATTCTGCGGCTCGGCTGAAATAGCACGGTCGTACCAGTTGGCAGCAGCGCCACCATCGTCTTTCAGTGCCTCAACGTCGCCTTTCAGAATGAAAGCATTGCCATAGTTAGGGTTCTTTTTCAGTGCTAAATCAGCACATTCAACAGCCTTGTCGAACAGTTTTTCGCTGAGATAAGTGTTTCCGAGAGCAACGAGAGCCTCAGGATTCTTCTTGAAAGTCTTGATGTACTCTTTTGCGCCCTTTACTGCTTCAACACTGGCGTAGTCAGACTTGATAGCCGACACAACAGGCACAAGCATTGTCTTGTAGTCTACATCCTGTGCCATAGCTGGCGATGACAATCCAATCATCATCGCACCCGCAATCAGATATTTATTAAAGTTCTTCATATTCTATATTTGTTTTATAGTTATTTCTGCAATTTAAAACTTAATGGTAAAACATATTTTACCCGCACTGGCTTACCGGACATGGTTCCTGGATTCCAATTCGGCATCGCCTTTACTAAGCGGACTACCTCTTCCGTGAGAGAAGAGTGAGGGCTCTTCAGAGCCTTGATATTTGAGACAGAACCGTCTTTCTCAATAACGAAACTAACAATAACCTTGCCTTCGATGTTGTTTTTTACGGCTTCTTTAGGATAACGCATGTTCTGAGCAAGCCACAAATTGATATCGCCTTTGAATGTAGGCTGCATCTCTGGATTCCCGAAAACCTTTTTAGACTCAATGTTTGTTATGCTGTCTACATCCTGCGCCATAGCAGGCGATGACATTACTATCATCATCAGTCCAGCAAGAATATATTTGCAAATGTTCCTCATTGGCTATTTCGTTATTTATACATTCAGTACTGTTTGCAGTGCAAAAGTAAAAAATTATATCTTTCTATCGTATTTTATTTATATATTATTGTACACACGCGTGTAAACTTATTGTTTTTTAACATTAACCGTACGTATATTTATCTCTCCACGATACGGCAGCAGTCCTGACTTGAATATTATCATCTGCCCCTTTGGACCTGCTATGAAGTTGGCAAAACTCCATGGCAATGCGCGCTGGGGGTCTATGGCAATGGCATAGAGCGTGCGGACAAATGGGTAGCGACCATCGAGCAGATAGCCCTGATAGGGTTTCCAACTGTTCTGTGGCGTGGCTTTATCTAGTTTTGTCACCTTCATGACATGAATGTTCTTCTTGAATGTGGTGTTGGTGGTGTCGCGACGGTCGTTCAACCAGTTGGAACCAATAACACCAATGGCATTTGGCGTCTTGTCGACATATTCTATGACATCCTTGCTCGTCTTTGCTGCAACGATATTAGGACTGTCTATCGGCTTTCCACCCAATATGGAGTCAACGACATAGTGCAGCGTTGCAGACCGCTTGTTGTCGAACACCACATCTATCATTCCACGCTTAGAACCTGGATATATCTCGCTCCAGTCTCGCGCAGAACCACTCAATATGCGCTTGACATCGCTGACGGTTATACATGTATCGGTGTTATTCTTGTTTACGATTAGTGCAAGTCCGTCGTAACCTATCGGCATAACAACCGGTATCTGCTTCTTCGTGCGGAAGTAAGCCATCTCTGGCTCAGTCAAACCACGCGACGTTATGAGCAGACAGGTTTTCAAGTCTTTAATCTTGTTCAGTCCTTCTATCTCGTCGGTATAGTTAGCCTGTAGATGCGCCTGAGGGTATTGAAACTCAAACTGTTCGCGCAGTTCTTCTACTATTGGACTGAAACTCTCATCGGCATAAAATGCTATCGTACCCGATGTCTTGGTGTCCGTCCTGCCGCCACGATTCTTCTTAACACAAGATGTGAACGAAAAGCATACTACCAATAACGACAAGACTGTATAAGAAAATGTTTTTTTCATTCTGTCAGCTTTAAATGAAAGCATCTAATAAAATAGGGAATATAACCATTATTTATTATTTAAGGTGCGTTCTATAAATCTGTGTAACAACATAGAGTCATTAACATATCTATAGAACCCACCTTATCTATAAGAGTTTATCGTAGCTTATTGCAGTTTGAATGAAACTGGCAATGTGTACTTAAAACGTACTGGCTGTCCATTGTTAATACCTGGACTCCATTTTGGCATCATTGATACTACGCGTACTGCCTCTTTCTCAAGAGAAGGGTCAGGACTGCGCACTGCCTTAACCTGTGAAACCGAACCGTCTTTCTCAACAACGAACTGAACGATAACTTTACCTTCGATGTTGTTTTCCTGAGCGTCAGCCGGGTAACGCAAGTTCTGGCTAAGCCATGAATTGATATTGCCTTTGAATGTAGGCTGCTTCTCTACGACCTCGAAAATCTTTTCAGCAACCTCTTTCTTTGGCTCTGGTGGAGGAGGTGTTCCTACCTCTTCTTCTACCTTGATAGCCTCAGTAAGACGGTCCTTAGTACCTTCCTGGTCCTTAGCACCTACTGCTACGTCTTCTTTCAAGTCAGCCTGATTGGTAAGCTGGTTTTCTTCCTTCACAAGTTCGTCCTTCTTGATGACAGGAGCTGTAAACTTCTGTGTCTCACGAACAACTTCCTTAACTTTCTCAGGTTCAATCTGCTTTTCTATCTTTGGCTGTTCTTTCTTCTCACGAGCCTGCTCCTGCATCTTAGAAAGCTCAAGTGCTTCCATACGTGCGATGCGTTCAGCTTCTCTTTGCTCTTCAAATACTTTCCATGCAAGGAAGCCTCCTATAGCCAATGCAGCAACGAGCAGGATTACGAGGGCTTTGATGTTACGTCCCGACGTACCCTTGCGAAGCTCATAGGCTCCGTATGCACGGTTCTTGTCGGCGAACACCATGTCTACCCATTTAGGATCAAATAAATCTATTTTTGCCATTTTATCTAATCGTTTTTAATATGTTATTTTACATTTTAACGCCCTTAGACTCTAACAACTGCTTGTCGTCAGAACTAATTTTGTCAATAACATAAGTTCCAATACTCAATATCTGCATTTCATCGAGAGCATCAACCATGTTCTTGTAAGAAGCATTGTCGGTTGGTTTGATAACTACAGTCAGTGTAGGTATCTTCTCGTTTCCGAGCTCACCTCTCTTGATTTTGTTCAGCTCTTTCTGGAAAATAGAATCCGGCCACATCTTTGGTTCCTTTGCTTTCTTGGCGTTAAGTTCCTTAACTGCCAGTTCGATACGCTTAACAGGAATTGTACCGTCTTCTGTTGCATGGTTTCTGAGAACATCGCGTACTCCGTCCTTACCGTTGCCCCAACGTGTTTCTTTCAACCAGTTAGGGTTGCTGTACTGCGGAATACCTTCACCATAGTAAATCTTATCGTCGGCTGTTACATAAAGAGTAACTGTCTCAGAAGCTTTAGCCTCGTTCTTCTTTTCATCCTGAACATCCTCGTTACTTGGCATGGTAAGTTCCATTGTCTGTGGCTTACTCAATGTTGTACAGAGCATGAAGAATGTAATAAGAAGCATGAGCATATCCACCATCGGCGTAAAGTCGACGCGGACGTTCATCTTTTTCTGTTTGCTTTCTTTCTTCTTTGCCATTACTCTTCCTCCGATTTCTTAAGATTTGTAATCATGTAGTAGTGGCTCTCATCCATGTCCTGAAGCTCGTTCATGACTTTCTTGACAGTCTTGTAAGGTGTTGTTGCGTCAGCCTTCAATGCAATCTTTATTTCATTGTTGGCAGCACGGGCTGCATTTACCCAGAGCTGGAATTCGCTCATACCACCGTTGATACTGTCAAGAGGAATACCTTTCTCGCCGATAGTCTTAGCTCTATTCTGGCTTGAAAGCGACAGATAGTTTGCGAGTTCGTTCATAGGAACACCGAATGTTGACTCTGCCTTGAAGTTCTTTATCTGTTCACCTGTAAGGTTGACGCCGAACTGTCCGGTCATATCTGTCAGAGTAGCCTCTAATTGGTCTACATTGTCAATACTCATAAATACCTGGCCTTCTCCGGTTGGTTTGCCGGAAGCATCCTTTTCAGGACTTACCAAGATTGTCAAGACACCGTTTTCAGGCACCTTTATCTCTGACACAGACCCTGGCGTATTGACTTTCACAGGCTCATTCTTGACGAAAGTACTCGTCAGCATGAAGAAAGTCAACAGCAGCGTCATCACGTCAGACATAGGTGTCATGTCTATCCAGATGTCACTTTTCTTAATTTTTACTTTACCCATAGCGATAAAATTTTAAAGGGTTAGCAAAAAATTAAGCTTCTTCTGCGTGGTTTGCTTCGTAGGTCTGAGCGATTGAATAACCAACCTCATCGAGGGCGTATGTCAACTTGTCAACCTTGTTGGTGTAGTAGTTGTAAGAAACAACTGCAACCCAAGATGTTGCAATACCGAATGCAGTGTTGATAAGAGCCTCAGAGATACCCTGTGAAAGTGCAGCTGAGTCAGCACCACCACCTGCAGAAAGAGCAGAGAATGAACGGATCATACCTACAACGGTACCGAGAAGACCGGTAAGTGTACCAAGTGTAACGATTGTTGCAATGATAGGAAGGTTCATTGTCAGAGTAGGCATTTCGAGCTGAGTAGCCTCTTCGTGTGCCTGCTGAATCTTTGCAACCTTCTGTGCTTTCTTTATGCCTGCTGTGTTCTGCATTTCGTTGTATGCGTTGAGAGATGCATAAACAACGTTAGCTACTGAACCACGCTGCTTGTCGCAGAGCTGCTTAGCCTTGCCGAGATCGTTTGCGTTGAGTGCTGCCTTGATGCTTTCAACGAACTTAGGGAGTGAACCCTTACCAAACGCAGTCTTCAGAGCCAACCAACGCTCGATAGACATAGCGATAACTGTAAGAAGCAATGAGTGGATTACAGGCACGATGATACCACCCTTGAAGATTGTACCCCATACGTCAGTAGGATGTTCCATGCTTTCATCAGCAAAGTGAGAAACGTGTCCAAACCATGTGAAGAATACGATAAATGCTACGACAGCGCAAACTAAGATAATCCAGAATGCACCTCTAACTCCTTGGAAGCCCTGATTGTTCTTAGGGCTTGCTGCTTTTGTTGTTGCCATAATTTTGTTTTTTGTTTTTAGTTATAAATTAATTTAGTTGTTAAATATTTATTCGAATATTGTTGATATTATCATTCAATTTCTACTTTTCACTTACAGTTTGATATTACAAATTGCGTGTTTAACTTCGCAAAGATAGCAAAAACGTTTTAACTATCGTTGTTATTAAGAAGTTTTAACAACATTTTCTTCGTTTTTTATCATATTGGCGCGATTGTGCACACACATATATAATATAACGGTAGTTGTATCGCTTTTATTATAAATGAAGATTATGTCCCATTCTTTCCTTTTTTGTTTTAAGATATTTCAGATTATATTTGTTTGGTGTTATTTCGATTGGGACATTCTCCACTATCTCCAATCCATAGGCTTCCAGCCCTACTCTCTTTACTGGGTTGTTGCTCATGAGTCTCATTTTCCTTACGCCGATGTGTCTTAGCATCTGTGCTCCGCATCCGTAGTCTCTTTCGTCAGACTTAAATCCGAGATGCAGGTTTGCATCCACCGTGTCGAGTCCTTCTTCCTGCAACTTGTATGCGGCTATCTTGTTCATCAGTCCGATGCCTCTGCCTTCCTGCTGCATGTAGACGAGCACTCCCTTTCCTTCTTTTTCTATCATCTGCATCGATTTGTGCAGCTGTTCTCCGCAGTCGCATCTCATGCTTCCCAATATGTCGCCTGTAGCGCACGAGGAGTGTACCCTTACCAGTATCGGTTCGTCTTCCTTCCATTCTCCCTTTATCAGGGCAAAATGTTCGAGTCCGGTGCTCTGCTGTTTGAATGGTATCAGCCTGAAATGTCCGTATTCGGTAGGCATGTCTACTTCGTTTCCCACTTCTATTATCGATTCCTTTTTCAGTCGATATGCGATAAGGTCTTTTATGGAAATGATTTTCATGTTCCATTCCTTTGCCATTACCTGCAGTTCCGGCATGCGCGCCATTGTTCCGTCTTCGTTCATTATTTCCATCAGTGCTCCAGCCGGATACAGTCCAGCCAGTCGGCAAAGGTCTACGGCTGCCTCTGTGTGTCCACTTCTTCTGAGCACTCCATGCTCCTGTGCGTAGAGCGGGTTTATGTGTCCTGGCCTTCCGAAAGTCTGCGGTGTTGATTTAGGGTCAGCCAGTGCCTTTATCGTTGCAGCCCTGTCTTCTGCCGACACGCCAGTGGTGCATCCTTCCAGTTTGTCCACCGTTACGGTGAATGGTGTTCCGAGCATCGACGTATTGTCGGACACCTGATGCGGCAGGTCCAGCTCCTTGCATCGGCTCATCGTTATCGGCACGCACAGTACGCCCCTTGCGTTTTTCAGCATGAAGTTAACTTTCTCTGCCGTTATTTTCTCTGCTGCGATTATCAAATCGCCTTCGTTCTCGCGGTCTTCGTCGTCTACCACGATGACAAACTTGCCTTCCCTGAAGTCTGTCAGTGCTTCCTCTATTGTGTTTAGTTTAAACTTTTCCATAATTATATATGTCGTCTTTTATTTATTTTCAGTTTATATAGATATGCTGTTCTGCTCGTTGCCGTCGTCGCAGTGCACGTATTTATCCTTTATCTCCTTTATTATCGTATCGTTTGCTGCGCTTATGTTCTTCAGATCTTTGTACAGTCTCAGTCTGAAACGCCACATTCTGACATACAGGAACAGTCCGACGGGCACTACAACTGCAGCCGCGATGTTCATCCATCGTCGTTCAAACGGGCGTGTGTGGGCCTTTGCTGCCACTATGGGGTATGTCGACAGTGTCGTTACGATTATCTTGTCCTTACTGTTCGACAGGTCTTCTATCACGTCTTCCAGCCTGTTGCTTATGTGTTCTATTTCGTTGTCGGGCTGATAGTAGAAGAAAGTCTTCATCACGTTTGGCGGCGTTGTCAGCCTGTTCTGCGCCGAGTATGTGCTTATGTCCCTGTTCATCTGCGTCATAATCGCCATGTCTTTTTCGTAGTCAGGGTCGTTTATCACCACTTCCTTGCCGTAGTTTGGTCGCTTAATCCTCAGTCCGAGCATTCTCATCATTATGTTCTTGTATGCATCGATGTTGAATACTGCCGAGTCGTTGTTAGCCTTTATCGTGAAGAACACCGCCAGTGGTGCCAGCACAGCCGTAGCAATTCCTTTTCCGAACCATATTGTCCACATTCCTCCGCGTGCCATTCGGTAGCCGGTGTTGTCGAGAATATAGTATATAATGAACACCAGGACACTGATGATGATAGGTATTCCGAGTCCGCCCTTGCGTATGATTGCTCCGAGCGGTGCTCCGATGAAGAAGAAAATGATGCACGAGAGCGACAGTGTGAACTTGTTCCACTCCTCTATTCTGTGCTGCCGTATTATCTTGTCGCCGTCGGCGGTAACCATACTTCTGAACTCCAGGTCTCCCGCCATCTGCTGTGCACGCGACAGTGCCGACATCATTGCCTGCTTTTTCTGTTCGTTTGTGGTTTTGGCGAATATCGAGTCGATGTTCAGTTCCTCGTTGCTCATCTTTGCAATCCTCATCGAGTCCTGCTTCTTCAGGTTTGGTATTGTGAACACCAGCTGTCGTGCGTCGTTGTAGAACGCGCTTCCCACGCTGTCGTAATAGTTTTTCAGCGAGTCCATAGCGTGGTGTATCTGCCTGATGCTCTTTCCCCTTGCGTTGTTCGAGAGTGTGCCTGCATCGGCGAGGTTAAACTCCCTGTCGAAGTCTATCACGAGTTTTTTGTGCAGGAAAGTTTCCCTTCGGTAAGGCACGCTCGCACTTCCTGCGAGTTCCTGCGAGCGCATGTTCTCAAACCACTCGCCGCTGTACAAGTTCAGCACGAGGTGTTTCTTGTCTGCCGTCGACTGCAACATGCCTGAGTCTGCAAGTATTATGGCTGCATCCTCATAGCTGCTGGTCATGCGGTATATCATTATTCCGTAGAGTTTTCCGCTCTCCATGTCTTTCTTCTGCACGTAGAGGTTGCAGTTTGGCAGTCCGTCGTAGAAGACGCCTTCTGGTATTTCCAGTTCCGGGCTCTGCTGCTTCATGGTCATGAGCATCTGCGTTAGGTGCTGGTTTGCCTTCGGTCCGATGTTGTTCTGAAAGTAGAATGAGCCGCAGGCTATCAGTATCGACACCACCATCAGCGGTCTCAGTGCCTTCATCAGCGATATTCCGGCTGCCTTTATGGCTGTCAGTTCCGAGCTTTCGCCCAGATTTCCGAATGTTATGAGCGACGAGAGCAGTATGGCGAGTGGCAGCGCCTGCGGTACGAGGAACAGCCCCATATACCAGAAGAACTGTGCCAGGATTTCCACCGACAAGCCCTTGCCTATCAGCTTGTCAATGTGTTGCCACAGAAACTGCATCATCAGCACAAACTGGCAGATGAAGAACGTTCCAACGAACAGCAGTCCGAACTGTTTTGTTATGAATATGTCTAATTTCTTTATCCGAAACATTACGGTCGGTTTTATTACAGTCCGGTAGACCGGTGCAATGCTTCAAAGTTATGGTCCCAAATAGAGCGCAGCACGTCCATGTCATCAGCTACGGCAAAGTCGGTTATCTGCAATATATAGTCGTTAGTCAGGTCGCTGTATGCCATGCGCATCTCCCAGTATGCCTCGTCGTCTTCGTCGTCCCAGTGGAAACGAATGTGCGAGTTTTTCACTCTTTCTACAATCACCGATGTGCGTTTTTCATGTATAGCCCATTCCTCTCCCCACATGAAAGTCATCTTGCCGTCGGCTTCCACCACATTGTCGGCAATCCATTTCTGCAGTCCGGTTTCCGTGCTTATCAGCGACCAGATGATGTTTTCCGACCGCGATTTGAGTTCATGTTCTATGTAGAGCTTTTCTTTATTCATAAAGCCTTTTTTGCCTTTTATATCATTACGACGGTACAAAAATACAATTTTTATTCGTAAATATCAATTATTCGTCCAATTATTTTTATTAATATAAGGTATAGGGGTTGCTGAGCGTCTGTCTTCGAGGTGTGTTTTCAGCGCACAGCAAAAAGTGTGCCAAACTCGTCAGAATTTTCTTTCGACCCGAAAAATGATGAAAAATTTTGACAGACAAAAACTCTCCAAATAGAAATTTTTTAGCCTCCGAAAATGCTAAAATATGTAAAAATCATAGTCAGCGATAACTGTTAAAATTGTCAAAGAGTATCTTTGACGCCCCTATTTCGTCTTTTTCGCCATGCGAAACAGTATGTCAGACACCCCCAAACACTATGTCTGACCGCCTCAAACACACTGTTTGACAATCTCAAACATACTCTTTGACAATTTTAACACATGCGTTTTATGAGCAAAAGACTTATAATTGCGAATAACAAACTGACTGTCAGAGAATTACAGATGCTTGCGAATTTCGGGCGTATTTTGCCCCTCTGATTTCCGAAACGGGTTTCGCGGGCATTCTCGCGACAGTAAACGGGCGAAAAATGATTAAACCTTTATCAGCACGCTGAACGCATCTTGGCACATGAAAGTCAAGTCGTCGGAAAATGGCGCAAAACAAATAAAAATAGCATCATCAACTCCGTTTTTATAAAAATATTTGCATTCCGACTGAAAAAAACGACAAATATTTTTGGCGATTAAAAACTTATTCCTACCTTTGCACCCGCAAAATCGTTCTTTTAGAGTATGGCGGGATAGCTCAGCTGGTTAGAGCGCATGATTCATAATCATGAGGTCGCCGGTTCAATCCCGGCTCCCGCTACCAGAAAAGACAAGAGTACCGATGCATCATCGGTACTCTTTTTGTTTATTTCGCTATCTCAAAGTGCTGATAGTCCTTGCAGCTGTTCCAGTCGCCACCCCACTCGAAGCCGTTTTTCGTAAACAGCCTGTGGCAGAGGTCGCCTTTCACTATCTTGTATGGAAAATCTTTCGCGCGGTCGCAGTATTGCCCTGCCGTCGACGGTTGTACGACAATCTTGCCGTTCTTATACTTCTTATAGTAAGGGTTGTACAGCGTATTGATGTCAATAGCCATGCCCCGAGAATGTGCCGACAGCTTGGTTGTTCCGGCAACGGCACGGAAGCAGAACGACGAACTGTTGTTTGCGCGCATCGACGTCTCGTCGTCGGCATCGTAATCGTCTATCAGCACCATCCGCTCTATAGCGTATCCGTTGGCGTAAAGCTCGCGGAAAATTCCCAGCACGCGCTCGGCAATAGCCTTGTTGACCACCATCTCGCCAATAAGAATCTGCCCTTCGGCATTCTTGTGCAGCGTCTTTATGTAGCGCAGGTCTTTGCGCCCGATTACGTCATTGGGCTTAAACGACTTGCCGTTCATGCGCCTGAACGTCGCATCGCTGATATGCTCCACACGGAAGCACTTGCTTTCGCCATAAGCCTTCACAGCCTCTGGCGTTACCACTTTGCCCGCCTGCCATTTCCTCAGATAGTCGAGCGTCTTTGGCTCTGGCTTTGCAGACGACAGAAACAGGCACATTGCCGCCATAACGCACAATGCGCACACCAACATGTAAACTGAATTTCTTTTCATCCTTGCTGTCTCCTCTCCTTAAAAAAATCCTGCATCAGCGTCCTGCACTCCTCCTCCAGCACGCCCTTAGTAACCGTCGTGCGCGGATGAAGGGCAGCAGGCGCATATTTCATAAATCCGCGTTTTTCGTCGGAAGCGCCGTAGACGACACGCTCCACCTGCGCCCAGCCTATCGCACCGGCACACATCGTGCACGGCTCGACGGTAACATACAGCGTGCAACCCGTAAGATACTTGCCGCCGAGCGTATTGGCTGCCATCGTTATAGCCTGCATCTCGGCATGAGCAGTAACGTCGGTCAGCGTCTCCGTCAGGTTGTGTGCCGACGCTATCAGCCTGTTGTTTGCCACGACAACGGCACCTACGGGTATCTCGCCGTCGCGGAAGGCAGCCTCAGCCTCAGCTATGGCGCGTCGCATCCATTGCTCGTCGGTCTTCTGCTGCTGACTGGCAGAACTGCTTTTTTGCTCTTCATTCATGTCGCTTATTATAATATAAATATGTAAAGAATTGACTTTTTATTGCTTTTCCGTGCAAAATTACTTATTTTTTGTTTGACAGATGGACTAAAAAACGTATTTTTGCATATTGCAAAACAAAAAAATGAAAAAACGCATACTGCACATCGACAGCACCGACTCTACGAACAGCTACATCAAGCAAGTTGCCTCCGACGGCAACGAACTGCTTGTCGTCGCTGCCGAAAGCCAGTCTGACGGTCGCGGATGCGGCACCAACAAGTGGGAAAGCGAGCCTGGAAAGAACCTCACGTTCTCCATACGCTACACACCGAAAGGCATACCCGCACAGCAACAGTTTGTCATCTCGATGCAGACAGCCGTTGCCATACACCGTGCGATGGGTGACTTCGGAATAGAAACGAGCGTGAAATGGCCCAACGACATATATGTCGGCGACAGGAAACTCTGTGGCATACTGATAGAAAACCGACTGTTTGAAAGCATAATATGCGAGACCGTAATCGGCATCGGGCTGAACGTCAACCAGCAGAAGTTTGTCAGCGATGCGCCAAACCCTGTGTCTATGAGACAGATACTGCAACACGACTGCGACAAAGAGGATGTGCTGAAACGCATAATATGGCACTTTACAAACATCGAAGACAACATCCTGCCTGTCTATAAGTCGCTGCTCTACCGCAAAACAGGCTATCACGGATACCGCGACGACAAAGGTTTCTTCGAGGCAGAGATAGCAGACGTGGCTCCCAACGGCATGCTGACACTGCGCGACAGGCAGGGAAAGACAAGACAATATGCCTTCAAGGAAGTGGCTTTCTGCATCTGACGGCAACGGCAAATGAACGAAATAAAAACAAAATTAACATAAAATACAAACTAAAATGGTAAGATTTAAGCGAATACTTCTTAAGCTCAGCGGCGAAAGCCTGATGGGTAGTCAAGGCTACGGTATAGACCCAGAGCGACTGGCTGACTATGCCCGACAGATAAAAGAAATCCACGACATGGGCGTGGAAATAGGCATCGTAATAGGCGGCGGCAACATTTTCAGAGGTCTCAGCGGCTCGCAGAAAGGCTTCGACCGCGTGAAAGGCGACCAGATGGGCATGTGTGCAACAGTGATAAACTCGCTTGCACTGAGCTCGGCACTTGGCGCCATCGGCGTGGCAAACAAGGTGCTGACGGCTATACGCATGGAGCCGATAGGCGAATTTTACACCAAATGGCGCGCAATAGAGGCTATGCAGAACGGACAAGTGTGCATATTCTCTGCCGGAACAGGCTCGCCCTACTTCACGACAGACACTGGTTCGTCGCTGCGCGGCATAGAGATAGAGGCTGACGTGATGCTGAAAGGCACACGCGTGGACGGTGTCTACACGGCTGACCCAGAGAAAGACAAGACCGCAATGAAGTTTAAGGAGATAACTTTCGACGAGATTTACAATCGCGGACTGAAGGTAATGGACCTCACAGCTACTACGATGTGCAAGGAAAACAACCTGCCAATATATGTATTCAACATGGATGTCGTAGGCAACCTGCGCAAGGTTATCGAGGGCGAAGACATCGGCACGCTGGTGCATGCATGACGCCTGCCAGCGAGCACAATACACAGACATAATACTAGCAATGCCCTTTGACAACATCAAAGGGCATTGCTTATTCTTTTAAATAATGGTTTTCTTTTGTCAACAGGCAGCGGCTGTTTTTGCCAAACCACTGTCCTATTCCGTTTCTTCAAAGTCTACGTACTCGCCTTCGTTCTCGGCAAAGATGCGCTTGTTGCGCTCCTCGTTACTCCGGCTGTCGCTGACAGACTGCTGGCTGCCTGAGCCCGCACTGCCATTCTGCCAGCCCGACGTTCTGCCTTGCTGCTGACCTCCGCCCATATTGCCACGCATGTTGTCGAACTGACGCTTTATGTTCTTTATCGAAGACAGGAAAAATACCAGTCCGACTATAGCTGCGACGAACAGAAACAATATGGCTAAAAGCAAGAATCGTATTATAAACATGTCCTGGAATTATTTATCAGCCTTGCATGTCAGTACCGACAGCACTACATACCATGCTATGATGATGGCAATGCCTGTAGTACGGAAAAACAGAAGTATAGGAATACACGTTATCAGGAATATGTATTTCACTTCGTTTCCGCGCCATCCCCAATGCTTGAACTTCAATGCAAACATCGGAATCTCAGACACCATGAGCCAGCAACTGATAATGACTATTGCTGCAAACACATATATCAGATAGTGCAAATGTGCCGCACGTCCGCCCAAACCAACAAGCAACGATGCCCAGAAGAGTGCATTTGCCGGCGTTGGCAAGCCCAAGAACGATGCCGTCTGGCGCTCGTCGATGTTGAATTTTGCCAGTCGCAGCGCTGAGAAAGCTACCATAAGGAAAGAACAGAACGGCAGAATGACATGCAAGACATGAGGGTCTTCGCCCGTCATAACCTTCATTTCGGTATAGAGCATCGTAGCCGGAGCGACTCCAAACGTAACGATATCAGCCAGAGAGTCAAGTTCCTTGCCTATCGGCGACTGTACACCAAGCTGTCGCGCAGCCATACCATCGAAAAAATCGAACGCGGCACCAAGCAAAATGAATAACAGCGAGTATGCCGAGCCGTACAGTGCCATGACTATTGCGATGCATCCTGACAACAGGTTGCAGCACGTTATAGCGTTTGGGATGTGTCTTTTCATAACCTATAATACTATGTTTGGTTTGTAATAAAATATCAATTCGCGCCCAACTTGCAAAGATGTCTAATGCAACTTGGCAATGACGGTCTGGTCGCCTGTCGTTGTCTGCCCCATCTTCACACATACTTCCGTGCCCAGAGGCAAATATACATCCACTCGTGAACCAAACTTTATAAATCCGAGATGCTCGTCGATGTAGCAGTCTTCACCGTCTTTTGCGTATGTAACGATACGCCTTGCCACTGCGCCTGCTATCTGGCGGCACAGCACTTCCTTGCCCGACGGCGTTTCTATCAGCACGTCTGCACGCTCGTTTTCCTCGCTCGCCTTCGGAAGCCAAGCCTTATGGAAATTTCCATTATGATGGACTACAGACTTCACTTTTCCGTCTACAGGAAACCAGTTTGCATGCACGTTAAACAGACTCATGAATATGCTGACCATCAGTCGGCGGTCGTGAAAATACTCATTCTCGTCAACTTCCTCCACAACGACCACCTTTCCGTCTGCCGGAGCTACAACGATGTTCTCTGTATCATCGTTAGGAAAGTGCCGAATAGGACAACGGAAGAAATTGACTACTATGCCGTAAACCGTTCCAAAGACAGCAATGAATATCCAGAAAGGGATTTTTGTATCAAAAGCTCTCCATAGTATAACGGCGACAGCCACGAGAATGAAAAAGCTAAAAATAAGTGTATCCGTGCCTTCTCTGTGTATTCTTATCTTCTTTAATTTCTTTATTCGTTCACCCATGCTTATTTTTATCTTCTGATTTACATTGCAAAGGTACAATTTTTTTTGTATTTGACAAATTTTCTATAATTTTCTTTTGGTCAATTCAATATTTAAGCGTAACTTTGAGGCTCACAAACCACTGGATGACATATTTTATAGAAAATATGACAAACTTTGAAACACAAACAACACTTACAAGAAAACAACGATAAAAATATATGGAAGACTTTGTCCACCTGCACGTTCATACTTATTTCTCCATTCTTGACGGACAATCAAGCATAGAGAAACTTGTCAACAAAGCCATAGGCGATGGCATGAAAGGCATGGCTATCACCGATCACGGCGAAATGTTCGGTATAAAAGAATTTACCGACTACTGCGCTAAAATTAACAAGGGCAGGAAGAAAGAAGGAAAAGAGCCTTTCGTCCCTATAATAGGATGCGAAGTGTATGTCGCCCGACACAGAAAGGAAGACAAAGTGAAGGAAAACGGCGACAAAAGCGGCTACCACCTCATTCTGCTGGCAAAAAACTATCAGGGATATAAAAACCTCATAAAATTAGTGTCGCGAGCGTGGGTTGACGGATACTATTTCAGACCGCGAACTGACCGCGCTGACCTTGAGACATATCACGAAGGACTGATAGCATGTTCTGCATGCATAGCAGGAGAAGTGCCAAAGAAAATCATAAACGACGATATTGCCGGAGCAAGAGAAGCCATAGAATGGTACAAAAGGGTGTTTGGCGAAGATTATTATCTCGAACTGCAACGGCACGAGGTTACCGACCCGAACATCATGGCAAACAGAGAAACATTCCCACTACAGCAGAAAGCAAACAAGGTACTGATAGAACTGGCACACGAATATGGCATACAACTGATTTGTACCAACGACTCCCACTTCGTTGACAAAGAGAATGCCGAAGCCCACGACCACCTGTTGTGCCTCTCGACGGAAAGCGACCTGAACGACCCGAACCGCATGAGGTATTCCAAACAGGAATGGTTTAAGACAAAAGAAGAGATGAACGCAGTGTTTTCAGACATTCCAGAAGCACTGAGGAATACGGTCGACATACTCAAAAAGATAGAGATCTACAGCATCGACCACGACCCTATCATGCCTTTCTTCCCTATACCGGAAGAATTTGGGACAGAAGACGACATAAGAAGGAAATACACTGAAGAACAACTGCTCGTTGAGTTTACGAGTGATGAGAATGGTGCCAACACTCTGCCACGTGAAGAAGGAGAGAAAAAGATAAAGCATCTCGGCGGATATGACAAACTCTACAGAATTAAGTTTGAGGCTGAGTATCTGAAAAAACTGACATACGACGGTGCAAAAAAACTGTATGGCGACCCTGTTCCAGAGAATGTTGTGGAGCGCATAAACTTTGAGCTTCACATTATGAAGACAATGGGGTTTCCTGGCTACTTCCTTATCGTGCAAGACTTCATTAATGCTGCCCGCGACCAGCTTGACGTCATGGTTGGCCCGGGACGTGGCTCTGCCGCAGGCTCTGTCGTTGCATACTGTCTTGGTATCACACGCATCGACCCTATAAAATACGACTTACTGTTTGAGCGTTTCCTAAATCCCGACCGTATATCGTTGCCTGATATCGACACCGACTTCGACGATGACGGACGAGGAAGAGTGCTGAAATGGGTGGAAGACAAGTATGGGCATGACAAAGTGGCACATATCATTACTTACAGCACGATGGCTACGAAGAAAGCAATACAGGACATCGCACGTGTAGAGAAACTACCACCAAGCGAGAGTTCAAGACTGTGCAAGTCTATCCCAGAACGTATGCCAAACAAAATGAAACTTAATCTTGTAAATGCGATACAGGTCGTACCGGAACTGAGAGAGGCTGAGATGTCAAACGACAAGCGTCTGTCGAACACTATCAAATACGCCAAGATGCTTGAAGGTACGGTGCGTGGCACGGGTATTCATGCCTGCGGAACAATTATATGCAGAGATGCCATCAGCGACTGGGTTCCTGTGTCTACTGCCAACGATCCGGAAAACAAAGGAGAAAAGGTACTGTGTACGCAATACGACGGACACGTCATAGAGTCTACTGGACTTATAAAGATGGACTTCTTGGGACTGAAGACATTGTCGGAGTTAAAGGACGCTATCGACAACATCTACATTTCTCATGGTGTAAAGATTGATATCGAGAATATTCCAATCGATGACCAGTTGACATACGAACTGTATCAGCGTGGAAGAACTGTTGGAACTTTCCAGTTTGAGTCGCCTGGTATGCAGAAGCACTTGCGCGAACTGAAGCCTACAGTGTTTGAGGACCTTATTGCCATGAACGCCCTGTATCGTCCGGGACCAATGCAATATATTCCTGATTTCATTGAGAGAAAGAACAATCCAGCCAAGATAACTTACGATATTCCATGCATGGAGGAATACCTGAAGGATACTTATGGCATTACCGTCTATCAGGAGCAAGTGATGCTTCTGTCAAGAAAGCTGGCAGACTTCACTCGCGGCGAGAGCGATGCCTTGCGTAAGGCTATGGGTAAGAAGAAAAAGGAGATTGTTGACCAGATGAAACCTAAGTTTATCGAGGGTGGCGTGAGAAACGGACACAACAAAGAGATTCTCGAGAAGATTTGGAGCGACTGGGAAGCTTTTGCAGAATATGCCTTCAATAAGAGTCATGCCACATGCTACTCATGGATAGCATACCAGACGGCTTATCTCAAGGCACACTATCCTGCAGAGTATATGTCTGCCATCATGAGCAGACGCAAAGACGACATAAAGGAAATAACCAAACTCATGGACGAATGCCGTGCCATGAACATATCTACACTCGGTCCCGACATTAACGAAAGCCACCTGAAATTCGGTACGAACAAGAAAGGCGAGATACGATTTGGTCTCGCAGGCATAAAAGGCGTGGGAGAATCGGCTTCAGAGGCAATAATTAATGAAAGAGAAAAGAACGGACCATACAAGGACATCTTTGACTTTATACAAAGAGTAAGCCTCAACAATGTGAACAAGAAGGTTATTGAGAGCATTGTGTTTAGTGGCGGTTTTGATTGTTTCGGCATTCAGAGAGAGGCATACATATCGAGAAACAACAAGGGAGAATCGTTCATCGAGTTGCTGATACGCTATGGACAGCTCTATCAGGCAGAGAAGAACAACATGCAGAATTCACTCTTCGGTGGTCTCAACAGTGTCGATATTCAGACTCCGAAATTTCCGCAGGTGGAAGAAATGAGCAATATAGAGAAACTCAACAAGGAGCGTGAACTCGTGGGCATCTACTTGTCGGCACATCCATTAGACGAATACAACATCATACTTAACTATAAGTGCAACACAAAATGCCATGAGTTGTCAGAAAACATCGACTTGCTCGCATCAAGAAGCGAACTGACGTTTGGAGGCATTATCACAAACGTGAAGGAAGACTTTACTAAAAATGGCGAGCCATACGGTTTTGTCAGCATAGAAGACTACGAAGGAGTTGGCAACATTCGTTTGTTTGGAGGTGTATGGGGGACATGGAAAGGCTTTATGACAAAAGGAAGCATCGTATTTGTCAGGGGCAAAAGCGTACCGCGGTATCACGGAAGTAAGTTCTACAGTCTTGTTATATCCTCTGTTCAGTACATGCAGGAGGTAAAGGAAGTTCCGCTGAACAGCATAACGATAAATATGGACATCAGTTCGCTTAACGAACAGATTGTTGACGAAATGACATCTGTCATAAACGACAATCCAGGCAACGTACCTATTAATATACGCATTCACGATACGGAAAGCAATCAGTTCATATCGTTGAAAAGCAGGCTGCACAAAATAAACCCAAACAAAACAGTACTCGACTATCTGCAAGCGACAGAATCGATAAGTTACTATCTGAATTAGAGTTTGGCACGGTATTTGCATATATAATAACATACATAATATTCATTTAATTCATAATTAAGACTATGGAAGTAAAAATCACAACAGAGAACTTTGAAGAATTGAAGAACGGCAACTTGCCATTAGTAGTTGATTTCTGGGCAACATGGTGCGGACCATGCAAGATGATTGCGCCTGTTATTGGCGAATTAGCTGAAGAGTACGACGGACGCATCGTTGTAGGCAAGTGCGACGTTGAGGAGAACGACGACATTGCTATGGAATTTGGTATCCGCAACATCCCAACGATACTGTTCTTCAAGAACGGACAGGTTGTAGACAAGATGGTCGGTGCTGCTCCTAAAGCTAAATTCCAGGAGAAGTTTGAGGCTCTGCTGTAAGAGGTTATTAGTCCAAATGTGTCATTTTGTCATAGATGACTTACTGACCTTGAAGGGTAAAGCCATAAAACAGGGCAAGAATACAAAACAAAACGGCTGGCAACATTATTCTGTTGTCAGCCGTTTTGTTTCTTTTTATAATTTACTGCTCTACAAACTCATCGTCTATGTCTTCTATTTCATCATCGTCGAGGTAGATAATGTCGTCTTCTCCTTCTTCTGACATTTCCTGAGCGAAACTTGCAAAGTCCTTGTCGCGATGTACAAGCGTGTCTTCTGCCATTATTGTCTGCAACTTGTTGCTCTCGGCATTAAGTTCACGCCACAAAACGTCTTTCAGTTCATTCAGTCCGAATCCGGTAACAGCAGAAATGAACACTACCGGCAAATCTGTTGGCAGCGTTTCCTTCAGCATCTCTATAAGCTCCTCATCCAGCAGGTCGCACTTTGTTATGGCAAGTACTCGGTGTTTGTCAAGCATTTCCGGATTAAACTGTTGCAACTCGTTGAGCAGGATGTCATACTCTCTTTTTATATCGTCAGTGTCTCCCGGAACCATGAACAAAAGCAGCGAGTTTCGTTCTATATGACGCAGGAAACGCAGTCCGAGTCCTTTACCTTCGCTGGCACCTTCTATAATACCAGGGATGTCAGCCATAACAAACGACTTGTTGTCGTGGTATGCTACTATTCCAAGCGACGGTTCCATCGTTGTGAACGGATAGTTTGCTATCTTCGGCCTTGCATTCGACAGTGATGAAACCAATGTCGACTTTCCTGCATTTGGGAAACCTACGAGTCCGACATCTGCAAGGAGTTTGAGTTCGAGTATAACCGTCATTTCTTCCATCGGCTCTCCTGGCTGTGCATATCGCGGAGCCTGATTTGTTGCAGAACGGAACTGGAAGTTTCCAAGTCCTCCCCTGCCGCCTTTCAGCAGCATGACGACCTGTCCGTCGTAGGTAACGTCGCATACATATTTGCCTGTTTCTGCATCGTAGACTACCGTGCCGCATGGAACGTCAATGTAGATATCTTTTCCGTCGGTGCCATGACATTTATCCTTTCCGCCGTTTCCTCCATGCTCTGCATATATATGCCGCTGATAGCGCAAATGTAGAAGAGTCCAGTAATTGTGGTTTCCACGCAAATATATGTTTCCTCCACGTCCACCGTCTCCACCGTCTGGTCCTCCGTTGGGGTTATATTTCACGTGTCGCAAGTGCATTGAGCCTTTTCCACCCTTACCAGAGCGACAGTAAATCTTTACATAGTCGACGAAATTTGATTCCATTTTACATTTATAGATTATTCTTCAATACTGTCTATCAGATTGCAGATATTATTGAATATGTCGTGTATTGTTCCGTGCCCGTTTATGCGGTGGTGCAAGTTTGCTTTCTTATAGAATTCAATAAGGGGCATGGTGCTTTTATGATATACTTCCAGACGCTTTTTGGCTGTTTCGACAGTATCGTCAGAGCGTCCGCTTGCCAGTCCACGCTCTACGATTCTTTCTATCAGCTCGTCTTCCGGTGCCGTTAGTTCTATCATTGCCGTTACTTTCTCGCCTCTTTCTGCCAACATCTCGTTCAGTGTTTCTGCCTGCGACAACGTGCGCGGATAACCATCGAAGATAACGCCACGCTTGTTTTTGGCGAGACGGTCATACTCCGTAGACAACAGCGACACCATCAGGTCGTCGGGCACAAGCTGTCCGTTGTCAGTCAGCTGCTTTGCGAAATTTCCGAATGCGGTTCCTTTTCTCATTTCTGCTCTCAGGAGTTCTCCTGTAGATATGTGGGCGAAACCATATCTGCCGGAAAGCAAACTGCTCTGTGTTCCCTTGCCTGAGCCGGGAGCACCAAATATAACTATGTTTTTCATTGCTTGCTAAAAAAATTATTCTTCGCTTACGAGTGTATATACATCGCGCAACTGTCGTCCCTGCTGGTCGTAGTCGAGTCCGTAGCCTACTATAAAGTCATTGGGAATAGGGATTGCGACATAGTCCACTTTTATGTTCTCTTTCAGCAGTTCCGGTTTCTGGAACAATGTGCACACGTGTACCGACTTTGGATTTCGAGTTCCCAAACTTTCTATCATTCGCTTGACTGTCAGGCCTGACTCCACTATATCTTCTACTATTACTACTGTGCGGTCTGTCAGGTCTTCGTTTATTCCTATAACCTCCTTGATTTTTCCTGTAGATGTCGTTCCCTGATATGAAGCAAGTTTCACAAACGATATCTCGCACGGGATAGTTAGCCTGCGCATAAGGTCGGCTGCAAACATAAACGAGCCGTTGAGCACAGCCAGCAACAGCGGGTTCTTATCCTTCATGTCGCTGTTCAGTCGGTCAGCTACTTTCTGAATGCGCTCGAACAGTTCTGATTCTGGAATGAAAAGTTTAAAAGTCTTGTCCTTAAGTTTTACGGTTTTCATAAGCAATTATGTAAAAGTTTGCGCAAAATTACGAAAAAAAAATCATTTTTCAGTGCTATTACAGATAAAAAATAGTGTTTCTGCGGCTTGTTTTAATTTTTTTCTAAAAAAAATGCTCATTGCTGACAACGTTGTGCAATATATTTTGTATTTTTGCAACGATGAAGATTTTTACAGGCAAACAGATTAAGGAACTCGATACATATACAATAGAGCACGAGCCGATACGTCCTATTGACTTGATGGAGCGCGCTTCAAAGGCAATAACGCGTGCAATATCCGAGATATGGGCAGACACAATGCCTATTGTCGTTTTTGCAGGTCCGGGAAACAATGGAGGCGACGCGCTGGCTGTGGCACGTATGCTGGCTGAACAGAACTACAACGTTTCGGTTTACTTGTTCAACATTAACGACAACTTGTCTGAGGAATGCTCTATCAACAAGAAAAGAGTTTTAGACTGTAAAAGAATTAAAAACTTCACTGAGGTTACCCAGCAGTTTGACCCACCGGTACTTGACTCTAAGACGCTGGTTGTCGACGGATTGTTTGGAACTGGGCTTCACAAACCGTTGTCAGGAGGCTTTGCATCGCTTGTGAAATACATAAACCAGTCGGCGGCGAAGGTTGTTGCAATAGATGTTCCTTCGGGACTTATGACCGAAGACAACACGTACAATATACCGCAGAACATTATCAGGGCAAACATTACCTTGTCGCTGCAAATGAAAAAAATGAGCTTCATGTTTGCCGACACGCAGCAATATATTGGCAAACTGAAACTGCTGGACATCAGACTGAGTCAAGAATACATAGACAAGACCGAAACACGGATTCACATAACGGAAGAAAACGATGTCCGCAACATGCTTATTGGCAGACACGACTTCGACCATAAGGGAACTATTGGCAACGCCTTGCTCATATCAGGCAGCTACGGAATGGCTGGCGCTTCCGTGCTTGCAGCCAGAGCATGTCTGCGCAGCGGCGTCGGAAGGCTTACGGTTCACACTCCAAGAAAGAACTACACCGTCATGCAGACTGCCGTGCCTGAGGCTGTAATGCAGATGGACAGGGAAGAGACAATATTCTCTGAAGCCGTAGATGCTGAAGACTATGATGCACTTGGAATAGGTCCGGGACTGGGACAAAGCGAGAATACTGCCATCGCACTGATAGCTCAGCTGCGACGCACAAGTGCGCCTATCGTTGCCGATGCTGACGCGCTGAATATTCTTGCCAACCACAGGGCATGGATGCAGCAACTGCCAAAAGACATTATCATGACTCCACACCCGAAGGAATTTGAGCGTCTGTACGGCAACAGGTGCAACGGCGACTACGAAAGACTGTCGAAAGCACGGGAAATGGCAGAGCGACTGCAAGCATACATCATTCTGAAGGGGCACTATTCGGCACTGTGTCAGCCTGACGGGCACATATTCTTCAACTCTACCGGCAACTCAGGAATGGCTACAGCCGGCAGCGGCGACGTGCTGACAGGTATTATAACGGCATTGCTCTCGCGCGGATATACCCACCACGAAGCATGTGTCATGGGAATGTACCTGCATGGGCTGGCTGGCGACATTGCCGCAAAGGAGTATGGAAAGGAAAGTCTGATTGCTTCAGACATAATAGATTTTCTGCCTAAAGCATTCAAACGGCTGGAAGAATAACACTATGCAGACACTGACGGAAAGCCCATCCGCATAAAAAACACTAATCAATTTTGGCTCATTTACTGTCGCGAGAATGCCCGCGAAAGTCGTTTCGGAAATCTGAGGGGCAAAATATGCCCAAAATCCGCACACATCTATAATTGTCTGACTGTCAGTTTGTTAATCGAAAACACAAGTCTTTCGCCCACAAAATGCATGTGTTAAAATTGTCAAAGAGTATGTTTGACATTGTCAAACACACTGTTTGAGGAGGTCAAACATAGTGTTTGAGAGTGTCAGACGCTATGTCTGGCAAGCAAAAATGACGAAAAAGGCGCCTCAAAGATACTCTTTGACAATTTTAACAGTTGTGTCTGGTCTTGAAATTAACAGAATTTTACGATTTCAGAGGCTGTTCCGATTCTATTTGAACGATTTTCCCCTGTCAAAAATTTTCATACTTTTCGGGCGCAAAAGAGAAATCTGACAAGTTTGGCACAGTTTTTGTACACGCGCGTGCGAGCACTGCTGACGAGCCAAGTTTCAGCAGGCGCAATAACCTTAAATCAGAACTGAATTATCATCGACACACCGTTTGTCGTAGGACTGACAACAAAACGGCTGCGCTCGCCTGTCAGCTTGTCGCCGAGCCAATAGCAAAGTTCAGTAGAAAGAATGCCTATTCCTGCTCCTACCACTACATCATGCCACTCATGCCGGTGGCGAATGACACGGTCGACAGCCGTAAACGTAGCAACGCCATAGCCGGCAATGCTTATCAGCGGACTAATCTTTCCGTATTCCTTATGTAGAACCGTAGCGCCTGAAAATGCCACTGTAGAATGTCCAGACGGAAAGGCACGATTGTCTGTTCCGTCAGGTCTGCGCTCGTGTATGACATGTTTCAGCGCATAGGTGATGCCCGAACTGACGACAAAGGAAAGTCCGCCATTCACGGCAAGCCTCTTCCACGAACTGGCACCGTCTACACCTGCAACCTTCAAGGCAAGCACCGAAGCGTATGGAACATATTGCAAGACGTCGTCGCAACCGTCCCCTTTATAGGATTTGTCCTGCCCGTAGCACGTTATGATATGGCAGAACAATAAAAGCATTACGAATATTCGTCTCATAAGCATTGAGTTATAATGTTTTATCTGTGTCGGTTTGCCCTTTGTTCGCGATACTTAGCCTTCTGCTTGGCACTGCCAGAGCCGTGAGCACCGGTAATATACTTCTTTTTCTTGGCTTTGGTCTTCACCTTATTGCCGTCCTGCCGGTCGGTCTTCTTTTTCTTGAAAACCATTCCACTCATTATTATATCATCTATGTCGCTCATCGTTTCCTATACATTAATTAATATATAACAATCCTGTCAACCTGCGCAATGACTTATCAGTGATGGAACAGTCGCACCCCTGTAAATGCCATTGCAATATCATATTTGTCGCAGGTCATAATGACATGGTCGTCCCTTACACTTCCGCCTGCCTGTGCTATGAACTCCACACCGCTCTTGTGGGCGCGCTCAATATTGTCGCCAAAAGGGAAGAAGGCATCGCTGCCAAGCGCAACCTGCCTGTTTCGTGCAATCCAATCCTTTTTCTCTTCCATCGTGAGGACCTCCGGACGATGCTTGAAGAACTGTTGCCACGCTCCTTCTGCAAGCACGTCGTCATGGTCTTCGCTTATATAAATGTCAATGGTATTGTCGCGGTCAGCCCTTCTGATGTTGTCTACGAAAGGCAGGTTCATAACCTTTGGATGCTGACGGAGCCACCATATATCTGCCTTGTTTCCTGCAAGACGCGTGCAGTGGATACGACTTTGCTGACCGGCACCTATGCCTATGGCTTGTCCGTCCTTAACGTAACAGACCGAATTACTCTGCGTATACTTCAGAGTAATGAGCGCTATGACGAGGTCTCGTCGTGCATCATCGCTGAAAGACTTGTTTTTCGTCGGAATGTTTTCAAACAACTTGTCATCGTCGAGCCTCACTTCGTTGCGTCCTTGCTCGAACGTAACACCAAACACTTGCTTGCGCTCGACGGGAGCAGGACGATAGTTCACGTCAATCTTTATAACGTTATATGCTCCCTTACGCTTCTCGCGCAATATCTCAAGCGCATCCTCCGTATAGTCAGGAGCAATGACGCCGTCTGACACTTCACGCTTGATAATCAGCGCCGTAGCCTTGTCGCAAGTATCGCTCAGAGCAATGAAATCCCCGTACGAGCTCATCCTGTCAGCACCTCGTGCCCTTGCATAGGCACAGGCAATGGGAGAAAGTTCAACAGGTATGTCGTCTACAAAGTATATTTTCTTTAGAGTATCGCTGAGCGGAAGACCTACAGCCGCGCCAGCAGGAGACACATGCTTGAATGAAGCAGCCGATGGCATTCCCGTAGCCTGTCTCAACTCGCTGACAAGCTGCCATGAGTTCAGCGCATCAAGAAAGTTTATATAACCTGGTTTACCATTCAACACTTCTATTGGCAACTCACCCTCATCCATGAATATGCGCGATGGTTTCTGATTAGGGTTGCATCCGTACTTCAAACTTAACTCTTTCATTGCTGTAATATAAGACTTTGGTATTCTACGTTGTTTGTTATTTCATTATCTTTTGCTTGCAAATATACACATAATTTGCCTATTCCGTGCAATATCTGTAAATAATGTTTCTCTTTTTTTCACACGAGCGACTTCCTGTTGCATGACATCAACAAACGGATTTAGCTTTGTATATAAAACAAAATAGGCTTCTTTCATTTCTGAAGGAGCCTATTTTATTTCTTGTTTTGAATGTTTTTAAGAATAACGTATTATGCGTCTTTCTTTGCATAATTGCGCTTTTCCTTGATACGTGCTTTCTTACCTGTGAGTTCACGCAGATAGTAAAGCTTGGCACGACGTACCTTACCACGCTTGTTCACCTCAATAGAATCGATGTTTGGCGACTCAATAGGGAAGATACGCTCAACACCTATTGTTCCAGACATCTTTCTGACTGTGAAACGGCGCTTGTCGCCATGTCCGTTAATCTTGATAACGACACCACGATAGAGCTGAATACGCTCTTTTGTTCCCTCGATAATCTTGTAAGCCACTGTGATTGTATCACCAGGACCGAACTCAGGGAATTGTTTGCCTGTAGCGAAAGCCTCTTCGGCAACCTTAATTAAATCCATCTTACTTTGGTACTAAAATGTGT
Organism: uncultured Prevotella sp.; assembly: GCA_900315545.1. Taxonomy (GTDB): domain Bacteria; phylum Bacteroidota; class Bacteroidia; order Bacteroidales; family Bacteroidaceae; genus Prevotella. The sequence goes on from OMZM01000003.1 coordinate 32,016, forward strand.
TATTATTACTCCATGCAACATAGCCAACGACTCTTCCGCTGCCAGCGGTTACATGGAAATCGGCTGCAAAGATAAGAATAATTATCCGTTACAAAACCATATTGTGCTTGTTTTTCTTAGTTTTTAACACTTTTCTGCATCTTTACACCACATACAAGGCTTGTTTTTCACATAATTTATTTACTTTTGCAGCATAAATATTGAAATTGTCATACATTAATATGAAAACAAAAACATTATTCCTATCAACTGTCATTGCTGGCATGATTGTGTTAGTTTCATGCCGTTCGCACTACGAGATGACCGGCTTGGAGCGCAGCCGTATTCTCATCGACGAAAAATATGACAACCGCGACGATGCAGAAGCAACCGCATTCATGACTCCATACAAACAATACGTTGACTCCATAATGAGTCCTGTCGTAGGTCGCGTGGCACATTACATGTATGCCGAAGCACCGGAGAGCCCACTGTCCAACCTGCTGCCAGACATCCTCATGTGGGCAGGAAAACAATACGGAGAGCATCCTGAGTTTGGCATTTACAATATCGGCGGCATGCGGGCATCACTGGCAGAAGGCGATGTTACCGTAGGAGACATTCTCGAATTGGCTCCTTTTGAGAACAAGATTTGTTTCCTTACACTCAAAGGTACTGACGTCCGTGAACTCTTTGAGCAAATCGCCAGACAGAAAGGACAGGGCGTGAGTCGTGAAATAAAACTGACCATCGGAAAAGATGGCACGCTGAGAAAAGCACTCATTGACGGCAAAGACATAGACTTGCAGAAGGACTACAGGGTAGTTACCATCGACTATATTGCTCAGGGTAACGACAAGATGGAGGCGTTCAAGAAAAAAACAGACCTTAACTCGCCCACAGACGAGAGAAACAACATCAGATATGTCATAATGGACTATCTGAAGGAACGCATGGCTAAGGGTGAGACTGTCAGTCAGGGTATCGAAGGACGAATTACAATAGTTGAATAACTCTCCACATATTAATATAATATACGAACTGAAAATAATTTACAACAGAAAATGAAAAGGACTTACATCATAATACTTATGCTGTCGATTACCATTGCTGTGGCAGCACAAAAGCAGAAGCAACTGACAATACTGCACACCAACGACACGCACAGTTGCATATATCCACTGAACAAAAACTTAGCCGACACTGCCCTCGCTGGACGCGGCGGATACTTGCGACGACTGACAATGATAAAGGAAGAACGCATTAAGAATCCAGACTTGCTGCTGCTCGACAGCGGAGACTTCTCGCAGGGCTCGCCATACTACACTTACTACAAGGGCGACGTGGAGGTGGAACTCATGAACAAGATGAAGTATGATGCCTCTACCATAGGCAACCACGAGTTTGACTTCGGACTCGAAAATATGGCACGAATATTCAAAAAGGCAAAGTTCCCTATACTATGTTCCAACTACGACTTCACAGGAACACCCGTAGAGGGATTGACGAAGCGCTGGACCATTATCCGTCGTAACGGAATGAAAATCGGACTGTTTGCCCTCGACCCTGAAATGGAAGGACTCGTAGACCAGAACAAGTTTGTCGGAGTGAAGTATCTTGATCCCGTGAAAGTAGCAAACGAGATGGGCGACTTTCTAAAAAATAAGAAACACTGCGACATAGTTATATGTATTTCGCATATGGGCTGGGACAGTATGGGAATGAACGACCAGACAATAATCAGTCAGTCAAGAAACATTGACCTGTTTCTCGGCGGGCACTCACATACCTACATGAAACAGATAGAATACCACAAAAACATCGACGGTAAACTTATTCCTGACGATCAGAACGGAAAACACGGAATATATGTAGGCAAAATAACCATAAACATGGAAAAGAAATAATATTTTTACTGAAACAGACGACAGCATCACTTATGTTTTTACAGCAGTTCTGAAAGTGATGGCAAAAAAAATGGAGTGCCGCTGCACTCCCTACCTTTGTTAACCTTAAATCTAATACTATGAAAAACACGATGCAAAGATAATCGGTTTTGCTGCTTTCCACAATATTTTATCAAAGAAAAATACTAAAATAAAACACTTTATTGACATAAATCAATGTATTGTGTACGTAAACAATCTTACATTTTAATATATATTGCTTATTTTTTCTTCTTATCTATAAGTTTTATGACATAAAAGTGCATGTAACCGTACATATGTAAAATAAAAGTAAAAATAACAAAAAGATAGTATAAATAGGAAAATTCTCAAAGATTTACTTGGTTAATTGAAATATAAACTATAACTTTGCCACAAAATAATAGCAAAGTGTCAGTTATAGAAAGACAAAGAAAGAAAGAACATAATATACTGTTTAACTTATTTATAAATTATAAACAATGAACGTAGAGAAAATCATGCAACATCTGGAAGCAAAGCATCCAGGTGAGTCAGAGTACCTTCAGGCAGTTCGCGAGGTACTCGAGTCTGTAGAAGAAGTTTACAATCAGCATCCCGAATTCGAGAAGGCAAAGATTATCGAGCGCATTGTAGAGCCAGAGCGTATCTTTACTTTCCGCGTTACTTGGGTTGACGACAAAGGCGAAGTTCAGACAAACTTGGGCTACCGCGTTCAGTTCAACAGCGCAATCGGTCCTTACAAAGGAGGTCTCCGTTTCCACAAGGCAGTTACTCCTTCAATGCTGAAGTTCTTAGGCTTCGAGCAGACATTCAAGAACGCACTGACAACACTTCCTATGGGTGGTGGTAAAGGTGGTTCAGATTTCGATCCAGTAGGCAAATCTGACGCTGAAATCATGCGTTTCTGCCAGGCATTCATGCTTGAGCTCCGCCACAATATCGGTCCAGATCAGGATATTCCTGCAGGCGACGTAGGTGTTGGTGGTCGCGAAATCGGTTTCTTGAACGGTATGTATCAGAAACTTTCTCGTCAGTATCACACAGGCGTTCTCACAGGTAAGGGCGAGACATGGGGTGGTTCTATCCTCCGTCCTGAGGCTACAGGTTTCGGTGCACTCTATTTCACACAGCACCTTCTCCACAAGGCAGGCAAGGACATCAAGGGTCTGACTATCGCTCTCTCTGGCTTCGGTAACGTAGCATGGGGTGCAGCAAAGAAGGCTAAGGAACTCGGTGCAAAGGTTATCGCTATCTCTGGTCCTGACGGTGTTTGCCACATTCCAGAAGGCATCACAGACGAGATGATCGACTACATGCTCGACATGCGTGCTTCTAACCGCAACAAGGTTGAAGACATGGCTACTAAGTTCCCTGGCAAGGCTCAGTTCACTGCAGGCAAGAAGGCATGGAGCATTCCTTGCGACATCGCTCTTCCATGTGCATTCCAGAACGAGCTTAGCGAAGACGACGCTAAGGAACTGAAGGCTAACGGCTGCTGGTGCTGCTGCGAGGTTTCTAACATGGGTTGCCAGCCGGGCGCTATCCACTTCTTCCAGAAGAACGGTGTACTCTTTGCTCCGGGCAAGGCTGTAAACGCAGGTGGTGTTGCTACATCTGGTCTCGAAATGACTCAGAACGCTGCTCACCTCAGCTGGTCAGCTAAGGAAGTAGACGACAAGCTGCACTGGATTATGGAGAACATCCACGAGCAGTGCGTTAAGTTCGGTACACAGCCTGACGGTACAATCGACTACGTGAAGGGTGCTAACATTGCAGGCTTCATGAAGGTTGCACAGGCTATGCTCGAGCAGGGCGTAATCTAATATTAACAAATACATTTCGGTCATTCTCAGTTCGGTTTTTGAACTGAAATGGCCGAAATTTCTTTTAATGAGAATAGTAATATTCATCATATCACTTTTATTCTTCACTTCTTTGTCAGCACAGGAACAAAGAGGAAAAGCATCATATTATTCAAAGCGAGCAACAGGTGCACGCACGAGCAGTGGCGAGAAGCTTCACCACGACAGCATGACGTGTGCCCACCGTACGCATCCGTTCGGCACGATGCTCCGCGTTACGTGTCCCGCCACTGGCAAGACTGTTGTCGTGCGAGTTACCGACAGGGGACCGTTCAGTCATGGCAGGATTATAGACTTGTCGTGGGGTGCGGCAAAGGCGCTTGGCATACTCGACATGGGCATTGCCACCGTGCATGTTGAGGTGATAAGACAGGGACAGAAATTAGGTCCGCTGAAGAGCGACGAGAGCCTGGAGATACCGGAAATAGACTTCATCGTGGGCGACGCCGGCTACAAGTTTCTGCCTGAGTTGCAGCAACACACGCTCAACGACAATCACGAGATACCAAAGAAGAAAGAGCCTAAACCAAAGGCAAAGTCCAAACATTCGCCGAAGGACGGCAAGAAAGAGAAAGCATTACATCCAAACAGTACAAATATTTGGTCAGACATTTTCAATCTGAACAAATAATATATAAGTATGAAAAGAAACACATCACTGCTTAGTTCAGACGGAGTGAGCTACGTCATTCCGTTTATTCTGATAACCATGTGCTTTGCCCTCTGGGGATTTGCCAACGACATAACCAACCCGATGGTAAAGGCATTCTCAAAGATTTTCCGCATGAGCGTTACCGACGGCGCCTTAGTTCAGCTTGCCTTTTATGGCGGCTATTTCGTAATGGCTTTTCCTGCAGCCATGTTCATACGTCGCTACAGTTACAAGTCGGGCGTGCTGATGGGGCTGGCACTCTATGCCATCGGTGCTCTGCTGTTTCTTCCGGCAAAGATGAGCGGCATCTATTATCCGTTTCTTGCGGCATATTTCATCATGACCTGCGGCTTGTCGTTTCTTGAGACGAGCTGCAATCCATACATTTTGTCGATGGGCACGGCAGAGACAGCTACCCGTCGGCTCAACCTTGCGCAGTCGTTCAATCCGATAGGCTCTCTCATGGGTATGTTTGTAGCCATGAATTTCATACAAGCGCGCTTGTCGCCATTGTCTACGGAGGAGCGTGCCGCGCTCGACGACACACAGTTTGCCGCGTTGCGCGACAGCGACCTGTCGGTGCTGATAGCGCCATATCTGTTCATAGGCATTGTCATTCTTGCCATCTTCTTCATCATCCTGCGCACCAAGATGCCAAATACGGGCGACAGCGACAGCAAGGACCTTAACCTGTCTGCCACCTTGCGCAGACTGCTGGGCAGGCAGCGATACAGAGAAGGCGTCGTTGCGCAGTTCTTCTATGTAGGTGCCCAGATTATGTGCTGGACGTTTATCATACAATATGGCACGCGCGTCTTCATGGCTGAGGGTATGGCTGAGAAAGAAGCCGAGATACTTTCGCAGCAGTACAACATTGTGGCGATGGCTATCTTCTGCGTGAGCCGCTTTGTATGCACATTCTTCCTGAAATACATCCGTCCCGGCGTGCTGCTGTCGGCATTAGCCGTAGTTGCCGGAGTGCTTACAGCCGGAGTCATCATGGCTGACGGCAGAGTCGGTGTCTACTGCCTTGTGGGTGTATCGGCATGCATGTCGCTTATGTTCCCAACCATCTACGGCATCGCCCTTACAGGCATCGGCGAGGATGCCAAGCTGGGTGCTGCGGGTCTCATCATGGCTATTCTCGGCGGCTCGATACTGCCTCCGATGCAGGCAGCCATTATCGACCGTCAGGTGGTTGCAGGCATGCCGGCAGTCAACGTGTCGTTTGTCCTGCCGCTGATATGCTTCATCGTCGTGGCAATATACGGTTACAGGGCTGTTTCGTGCAAAAACTGAGCCGTCTGAGCTTACATTCTAACATTTTTGCTGCTATTTTTTGGAAGTTTTGCAAAAAAAGTTTACATTTGCAATACAAATCACATATTTTTTAACTAAAACAAGAAAGAACATGAAAAAGTATTTAGCAGAAATGTTTGGCACAATGGTGCTTGTATTGATGGGCTGCGGCGTAGCAGTTAGTTTGGGATGCGATCCAGTCAACAACATCCCTGCCGTAGTAGGCACAGCCTTAGCCTTCGGTCTCTCAGTAGTAGCTATGGCATACACCATCGGCGGCATCTCAGGTTGCCACATCAACCCTGCCATCACACTCGGCTGCTTCCTCAGCGGACGCATGAGCGCAAAAGACTGCGGAATGTACATGATATTCCAGGTTATCGGTGCATTCATCGGCTCTGCCCTGCTCTATCTGCTTGTAGGCAATGTTGAGGGCATGACCGGCACAGGCGCCAACGACCTGCAAGAAGGCGTTAGCGTAGTAGGCGGACTGCTGGCAGAAATTGTCTTCACATGCGTATTCGTACTCGTTGTGCTCGGCGCTACTGCAAAGACTAACGGTGCAACAAACAACTTCGCAGGTCTGGCTATCGGCTTGGCACTCGTTCTCGTTCACCTCGTATGCATACGCTACACAGGCACATCAGTCAACCCAGCACGCTCTATCGCACCGGCTGTATTCCAGCAGGGAACAGCACTGACCAACCTCTGGATATTCATCGTTGGTCCGTTCGTAGGCGGAACACTGGCAGCATGCATCTGGAAAATCATAGAGCCAGCAGAGAAATAATAATCTACCGACATAACACGTTTACAGGAGCCATCTTCCCACCTGAGGGACAGATGGCTTCTGGCTTTTCCGCCCGCACGCCGACACCGGCGCAACGGCAGCTCTCGCGCACGCGCATACAAAAACCGTGCCAAACTCTCACGGATTTTCATTCTGCCCGGGAAATGATGAAAAATTTTGACAGAGAAAAACTCTCCAAATAGAATATTTTTAGCCTCCGAAAGTGCTAAAATATGTAAAAATCAGTATCGTCGATAACTGTTAAAATTGTCAAAGAGTATCTTTGACACCCCTATTTCGCCTTTTTTGCCCTGCCAGACACAGTATCCAACACCCCAAAACACTATGTCTGACCTCCTCAAACACACTGTTTGACAATCTCAAACATACTCTTTGACAATTTTAACATATACATTTCATGCACAGAAAGACTACGCACCACACTATCATATTGACGATCAGACAATTACAGACACTATCGAAATTTGGGCATATTTTGCCCCTTTGATTTTCAAAACGACTTTCGCGGGCACTCACGCAACAGTAAAACAGCAAAGATTGATTATACACTGCCAACCCAGCAAGCGATTGTACATTCAGCAAAACTATACAAAATTTTTATCTATTTCTTCGGATTTCTGAAAATAATAATTATCTTTGCAACATAATAAATCATACGCCTATGAGTACTCAACTGATGCAACAGACCATAGCAGACTACTTTAAAACACAGCCAGTGCTTAAAGCATGGCTTTTTGGCTCATACTCAAGAAATGAGCAAAGAGTCTGGAGCGATATCGACATACTCGTAGAATATGACCGTCGCCAACCCATCGGACTTATGAAGATTGCAGGAATGAAAACAGATCTTGAAGATTTGCTAAACTGCGAAGTCGACCTTGTAGAGAACGGCAAACTCCGCCAGTGGGCTGTAGAAAGTGTAGACAAAGACAAAAAACTGATTTATGAGAGAGCACAGTAGAGATCGCGGACGACTGGAAGATATACTGAAACATGTACAGAACATAGAAAAAATAGTCAACGGTATATCGTTCGAGGAATTTGTAAAAGACATTCGCATATATTATTCCGTCATGAAAAACGTAGAAGTTATCGGAGAGGCAGCAAACATGTTGACACGCCATTTCCGGAATGAACATACACAACTTCCATGGCGCCAGATAATCGGCATGCGCCATGTCCTTGTTCACGGATATTCCAATGTCTCTGACGAAGACCTATGGCTGACGGCAACAAGCGAAATAAATCCACTGCGCAAGCAAGTAGAGCAATATCTCTCAACCATCGATTGGAACGAATGGCAAAAGGAAGATGACCCATACTCGGAAACAGATAATGCAGCATTCAAACAGGCTGCATATTCTGCACGCAAGATGAAAGAAAAAGGATTCGACAACAGAGACATTGCAGAAATAACAGGCTTGACAGCAGAGGAAATAGAAAGACTGTAAGACATAACAAAACAACTATAAAAAAATTCAGGGAAATGCCGACAAAATCGCATCTCCCTGAATTTCTATTTATATCAAACAGAATTTATTTACTTGATTTGACATTCCACCCTTGTGCTTTTGCAAAGTTAACAATATTTTGAATGGTCGAAATAGTCCATTGTGTCGTTACTGCAAATCTAATACCTTATTATTTACATACTTATTTGTTATAATTTATGCCACTGTCAGCACTTTATGAGTTAAAAAACTTAAATATAAGCATCTTTTAAAAGCAATATTGAATAATAATATCTATCTTTGTAAACTTTTAATTCAACACGTGAAAAATACTTTTCAAAAAGCAAACGTACCGCAACACTAAAGTTGCACGACGGACAAAACGAAACAAGAAAACTTATAACTTAAAAATAAATAAAAAAACAATGGCAAAAGAAAAATTCAGAGTAGAGTCTGACTTGTTAGGCGAACTCCAAGTGCCTGCCGAAGCATACTATGGCGTGCAGACACAGCGCGGTATCAACAACTACCGCATTTCAAACACACGCATGTGTGATTATCCCGACTACGTGATAGCAATAGCTTACGTAAAATGGGCTGCTATCCAGACCAACAACGTGCTCGGCGTTATCGACGACAAAATCACGAAGGCTGTTTCACAGGCTTGCGAGGAAATCGTCAACGGCAAACTGCACGATAACTTCCCAGTCGACATGATGCAGGGCGGTGCCGGAACATCTGTCAACATGAACGCAAACGAGGTTATCGCCAACCGCGCCCTTGAAATCATGGGCTACAAGAAGGGCGAATACCAGCACTGCTGGCCTAACGACCACCTCAACTGCGGACAGTCTACAAACGACGTTTATCCGACAACCATCCACCTGACTATTATCCGCATGAACAAGGCTCTCATCGAGTCGCTGAAAGAACTCATTGCCGCTTTCCGTCAGAAGGGACGCGCTTGGCGCAACGTCATCAAGATGGGACGTACACAGCTGCAGGATGGCGTGCCAATGTCTGCCGGTCAGGAGTTCACAGCATTTGCCAACCAGCTGCAAGACGAAATAAAGAACCTCAACCAGAATGTTAAGCAGCTGTATGAAATCAACATGGGCGGTACAGCCATCGGTACAGGTCTGAACGCAGCACCAGGATTCCCTGAGGTATGCGCAAAGAAGCTGGCAGAACTCACGGGCGAGCCTTTCGTAGCAGCAAAAGACCTCGTGGCAGCTACACCTGACACGGCACCATACGTGAGCTACTCTTCAGCACTGAAGCGTCTGGCTGTAAAACTGTCTAAGATTTGCAACGACCTCCGCCTGATGGCATCTGGTCCACGTTGCGGTCTGAACGAAATCAACCTGCCGGCTAAGGCTCCAGGCTCATCAATCATGCCGGGTAAAGTAAACCCAGTGATACCAGAAGTAACCAACCAGGTATGCTTCAAGGTTATCGGCAACGACATGACTGTGGCTATGGCAGCAGAAGCAGGACAGCTGCAGCTGAACGTAATGGAACCGGTCATCCTCGAGTCAATACTCGAAAGCATGACATGGCTGACACGTGCTATGCACACTCTGCGCGTAGAATGTGTTGAAGGCATAACAGTAAACCGCGAGCGCACTATCAAGATGGTACGCAACTCTATCGGTATCGTTACAGCCCTGAACCCATACATCGGCTACAAGGCAAGCACAAAGGTAGCAAAAGAGGCTCTCAAGAGCGGACGCTCAGTCTACGACATCGCCCTCGAACAGGGACTGATGACTAAGGAGCAGCTGGAAGAAGCTCTCGACCCGAAGAAAATGCTCAATCCTCACGAGTTCTAAACCCGTAAGGATAAGGACATAAAACAAACGGATGCTACTCTCGCGAGCTACATCCGTTCTCAGTCAATTATAATACCTAATTTATTTAAGGTAAGCACCGTTGGATTTCTCCAACGGTGTTTCTTTTATACTTACTTGCCAGACAACTTCTTGTGCATGTTGGCAGCAGCACGTCGTCCGTCGCCCATAGCGAGGATGACGGTAGCACCTCCGCGCACGATGTCGCCACCGGCAAACAGTCCGTCGCGCGAACTCTGCATCTCGTCGTTGACAGCAATAGTGTTCTTCCTGCCAAGCTCCAGCCCCTCGATAGACTTCGGCACAAGTGGGTTTGGCGATACGCCGACAGCCACGACTACCTCGTCAACGTCTATCGTAACGGTCTTTCCTGGTATAGGCTCCGGTCTGCGGCGACCGCTTTCGTCTGCCTCGCCGAGCTGCATGACTTGCAATACAGCCTGCTTTACCGCACCTTTCTCGTCAGCAATATACTCGATAGGATTGTGCAGGGTAAGGAACTTTATTCCCTCTTCCTTCGCATGCTTCACCTCTTCGAGACGTGCCGGCATCTCAGCCTCCGAGCGGCGATAGACGATTGTTACGTCTGCACCGAGTCGCTTAGCCGTGCGGCATGAGTCCATAGCCGTGTTTCCACCACCCACGACAAGCACATTCTTAGCCTTATTGATAGGCGTATCGGCGTCTGGGTTGGCTGCATCCATGAGGTTTACGCGCGTCAGATATTCGTTAGACGACATTATGTTGAGGGCATTCTCGCCTGGTATGTCCATGAAGTTAGGCAGTCCGGCACCTGAACCGACAAAGATTCCCTTGAATCCCTGTGCCTGAAGCTCGTCGACGCTGATGGTCTTGCCCACGATAGTGTCTGTATAGAAATGTACACCCATGTTGCGGAGATTTTCAATTTCAACGTCTACGATGCGGTTTGGCAGACGGAATTCCGGTATACCATACTTCAGCACGCCACCGATTTCATGCAGTGCCTCGAAGACATGCACGTCGTATCCGAGCTTAACCATATCGCCTGCGAAGCTCAGGCCACTTGGTCCGGAACCTACGACGGCAACCTTTATGCCGTTGGCTGGTGCCACCTCAGGCAGCGACATCTTGCCGCTCTCGCGCTCGTAGTCGGCAGCAAAACGCTCAAGATAGCCGATAGCCACAGCAGGCTCGTTCATCTTGAGATGTATGCAACGGCTCTCGCACTGCTTCTCCTGCGGACAGACACGACCACAGACAGCAGGCAGTGCTGACGTATCTTTCAGCACTTTGGCTGCACCGAGTATGTTTCCACGCTCAATATTCTTTACAAACGAAGGAATATTGATATTCACCGGACAGCCCTCCACGCATGTCGGCTTGGCACAGTCGAGACAGCGCTTTGCCTCACGCATTGCCATCTCCTTTGTCAGACCTACGTTGACTTCCTCCAGACGTGTAGTAGCACGATAGACAGGGTCGAGTTCCGGCATGACGACACGCTCTATCTGCGTGCGCTCTTTCGGCTTCATCGACTTGCGCAACTCGTCGCGCCACGCAGCAGAACGGTCGGTAAGCACTGCTATGTCGTTGTCGAAGCTGCCATCGTCGGCACATGCTGACTTGCTGTTTGCTGCTTCGCCACAAGCCTTTTCCTCAGCCTTGCCACAGCCACAACCTTGCGAGCCATTCTTCATAGCCTCCTCATAGCGGCGCATATCTTCCTGCTCCACTTCGCGGAACGTACCCATGCGCTTGAACATCTCGTCCCAGTCAACCTGGAAACCGTCGAACTCAGGACCGTCGATACATACGAACTTGGTCTTTCCGCCTATCGTCAGACGGCATGCTCCACACATACCGGTACCGTCGACCATGATGGTATTGAGCGAAACATCTGTCGAAATATTATACTTTTGTGTAAGCAGACAGCAGAACTTCATCATAATTGGAGGTCCTATGGCAAATGCCTTGTCTACGTGTTCCTCGTTGATAAGTTTCTCCATACCTACCGTAACGACACCTTTCTCGCCGTACGAGCCGTCGTCGGTCATAATAACTACACGGTCGCTGTACTTGCGCACTTCGTCCTCGAGTATGATGAGATCTTTCGAGCGTCCTGCCAGGACAGACAGCACACGGTTACCTGCCTCTTTCAAAGCCTTGATGATAGGCAGCATCGGGGCAACGCCTACTCCACCACCGGCACACAGTACCGTGCCGAAGTTCTCTATATGTGTGGCATTGCCGAGCGGTCCGACAACGTCAGTGATGTAGTCGCCTTCATTCAGTTGACACAGTTTCGACGACGACAGTCCCACTGTCTGCACGACGATTGTGATTGTACCACGCTCAATGTCGGCATCGGCAATGGTCAGCGGCATGCGCTCACCCTTCTCGCCTACTCTCACTATTACGAAGTTACCCGCCTTTCTGCTTTTTGCAATCAGCGGTGCTTCAATCTCGAAAAGGTAAACCTTCTCGGAGAATTTTTGCTTCTTGACAATCTTGTTCATTTGTTTTGTATGTTTATATTGTTACTTTTGCATTTTCCGACAGTTGTCTTTGTCCGTGCAAAAGTACAAAATTATCTTCAAAGTAGATATAGATGACAGGGTTTTATAGAATAAATCATCTGCAAAACCCTGTCTTTTCTACTTTCAGATTATGCCAAGCGCTTTTCAAGACGCTGGCGGATGGCGCTGATAAAGCCTGCTGAGTTAACAGCCTTAGGCTCTACTCCTTCCATCAGGTTGACCAGGTCTTTGGTTACGATGCCCTCGTTCAGCGTGTCGAAACATGCTGCTTCCAACTGGTCGGCAAAGTTTGCGAGCGCCTTGATGCCGTCGAGTTCGCCACGCTTGCGCAGCGCACCAGTCCAAGCAAAGATAGTAGCCATCGGATTGGTAGATGTCTCTTCGCCTTTCAGATACTTGTAGTAGTGGCGCGTAACGGTTCCGTGAGCAGCCTCATACTCGTAGTTGCCGTCAGGACTAACCAGCACGCTCGTCATCATGGCAAGCGAACCGAACGCCGTAGACACCATGTCGCTCATAACGTCGCCGTCGTAATTCTTGCATGCCCAGATATATCCACCCTTAGAGCGTATCACACGTGCAACGGCATCGTCGATGAGAGTATAGAAATACTCAAGTCCTTTCTTTTCAAACTCGTCCTTGTACTCCTGGAATACTTCCTCGAAGATTATCTTGAACTGCGCATCATATTTCTTAGATATTGTGTCCTTAGTTGAGAACCACACATCCTGATTGGTGTCGAGGGCAAACTTGAAACAGCTGTGTGCAAACGAGCGTATCGACTTGTCGGTGTTGTGCATGCCCTGAAGCACACCCTCACCCTTGAAGTTGTGTATCACTACTTCTTCCTTCTTGCCACTCTCACCCTCAAAAACCATCTTTGCCACTCCTGGTTCTGTTACACGTATCTCCACGCTCTTATATACATCGCCGTAAGCATGTCGTGCAATGGTGATTGGCTTTTCCCAATTCTTCACTGCCGGCTTGATACTTGGAATAGTGATTGGTGTACGGAATACAGTACCGTCGAGTATGGAACGTATCGTGCCGTTAGGGCTCTTCCACATCTCGTGCAGCTTGTATTCGTCCATACGCTGATGGTTTGGAGTAATTGTAGCGCACTTCACAGCCACGCCATACTTCTTTGTAGCCTCAGCAGCGTCAACGGTTATCTGGTCGCGGGTCTCGTCGCGCTTCACCAAACCTAAGTCGTAATACTCTGTTTTCAACTCTACAAACGGAAGAATGAGTTCGTCCTTTATCATCTTCCACAAGATTCTTGTCATCTCGTCGCCATCCATCTCAACCAATGGAGTGGTCATCTGAATTTTATCAATATTCATATTATTATATTGTTAAGTATTAATTCTACAAAAAACATTTATTTCCTCTGTGCAGCATAGTAGTTCATCAGACATCCGTCGGCAAGAATCTGTCGCTCGTCTTGTGTCAGATTCTGGAAATAGAGATGTATATCCTTGACGCCTGTCTTCGTTATAACCTTAGCATCTATTTCTTCCTTGCCACCGAGTATTGCCTCACGTATGCCCGGAACGAAAACGAAATCACCAGACTCGTAGTCGAACGGAGTCTCAGGTGCTATTGTAAACGGCACGATACCCCAGTTGATACAGTTGGAACGATAGCGTTTCGTTGCATATTCATAGCAGATGTTTGCATCGCCTCCAAGCACTTTCTGGCACGATGCAGCCTGTTCGCGTGCTGAGCCGTCGCCTGGACGGTTTGCAAACACGCATGAGCCAAATGACGTATCGCTGTCTTTCGCACCTACCTTTGCCAGTGCTTCAGCTACGTTCTGAGGTGTCTTGCCGTCGCGGCGTTCAAGGTCTTGCTGCTGTATGCGCTTGCTCAGTTCTACATATTCAGGCACACGACGCGACAAAGCGAACTCCGACAACTTCAGCGGATTAGAGCGATAGCTCGATGTTTCGCCAGAAGGAATCAGTTCGTCAGTAGTCGTTACAGGGTCGTGAATGACTGCCGCCAGTTCAAGAAGCATGTTCTCCTGCATAGGATACATCTTAGGCCAGTCCTTGATGTTTGGTCCATACTTCAGTGCAACGTTGTCATCAGCCTTGTTGAATCCGTTAAATACTCGACGTTCATATATCTTTCCATCGAAATCATACTTCTTATGATCATCGTTGTAGTCAATGTCTGTTGCTGCGGTTATCACACCACCGTTGGCAGCAGTTGCAGCAATGGAACGTGCATCCATAAGTGCTACGAGCGAAATTTGTCCTTGTCCAGGCTTTGAGCCCTCACGGTTTGGGAAGTTACGCGTAGTATGACGTATGCTCAAACCGTTGTTTGAAGGCACATCACCTGCACCGAAGCATGGTCCGCAGAATGCCGGTTTAATAACGACACCTGCCTCTAACAGTTCTTCGGCTATCTTATTGCGAGTGGTAGCCATATATACAGGCACAGACTGCGGGTATGCCGAGATTGTGAAATAGTCGTTGCCCACCGACTGTCCTCGCAATATGGAAGCTGCGGCACTGAGGTTGTCGTATGTACCACCAGAGCATCCGGCAATAATACCCTGATCTGCCATAACCTTACCGTCCTTTATCTTACTTACAAGGTCAACGTCTATCTTGTCGCCAAAGCGCTTCTTTGCATCTTCTTCCACACGACGCAGTATCTCCTCAGGATTTTTCTGCAATTCATGTATGGTGAATGCATTTGAAGGATGGAACGGCAGTGCTATCATGGACTCCTGCTGCGAGAGGTTTATTGTTATCATACTGTCATAGTATGCAACGTCGCCTGGTCGCAGTTCCTTATAGTCTTCAGGTCTGTTATGTATCTCGTAGTGATGCTTTACCTCGTCATCGGTAATCCATATTGAGCTCAGACACGTTGTCTCAGTTGTCATTATATCTATGCCGTTGCGGAAGTCGATAGGCAGATATTTTACTCCAGGACCTGCAAACTCAAGTACTTTGTTCTTTACAAATCCATTGTCGAATACTGCTTTTACCATAGAAATAGCCACATCGTGCGGTCCCACTCCCTTTCGCGGCTCTCCCTCGAGCCATACAAGCACTACTTCAGGAGCATTAATGTCCCATGTATTTTCGAGCAACTGCTTAACAAGTTCGCCGCCACCTTCGCCTACGCCCATGTTTCCCAATGAGCCATAGCGTGTATGGCTGTCTGATCCGAGAATCATGTTGCCACATTTCACCATAGCCTCGCGTGCATACTGGTGTATGACAGCCTGATTTGCAGGAACATAGATGCCGCCATATTTCTTCGCAGCAGACAGTCCGAACACATGGTCGTCTTCGTTTATCGTTCCACCTACTGCACACAGAGAGTTGTGGCAGTTGGTCATAGCGTAAGGAATAGGAAACTTTTTCAGTCCGCTGGCACGTGCCGTCTGAATGATACCTACATAAGTGATGTCGTGCGACATCATGGCATCGAAACGTATGCGCATCTTCTTGCCTTTGCCACCATCAACATCGTGAGCGCGGAGAATCTGATAAGTAATAGTCTTTTCTCTCGCTTCATCGGGAGCAGGCATACCTGCATCGCCCTTGACTACATGAGTCCCATTGAGGAGATATACTCCATGATTGATAAGTTCTACCATAATGATTTCATTTAATGTTTTATTATATATTATATGTATATTGTTTTTCTAATTCCGTTTATTTATACCGTTATCCTGCTATTGCGTCGACAAACACCGTCAGAGCCAGCATGTCGGCTGCGCCACCCGGTGATATATTATCTGTTATATAGCGTTCATTCATTGCTTTCAGTTCGTCTATACTGAAGTTTTCCAACATTTGTCGTGCTTCCTGCTTAACACGCTTTGCCACATCTGCTCCCTTCCTGTGATAAATATTTGTGTCGTCTATCTGCTGCATGATAGCAAGAAGAGTCTGCAATATTCCTTCTTCCACATGCTTATGCTGTCTGTAGAAAGGCAACCAACCGTCGAAAAGCAGTCTGTATCCTTCCTTTGCAGCTGCCAGAGCGCCTGACACTTGCGGATAGCGGCGACTTACAGCAGCACCATGAGTGTTTTCCGCAGGTTGGACTGATGACGCCAACAACATAATTTCCTGCTGCAAACGGGCAGCAGATATTCTTGCGTCGGCATCGATTCGGCACTCTCCATAAGTGTGTTTATCGTTACATGTACGTTGCATGCCTTGTCTTAATACATTATTATATAATAAGTAAGACGCTGCTACGATAGTCAGTCCCATTGCAAACAGTGCTCCCTTGTGTGTGTTGACGCCCTTTGTCGCTTCCAGCATTGCCTTTTCAGCATTCTCGCCTATTTGTTTCAGGGTATCAAACGGCGGTATTTTCTTTTGAAAACCAACCTTCGCCAGACTAAGAAAATACGGTCGTAGAGCCTCTATGCTGCGCATCATGATGTTGTAGTCCATATCATGATGCGCACCATTGTCGTGTCTGTCCACGAGTCCGGGCTTCGGTGTAGCATCGAGTTCAGTTATCAAGGCTTTTACGGCAAACTGCGACAATACGAAAGGCACCGTCGTGTCTGGCACATATTTAATGGCAGAATACAAATCGCCATCGGCAATATACTGTCTGACCAGCGATGCACTGACCACGCGGTCGGTCTTCAATCGCGGTATTTCAACAACTTCTATGCCTTGCTTTGGCAGCAGTGTGCTCATCAATTCATTATATCTACTTGTCAGAGCGTCTGCAGGTTCACTGCCAACAAAGCGTTTGCTGACATTCAGAGCCGTTGCTATATGCTTGCAGAATATGTCTAAATCGAGTGTGATTTGTGTATCGGTTGCATCGTCAAGGCGTTTGAGGAAGTAAGTTGGGAAAGTTGTCTGCGAAATCTGATAGTCGCTGCCCTTACAAACGGTAACGTTGTCTATGTCGCTGCAACCGTCTGCTATCATTGCAAGACGCTCTGCATAACTGAACAGAGATACGTCTTCCTTCACAACTATAATAAAAAGATGCTCCACCTGTCGTGCCGCATGCTCCACCAGATAGCGATGTCCAAGTGTAAAGGGGTTGGCATTCATCACTATCGCACCAACCACGTCGCAATCTTTTTGCAATCCGACCTTTTCACGTTCAGAACTAAGATAATCTTTATATGTTCTTATAGACTGCCTGCCACTTTCCATCAGTATCGCCTCTTCCGACGTGGCAAGCGTAGCAAACGACATGCTCTCGAACACACTCCTGTTGCTTGGTTTGGTGAATACTCGCACGCTGTCATAACCATTGCTTACGGCATGACTCATAAGGTGCGATATCAGTCTGCTGCTAAAGCCTTCCTCACGCATATTCTCATCTACGGCAATGCACTTTATGACATTTCCCGACAGTCCTCCGCCTGCCAGGATACAGTCATCGTCGCCGGCAAAGACGGCAGCATAGTAATCCATGTCTTCAGCCATACGCAAACCATTGCTTTCAAGAAAGGCACTGATCCTTTGCCTGTATGTTTTTACAGTCAGAGGCATCTCGCGTATTTCGTAGTCCGTGTACATATTGCTGAGGGCTTGTTTATATCTTGAATATGCGTTTATTATTTCTTTATACTGGAATAAGAATTCACGAGGTGTTCTATCTCTGCCATCAGTTCCTCCTGCGTATGTGTTTTGTTACGCATGCAGTAGCGTGCTTCATGCTCACACAGCAGGCAGCGTCGTGGCGGCATACCCACATCTGTGCGCGACATGGGCGTCCCGTCGGCATTGATAACGTCGACGTCGAAAAGTCTTCCCAGTGTATGTTCCTCTTCCAGGCGGCATGTCATCATCTTAGATGTCGCTGCGTCGGTGCCGACAACAAACATTGCCTCATATCCTGTAGGCAGGTCGTGCACCTCAGTATGGCAAATTCCACTGTCGGCAAACACGTCGTTGAGAGCCGACGCTGCTGCTTCGCCTACCGTCAGCGACAAAGAATTACGCTTGACCTTTCCCGGCATTATCACCGTTAGGCATACGAGAGTTTTTTCGGGATATTCCCGAAGAAGCTGCATCTGGCGACTGTGTCGCTCGTCGCGACTTGCAAGGAGTTGTTCAAGCGTAATCTCCATAAACATACTAACTATATGGTTCTTCTTTATTTACCGTGTCATCCTACTATGTTCTTGATAACATCCTGAACGCTGCCGTCGCGGTTCATTACCACACCAACCACTTTGTCGCCGAAAGGCAATGGTGCCGGTGTGCCGATTATCTTTTCTGCGCGTTCCTTCAGTTCGTTCAGAGTAACGAGTTTCAGTCCGGCTTCTTTCAGGCGCTCGGCAATTTCCGGTCGTTTCGGGTTTACTGCAATGCCATATTCAGTAACCACCACGTCGATAGTAGAGCCCGGTGTTATCAGCGTCGTTACCTCGTCGACAATACACGGAATGCGTCCGCGCAGCAATGGACATACTATTATCGACAGAGCCGAGTCGGCAGCCGTGTCTGGATGTCCTCCAATGGCTCCCCTGATGATGCCGTCGCTGCCTACGAGCACGTTGACATTAAAGTTGACGTCTACCTCGAGGGCAGAGAGTATGACCATGTCGAGATAGTGAGTGGCAGAGCCTTGTTCTTCGGCACTTGCATATTCGCACGACGACACTTCCTGATGCATGGGGTCGTTCTTCATCGATTCGGCAGCCACCTTGTCGAACGACTGCACGTCGATGAGTCTCTCTATGAGTCCTTCCTCGTGCATCTTTACCATGTGGGCTGTAATTCCGCCGAGCGCAAACGATGCATGTATGCCTTGCTTTATCATTTCTTCGCGTATAAACTTAACTGCTGCGAGCGATGCACCTCCCGAACCTGTCTGTATAGAGAATCCTTCCTTGAAGTAGCCGCTGTTGATAATGACTTTTGCCGCCTGCTGTGCAAGCAGTATGTCGCGCGGGTTCTTCGTGTCGCGGATGGCTCCCGATGCTATCTTCGACGAGTCGCCGACAGAGTCCACCTCTACTACGAAGTCTACGTTGCGTTCTGATATTGAGTTCGGGGTGTTTGGATATTTCACGAGGTCGTCGGTCAGTATTACTACCTTGTCGGCATACTGAGCGTCGGGCAGTGCATATCCGAGCGAGCCGCAGATAGACTTGGCATTCTCAGAGCGCGAGTATCCACACGCGTTGCCCAGTGGGTCGGCAGACGAAGCGCCGATGAAAGCCACGTCGATATGCAGGTCGCCATTTGCTATGGCTGCACCTCTCGATCCGTGAGAGCGGAAAACGACAGGCTCGTCCATGAGTCCGTGCGACACTTCCGCAGCCAGTTTGCCGCGCAGTCCGCTGGTAGAGATGCGTGTTATTACTCCGTTTCGTATGTGTTCTATCAGTGGTTCGTGCACGTCGATGAGGCTCGACGAAGCCAGATGGAGGTTTTTGTAGCCCATTTCGGCTAACTTTGCCACTACCATGTTGATGACCTTGTCGCCGCTGCGGAAGTGGTGGTGGAACGAGATGGTCATTCCGTCTTTCAGTCCACTCTTGCGTATTGCATCTTCGAGGCTAACAACCTTCGTGCTCTCTTTCTGGTATTCCGAGCGTGGTGTAGCCACTTTGTCGGATGTGCCCTTGAATGTTTCTTTTCCCATTCGCTCAGCAGCATTGCTGATGAGCTGCTGTCTTTCTTTCAGTGTACTCATTATTCTACGTCCTCCTTCTTTAATACTCCCGATGCTATTGCCAAATCGATTGTGCGCTGTGCCCTTATGACTACTGGTCGGTCTACCATCTTACCGTTAACTGCTATCACTCCGGAGCCTCGTTTCTCTGCTTCCTTAATTGCAGCGACAACAGCCATAGCCTTGTCGATGTCTTTCTGTTTCGGTGCAAACACCTCGTTGACGATTTCTATCTGTCGCGGATTGATGATAGACTTGCCGTCGAAGCCGAGTGTCTTTATGAGTTCCACTTCCTTGCGGAAAGTCTCCATGTCGTTGAGGTTGCTGTACACGGTGTCGAGTGCATCTATGCCTGCGGCGCGTGCAGCCACGACTATCTGCTGACGTGCGAAGAGCAGCTCCGTGCCTTCTGGCGTGCGCTGTGTCTTCAGGTTGGCGCAGTAGTCTTCGGCTCCGAGCGCTATGCCCATCATTCGCTTTGAGGCTATGGCTATCTCGTAAGCATTGACGATGCCGAGAGTGCTCTCTATGGCAGCCATAATCTTTGTTCTGCCTACGCAGCCTATTTCCTCTTCCACCTTTTCGATTTCTCTTTCCACCTCGCGCACTTCCTCTGCAGTCTCGGTCTTTGGCATTCGTATGACGTGAACGCCAGCCTTTACCACAGCCTCAACGTCTTTCTTGCCGTAGGGCGTGTTGAGCGGATTTATTCTCACCACCATCTCCGTGTCTCCGTAGTCGATGGTTTTCAGCGCGTTGTGTACGAGCAGGCGCGCAGCATCCTTCTCTGCCATCGTAACAGAGTCTTCAAGGTCGAGCATGATAGAGTCCGGACCGTAGATGAAAGCATCCTGCATCATGCCGGGATTGTTGCCCGGCACAAACATCATTGTTCTTCTTAGTCGTTGCATATCAGTGTGTTTTTGTTTTGTTTCTCTATTTCCAAACGTCTTTTCCCGTAGCCCTGACGGCAGCGGCAGTTACTCTCGCTTTAATGGTGCAGTCGAGTGCGCCTTTGTCGGTGGCTTTCACGTCAGCCTTGTCGATGCCAAGCTGCGCAAGCGTTTCGGTTATTACTTTCTTTATCTGGTCGCCAAACTGATAGGCAACGCTGCTCTCGAGGTCAATGTTCAGAGCCTCTGTCGTTGCAGGCGAAATCTGAACAAGTATGTCGCCGGACTCGAGTGTGCCGGCAAAAGCTGTCTTTATGTCCATGTCGTATATTGTTTTAAAATTGTTGTTGTCTCTTCTTGTGTGTCAGTAAGCAAGCAAGCCAATACAACAGATGCAAACATACGTCATGCCTGATGTATGTTCTCTCCGCACCTGTCTTACGCTCCCGCGAATAGACACCGCATTATATCCCAGTAAAACATTATTTATTTCTTACCTTTCAACTCCTATTCCCGGGAGTATCAACGCTAATATGAATCGGCAGGTCTTCTGACTTACTCATCGACTGCACCTTCCCGTCGTGTGCGACAGTGGTTTGTCTTGCAGTCGAAAAAATGAGTTTACAGCAGCGGGTACTGTCCAGGTCTTTCACCTGATTCCCTTTTAATCTCTCATAGCATACTGCTAATTGGCAAGAACCAAATTCATGCGGCAAAAATAATACTTTTATTTTACATACCAAACATTTTGACAGAAAATTTTAAAGTATATCATACATTTTGTCTATGTAAATATAAATAGGTTATACATATTGTATAGAAATACTGTATTGCCTATGAACGATATTTCTCTTATTTGCTTTTTGCAGCTGCAATGCTATTTACTGAACTGAAAAAATGCTAATCAATTATTGCCCGTTTACTGTCGTGAGAATGCCCGCGAAAGCCGTTTCGGAAATCAAAGGGGCAAAATATGCCCAAATCTCGCATACATCTGCAATCGTCTGAGAGTCAGTATGATAGCACGATATATAAGGCTTTTATGCTGAAAACACAAGTGTTAAAATTGTCAAAGAGTGTGTTTGAGATTGTCAAAGAGTGTGTTTGAGGAGGTCAGACATAGTGTTTGAGGGTGTCGGACGCTATGTCTGTCAAGGCAAAAACGATGAAATAGGAGCCTAAAAGATACTCTTTGACAATTTTAACAATTAGCAACAGGTTGGAAATTAACAGAAATTTGCACTTTCGAGGGCTGTAAAAAATCTATTTGAACGTTTTTTCTCTGTCAAAATTCTTCATCATTTTTCGTATCGAAGGAAAATTCTGATGAGTTTGGCACGGTTTTTGTACGCGCGCGTAACAGAATCTGCCGATGTCGGGAACATATATGTTAATTGTGTTTAACAGACGTTATTTAAGTTATATATTTTCCTTTGGAAATTTATTTATATAATTATTTATATTAACTTTGCATCGTTTTCCAATAGAAAATAAAATCATAATTAAACTAACGTGATAATATATGGAAAGTTCAAATCTTTGCAAGATAAGAAACCTCTACCGCGCCATTGCCGAGATGGAGATGCAGCTGGAGCGGACATTCGGACTGAACATAAACGAAGCCATGCTGCTCTGCCTGCTCAACGAGCGGAAAGAATTGCTCTCTGGAGAGATTGCCGACGAACTGCGCCTGTCGCGCTCAAACACGTCGAAGGTGATAGTGGCAATGGAAAAGGGTGGTTTCGTCAGACGGCACAGCGACAAGGAGGACAGCCGCCGACAGTGTTTCAGGCTGACGAGAGAAGGCGAGAAAATGCTGGCGGGCATACACTGCTGCGACGTCTGCATACCGGAAATAATAAAAAACGCTATAAAGGAACAATAAAAACAACATAAATTATGAAACATATTATTATAGGAGGAGTGGCTGGTGGTGCCACTGCTGCGGCAAGAATACGCCGCGCCGACGAAAAGGCAGAGATACAGCTCGTAGAGAAAGGTAAATATATTTCGTATGCCAACTGTGGTCTGCCGTACTACATTGGCGGCGTGATAGCCGACAGAGAGAAACTGTTTGTGCAGACTCCGGCATCGTTTGGAAAACGATTCAACGTAGACGTTCGCATCAACACAGAAGCCGTAGCCATCGACACAGTGGCAAAAACGGTTACGCTGCTGAACAATGACGGCAGCAAGACTACCGAAACCTACGACCGCCTGCTGCTGTCGCCTGGCGCAACGCCTGTGGTTCCGCCACTGAAAGGCATCGACAACGAAGGAATAATGACACTGCGCACGCCGGAGGACACCGACCGCATAAAAGCGTACATGGGCAGCCGAAACGTAAAAAGGGCGGTTGTCGTGGGAGGAGGATTCATCGGTCTGGAAATGGCAGAGAACCTACGGAACGCCGGATGCAGCGTGGCAATAGTGGAAATGGCACCGCAGGTGATGGCACCAGTGGACTTCTCGATAGCATCATTCGTACACCGCGAACTGACAGACAAAGGCGTAGAACTGCACCTCAGCACTGGTGTGGAAGGATTTGAGAAAGCAGGCGAAACGCTGAAGGTTATGCTGAGCAACGGCAAAACGATAGACACAGACATGGTACTGCTGTCTATCGGAGTGCGACCGAACACCAAACTTGCCACAGAGGCAGGCATAGAACTGGGCGAAAGAGGTATAAAGGTGAACGAATATCTGCAAACGTCTGCCGAAAATGTATATGCCGTCGGCGACGCAATAGAATATCCCCACCCTGTCAGTGGCAAGGCATGGATGAACTATCTGGCTGGACCCGCCAACCGACAGGCACGAATTGTTGCCGACAACATGGTCTTCGGCAACAAAAAGAAATACGAAGGTGCGATAGGAACATCGATAGCAAAGGTGTTCGACCTTACCGTCGGGGCTACGGGAATGCCTGCAAAACAACTGAAACAACTGGGCATGGACTATTGCAGTTCCACTACTTTCAGCCAGTCGAACGCCGGTTACTATCCAGGAGCGTTCATGATGACACTGAAAATCACTTTCAACAAGTCAACCGGACAACTCTACGGAGCACAATGCGTAGGCACAAAGGGCGTTGACAAGCGTATAGACCAGATAGCAACCATCATAAAGCACAAGGGCACCGTCTACGACCTGACGGAAACGGAACAGGCTTACGCGCCGCCGTTCAACTCTGCAAAAGACGCCATTGCCATAGCGGGATATGCAGCAAGCAACATCATCAACGGACAGATGAACGTGGTTTACTGGCGCGACATCGACAAGGCTGACCGACAGAAAGTGCAGCTCATAGACGTCAGGACTGCCGACGAACATGCTCTCGGAACTATAGACGGAGCAAAAAACATACCTATAGATGAACTGAGAGACAGAATGGGCGAGATAAGCAAGGACATGCCTGTGATAGTTTTCTGTGCAGTGGGGTTGCGAGGATACCTTGCCGCAAGAATACTCATGGCTAACGGCTACGACGTGAGCAACCTGTCGGGAGGCTACAAACTGTACAGCACTGCCACACAGAAGACAGAATGCAAGGAAAGTTGCCGCCTGCCATGCGCGAAAGACGACGGACGCAACAGCAATACGATGAAGATTGACGCCTGCGGACTGCAATGTCCGGGACCGATAATGAAACTGAAAACGGCTATGGACAACATGAACGACGGCGAAAGAATAGAGGTGGTGGCTACCGATGCTGGCTTTCCGCGAGATGCCGCGGCATGGTGTCAGTCGACAGGAAACAAACTGCTGAAAACCGAAAGCAGCAACGGATATCATACTGTTGTCATGGAAAAAGGCTCTGCCGGAAAACAGCAGACTGTGCCGACGGCTGCCAGGAACAAGACCCTGATATGCTTCAGCGACAACCTCGACCGTGCTATAGCTACGTTCGTGCTGGCTAACGGTGCTGCCGCTACAGGACAGAAAGTGAGCATATTCTTTACGTTCTGGGGACTGAATGTCATAAAGAAGGAACACAAGCCTATACTGAAGAAGGACTTTTTCAGCAGGATGTTTGCATGGATGCTTCCGTCCAGTTCAAAGAAACTACACCTGTCGAAGATGAGCATGCTTGGCATTGGCGACAGGCTGATGAGATACATAATGAAGACAAAGAACATAAATTCGCTCGAAGAACTGCGACAGCAGGCTATAGACAACGGCGTTGAGTTCATCGCATGCCAGATGACTATGGACATGATGGGCATAGACAAGAGCGAACTGCTGGACAACGTAACCATCGGAGGTGTGGCAACATACATGCAGAGGGCAGAAGAGGCTAATGTCAACCTATTCCTTTAAAGAGAAGGAAACCGTGATAAAAGAAAAGGCTTGGGCACCGTCATGTGTCCAAGCCTTTATCTGTTTTCGTATATTTCCGTCAGCAACGATTACGGCAGCTGGTGGAAGAAGTCGTTACCCTTGTCGTCTACGAGGATGAATGCAGGGAAGTCTACAACTTCAATCTTCCATATAGCCTCCATACCGAGCTCTGGATATTCCACGCACTCTATCGACTTGATATTGTCGTGAGCAATAACGGCAGCAGGACCGCCGATTGATCCGAGATAGAATCCGCCGTGCTTCTTGCAGGCATCGGTAACCTGCTGCGAACGGTTGCCTTTGGCAATCATGATGATAGAGCCGCCATTGTCCTGGAATTCGTCAACATACGGGTCCATGCGCTGTGCCGTCGTCGGGCCCATAGAGCCGCAAGGCATTCCCTCCGGAGTCTTGGCAGGACCGGCATAGTAAACAGGATGCTTCTTGAAATATTCAGGCAGACCCTCGCCCTTGTCGATACGCTCCTTCAGACGGGCATGCGCGATGTCGCGCGCAACGACTATCGTTCCGTTCAGCAGCACGCGTGTTGCAACTGGATACTTGGTGAGTTCCTTGCAAACGTCGGCAATAGGCTGGTCGAGGTTGATGCGAATAGGATTGCTTTCGCCCGACTGGCGCAGTTCCTCTGGTATGAGTTCGTATGGTTTGTCGTCCATCTTCTCGAGCCACAGACCGTCTTTGTTTATCTTAGCCTTGATATTGCGGTCGGCAGAGCAGCTTACACCCATACCTACAGGGCAAGAACCGCCATGACGAGGCAGACGTACCACGCGAATGTCGTGGCATATATACTTGCCTCCGAACTGTGCGCCGAGTCCGAACTTGTAAGCCTCTTCGGTCAGTGTCTTTTCCAATTCAACGTCGCGGAAAGCGCGTCCGGTCTCGTCGCCTGTTGTAGGCAGCGAGTCGTAGAAGTGTGTAGATGCGAGCTTAACGGTAAGCAGGTTGCGCTCAACACTTGTACCACCGATGACGAAGGCGATGTGATAAGGAGGACAGGCAGCCGTGCCGAGAGTCTTCATCTTCTCTACGAGGAACGGGATGAGTTTCTTCGGATTGAGCAGTGCCTTTGTCTCCTGGAAGAGATAGGTCTTGTTAGCCGAGCCACCGCCCTTAGCTATGAAGAGGAAACGATACTCGTTGCCTTCTGTAGCCTCGATGTCTATCTGTGCAGGAAGGTTGCAACGTGTGTTCACTTCCTCATACATAGACAGCGGAGCGTTCTGCGAATAACGCAGGTTCTCAGTAGTATAGACATTGTAAACACCGCGAGTCAGAGCCTCTTCGTCGCAGAAGTCTGTCCATACACGCTGACCCTTCTCGCCGTGAATGATAGCCGTACCTGTGTCCTGACATACAGGCAGTTTGCCCTTGCATGCCACTTCGGCATTGCGGAGCATGGTCAGGGCTACATACTTGTCGTTGTCTGAAGCCTCTGGATCATGGAGAATGTTGGCTACTTGCTGGTTATGTGTACGACGAAGCATAAACGATACGTCGTGGAAAGCCTGCTCTGTAAGGCGAGTCAAGGCTTCGGGAGTAACTTTAAGAATTTCCTTACCCTCAAATTCTGTAACACTTACGCCCTCTTTTGAAACGAGATAGTACTCCGTTTCGTCCTTTCCGAGCTGGAACATCGGGGCATACTTGAATTCAGGTGTGTTTGCCATAATGCTTTGTATTTTTGAGTTATTGTTATGTTTTAATTGTGCATTCTCAACCGATTGCAGGAATTGCAGCCGAAACACGCATTTTTCGGTTTTGCAAATTCTGTGTGCAAAATTATTATTTTTTTCTCAAACAACAAAACTTATAAGCCATTCTATTTGCAAAGAATACAAAAACGGCAGAAAATTATTATTTTTATTTAAAAATAACGCTATAACTTTTGCTGTATCAAAAAAACATTGTAAGTTTGCAGCCAAATTATAATACCGAATCATAAACTATGGAACAAAAAACTGTAATAATCGGCGTAATTGGCGCAGATGCACATGCTGTAGGTAACAAAATTATAGACCTGACACTGCAAAACTCTGGATTTAAAGTAGTAAATCTCGGTGTAATGGTGTCGCAGGAAGAATTCATTGAAGCTGCCATAGAGACTAAGGCAGACGCCATTCTCGTTTCATCGCTCTACGGACACGGAGAGATTGACTGTATGGGAATGCGCCAGAAATGCGACGAGGCAGGACTGAAAGGAATACCTCTCTTCGTAGGCGGCAACCTCGTAGTGGGAAAGCAGAACTTCGACGACGTAAAGGTACGTTTCGAACAGATGGGATTCGACTTTGTTTATCCACCAAGTATGCCAATAGAACACACCATCGTTGACCTGAAGAAAACACTGAATATAGACTGATAAAACACATTTCATCGCAGCATGAATATCTTAACGGTTGATGTTGGCAGTACATACACAAAGCTGGCTGCAATAAACAGCGAGAGCCACGAAATAATATCAACGGCACAGTCCTTTACGACAATAGACACCGATGTAATGATCGGTTTTGAGAATGCCCTCAACATACTTACGGAAGAACGTGAGGATAATCCATGTGCAGGGTTCAAATACGACGAACTGCTGGTTTGCAGCTCGGCTGCCGGAGGACTGAAAATGGTTGCACTCGGACTGGTGCCAGACCTTACGGCTAAGGCTGCAAGGACTGCTGCGTCGAATGCCGGAGCAAAGGTAATGAAAACATATGCCTACGAGATAAGCGGCGACGAAGAAAAGGAAATATACGACATCAACCCAGACCTTGTGCTGCTATGCGGAGGCACTAACGGAGGTAACAAAGAAGTTATTATTGCCAATGCAAGGAGACTGTGCAACATAGAACGCAACTTTACAACTATCGTTGCTGGAAACAAGAGTGCGACTGACGATATAAGGGAAATCTTCACAAAAGCCAATAAGAACTTTGTCATAACAGAAAACGTAATGCCGGAATTCAACAAGCTGAATATTGAACCGGCACGCGATGCCATTCGCAACATGTTCATTGAGCGAATCATTGAGGCAAAAGGTTTAAATCGCCTGCAATCAATGACACCACACAAGATCATACCTACTCCTCTGGCTGTTTTGCAGGCTTGTGAACTACTGGCAAAAGGAACAGACACACAGCAGGGAGTCGGCGACCTCTTGGCTGTAGACATTGGCGGAGCAACGACAGACGTCTACTCTATGGCAAGCGGAGAACCTACCATCGACAGCACCATGACAAAAGGACTGCCAGAGCCTTGGAGCAAACGAACAGTGGAAGGAGATCTCGGTATGAGATACAGCCTGCCACACGTTTTCGAGCAATTAGACATTGCACAGCAATCAACAAACATCGGCAGAGATAAGGTTAAGGCATGGGTTGACCTGTGCAGCAACAATCCAGACACACTGGCAACGCCTGGAAGCGAAGAGGAAAAAATAGAAGAATACCTCGGACGTTCGGCTGTTGCCATTGCTGTCGAGCGACACTGCGGACGCATGGAAGATGTATATACACCATTTGGACTAATGCACACGCTTGAAGGCAAAGACCTGATGAACGTGCCTATGGTGATTGGAATTGGCGGCGTGGTGAGAAATAGCCGACGACCAGCTGAAATTCTGAAAGGAAGTCTGTACGACATCAGGCACGCTGGATGCACAAAGCCACGCAGTCCGAAGTTCTATCTCGACAAGAAGTACATATATGCTTCTATGGGTCTGCTCAGCATGATAGACCGCGAACTTGCTTTCGAACTAATAAAGAAAGAGACGATAGAGATAGTTGACAACAAAGAATAACTATTTATACATTATATATAAATATATTGAGAGAAAAACAAAACTTATATAAATAATAACATTATAGAAATGGAATTAGAACTGAAAAATCAGCGTATCAGCGATGCCGACTTTATGGCTGAGCGCAAAGAAGTACTTCAGCAATGGCCAACAGGAGCCGACATCAACTTTGATGAAGCAGTAGAATATCAGAAGTCTATACCTGAAGAGAAACGCTTTGGAGCCAAGCTGGCAAAGGCTGACAAGGAAGGAATCACACTGATACAGCCTCGTGCCGGTGTTGCACTCTATCAGGAACATATCCAACTGCTGCAACACCTCGAATCCAAAGGTGGTGCAGACTTGCTGCCGACTACTATCGACAGCTATACACGTCTTAACAGATACAACGAATGCCAGATAGGTATTGAGAAGAGCCAACAGTCTGGTCGCTCGATGCTTAACGGTTTCCCTGCCGTCAACTATGGTGCTAACGTGTGCCGACTGGTTACATCATCTGTCAAGAGTCCTGTACAGGTGCGGCACGGAACGCCTGATGCTCGTCTGCTTACAGAAATAGCAATAGCAGGCGGATTTACTTCATACGAAGGCGGTGGCATTTCCTACAACATACCATATTCTAAGAATCACTCTATAGAGAAAACCATAAAGTACTGGCAATATACCGACCGTCTTGTCGGAATGTATGAGGAGGCTGGCGTAAGCATCAACCGCGAGCCATTCGGTCCACTTACCGGCACGCTTATTCCACCATGTATTTCCAACTCTGTTGCCATCATTGAGGCTCTCCTCGCTGCGACTCAGGGTGTGAAGGACATTACTGTGGGTTACGGTCAGTGTGGTAACCTTATTCAGGACGTTGCTGCAATGCGTGCGCTGCTGCATCAGACACGTGAATACCTGCACAAGTATGGTTTCGACGATGTTCGCGTAACGACAGTGTTCCATCAGTGGATGGGTGGTTTCCCACAGGATGAGGCAAAAGCGTTTGGTGTAATAGCTTGGGGTGCAGCAGCAGCAGCACTGTCAAAGGCTACAAAGGTTATCGTAAAGACTCCTCACGAGGCTTACGGTGTGCCTACGAAAGAAGCCAACGCTGCAGGCTTGAAAGACACCAAGCAGGTTATCTCCATGCTCCGCGACCAAGACTTGCGCAACATACCTCTTGTTGTCAAGGAGAGTAGTATCATCGAAGAAGAGGTTAAGTGCATCATGGACAAGATAGAAGAGCTTGGACACGGCGACATTGCCATAGGTACAGTGGCTGGATTTGCCTCCGGAGTGCTCGATATTCCGTTTGCTCCTAACCGCAACAACGCAGGCAAGGTGCTTCCTGCACGCGACAACGACGGCGCCATACGTATTCTCGAAATGGGCAATCTGCCACTGAGCAACGAGCTAAAGGCATTCCACCGCGAGAAACTCGAGGAGCGTGCTAAGTTTGAGAACCGCAAGGTGTCGCTGCAAATGGTTATCGACGACGTAAGTGCCATAGAGAAAGGATTCCTCGTTGGCCGTCCGGAAACAGAAAACATGCCACATGTATAAACGATAAAGATTACATGTCTCTAAACTAAAAATCTAAATATAAAACTTTAAACAATGAAAATTAAGAAAGTTGTTTGCTCAGCGGGGAAGACTGGTTTCTTCTTCGATGATCAGAAAGCCATCAAGGCTGGTGCAAAGAATGACGGAAACTTTTATGTAGGTGAGCCAATGACTCCTGGTTTCACTTCTGTACGTCAGATGGGTGAGTCTATTTCTGTAATGTTTATTCTCGAAGACGGACAAATCGCTTACGGCGACTGTGCTGCTGTACAGTATTCAGGCGCAGGTGGCCGCGACCCACTGTTCCTCGCTGAGAACTTCATTCCTGTAATAGAGAAAGAGATTGCACCTAAATATGAAGGACTTGAAATAACCAACTTCCGCGACATGGCTGACATTGTCGACAAGATGGTTTCTCCTTCTACAGGCAAGATTTATCATACAGCCATTCGCTATGGCGTAACACAGGCTTGCCTCGACGCTGTTGCCAAGAGCCAGAAAAAGCTCATGGCAGAGGTTATCGCAGCTGAATACGGCACACAGGTAAGCGACACTATGATTCCTATCTTCACACAGTCGGGCGACGACCGCTACATGAATGCTGACAAGATGATCATGAAGGCTGCTGCCGTGCTGCCGCACGCTCTCTTCAACCATGTTGAGGACAAGACTGGTGTTAACGGAGAGAAGCTTGAAGCATACGTAGAATGGCTCCGCGACCGCATCATCGAGAAGAAGCCTCGCGAAGACTACAACCCTATCTTCCATATCGACGTTTACGGTACACTGGGCATCGTATTCAACAACGACTTCAAGCGCATTGCTGAATACATCACTGGTCTTGCCAAGAAGGCACAGCCATTCCACCTGCGCATAGAGGGTCCGGTTGACATGGGCGAGAAGCAGGCACAGATAGAGGCACTTGCAGCCATCCGCCGCTACATGGAAGAGATGGGCACAGATGCTGAAATAGTAGCTGACGAATGGTGCAACACCTTCGAGGATGTTGTCGACTTCACAAAGGCAAAGGCGGGCCACATGGCACAGATAAAGACTCCAGACCTTGGCGGTATCAACAACTCTATCGAGGCTGTACTCTACTGTCGTGAGCATGGCATGGGTGCATACTTGGGCGGTACTTGCAACGAGACAAACCGTTCAGCCGAAGTTGGTGCACATGTAGCTATGGCTACACAGCCGAAACAATATCTTGCTAAGCCTGGTATGGGCGTTGACGAAGGCTACATGATTGTCTTCAACGAGATGTCTCGCATCCTGGCATTGCACAAAGCAGGTATCTAAACAAACCGATAACTGACAAACTTGTCGTAGGTCTTATGTGGCATGAAAGCCAGATAAGACCTATACAACTTATAATAAACAACAAATAACTATGAATACAGAAAATAAGAACGAAATACGCGTCTTGTCGCCTACCGCTATTCTCGGATACGGTTTTCCTGAGGAGTCTTTCCGCGAAGGTATGCGTCGCAAACCAGATGTAATTGCCTGTGATGCCGGTTCTACCGATCCAGGACCATATTATCTCGGTGCAGGTTATTCTTTTACTGACAGAAACGCCGTTAAGCGCGACCTTTCCATCATGATTCCCGCTGCTCTCGAAGCAGGCATACCTGTAATGATTGGTACTGCCGGCGGCAGCGGTGCACACCCACACGTTGAGGAAACTGTAGGCATCATCAAGGAAATCGTGGCAGAGAAGAAACTGCACTTCAAGATGGCTGTCATCGAGTCAGAGTTTGAGAAGGACTATATCAAGGACAAGATTCGCAAGGGCGACATCGAGCCACTCGGTCCTGTGCCTGAGTTGACAGAGAAAGACGTTGACGAGTCTATCCACATCGTGGCACAGATGGGCGAAGAGCCATACATCAAGGCTCTCGAGGCAGGTGCTCAGGTTATTCTTGCAGGCCGCAGCTACGACCCATGCGAGTTCTCGGCTCTGGCTATCAGTCGCGGTTTCGACAAGGCTCTGGCTATCCACATGGGCAAGATTCTCGAGTGCGCAGCCATCACTGCTCTTCCGGGCAGCGGCAGCGACTGCATGATGGGCACACTGAAGAAGGACAGCTTTGTGGTTGAGCCACTTAATCCTATCCGCAAATGTACAGCCCTTTCAGTAGCGGCTCACTCACTGTATGAGAAGTCTAATCCTTACTTCCTGCCTGGTCCAGGCGGTGCTCTCGACCTTCACGAGACGAAGTTCAACCAGCTGAGCGACACACAGGTAGAGGTCAGCGGTACGAAGTTTGTTCCGACAGAGCAATATTACGTAAAACTGGAAGGTGTACGCCGCGTAGGCTACCGCACGATGTCTCCTGCTGCTACTCACGATCCGGTGATGATCAGCCAGATAGACACTATCGTCGAGAAAGTGCGCGAGCGCGTTGAGGACAACTTCCGCAACTCTGGCTTGAAGGATTTCTATCTCGACTTCAAAATCTACGGCAAGAAGGGCGTCATGCACATGTTCCCTGAGACTCCAGACTCAGCGAGCGACGAGCTGCTCATCATCATCGAGGCTGTTGCTCCTACACAGGAAGAGGCTAACACCATCTGCGGCTTCGCACGCTCTACTATGCTCCACTACGGCTACGAGGGACGCATCTCTACCGCAGGAAACCTTGCATTCCCATTCTCACCGAGCGACTGCAAGATGGGCGCTGTATATGAGTTTAATGTTTACCACCTCATGCGTATTGACGACACTTGTGCTCCATTCCCAATCACTTACATGGAGTTTTAAGCGAAAAGGGTAAGAAACTAAAAAGTAAAAGGAAACAGTAAAAATGGAAAAACATAAGTTGATAGAACTTGCTTCGGTCATCCGCAGCAAGAACAGCGGTCCTTACGAACTCACATTCGACGTGATTTTCAAGGATTTTGAGACATACGGAAAGGTGAAGGCAGCACAGTCTATAACAAAGGAAGGCTTTGCCAAGCTCTACGGCATTCCTGTAGAAAACATCTTCCACCTCGTATATTTCGACCCGGCTAAGGCAGTCAAGATTACCATCCGCCGCCCTATCCCATCCGGCGCACTCGGCGAGACCGACGTTTACGGTGCTCAGCAGCACGCCCCGCTCATGGGTATGGAAGTGGAATTCTAAAATTTGCGACAGTTGCGCATGACGCTTCTGCCGACGGCAGGCTGTCATGACTACTCATAAACGGAAAAGATATGGCATTAGGTTGTCATATCTTTTTTGTTTTTACGGTGTAAACCATAGCGTCATATCCAAGCATTAAGTTCAAAAACACGCAGCGGTTTTGGCATCGTCTGTGATTTTATTTTGACAGAAAGAAATGCCCAAAAGAGATATTAACAAGTCTTTTACTCAGCAAAAATTTGTAAAATCAGACATCAAACATAAGTGTTAAAATTGTCAAAGAGCATGTTTGACCCTCCTATTTCGTCTTTTTATGCTGTCAGGCACAGTGCCCGACATCCCCAAACACAGTGTCTGACCACCTCAAACAGTGTGTTTGACAATCTCAAACATGCTCTTTGACAATTTTAACAGTCTTATTTTCTGCACATTATGCTGTGTTTTACGATTAAACAGTTGAGTGTCAACAACTTAAACATGCACACGAAAAACAGCCATATTTTGCACCATTTTTCTTCGCGACGACTTTCGAGGGCACTCACGCAGCAGTAAAAAATAATCAACACGTCAGAAAAACACCCTCTACATGCAGCCGGCTGACACATTACGACAGGCATGTAAATTGACGAAAACTACAAATAAATCACATTCCGGCAGGCGCCTAAGTTGCGCTTTGGTAGTAACTCTGGCGAGTTATAAGTGTTCTCCCCAGCGCTGCCGGTGTAACCGTCAGGTCTGATACAGCAGCAGGAACACTCTGGTCTGCCATCTCGATAACCGAGATGCTTACAATATAAAGTCTGTTTTTGCAGTAAACAAGACACGATATGTCTTGCCAGCTTGAAATGAAATGAAATGGCGGGGGTAATTAACCAGTCGTCTGCATCATAGTCGCGCATACAGCTTGCAGCATTCATAAACGTGCTGTATGTCTATTTAGCACCATCTGAATTGCCATCAATAACAGTATATTTGCTAAACTCTGCCTCGCTGTTTATAACACTATTATACACACCTTGACCGTGTACTGCCATGCCTACAAGCATAAGCAGCATACTCAAAATAAGTTGTTTTCCTATTCTAATAAGCCTAATTTGTTATTAAAAAAATGTTTTTGTTCTTTATTTATGGTTGATGTTGATTGCTTATTTGCCGCAAATTATTTCTTCGCAGTCGGTATGTTAAACTCCTGTATCTTAGAAATGGTTTGCGAGCCGGTCTTTACCGACACCTTGAAACATACCGTTCCCGCCTTCAGCTTATCAGCCTTTACCATTGCCGTATATCTTATTGCACTGCCTGGTGCCAATGACTCGACATGTACCGAAGGCGAAATGAAGATGTGCTTGTTGCCTGTTGTTTCCTCAACGATAGGCTGAATATTGTAAAGAGTAACGTGCGATGTGTTGACAACCTCAAATATTACCTTGCTCAATTCATTTGACGTTATGATATTGTCGCGGTTATCATCAACGAAACGGGCATTCCTTACCTCCACGAGAGCTGACGTTGCAGCCGGTGCAACGTTGCTGCTTGACGGCTGCGTTGCGCTGTATCCGTCAGTGTAGTCTGGTCCGCTGAAGTCGTAGAGAATATCGTCACCACTGCCAGAGGCATCAAATCCGCTGTCAGTATCATCATACATATCACTGCCATAGTTGCCCGTAGCATTTGCTTCCGCCTTTCTTTCCTGCACCATCTGGTAGTGTTCATGCACATCGCGGGCATCTGCCTTGTCTTTTGCATTGCCGATGGCACCTCCAACGATGGCACCTCCAGCCATGCCGATTATTGTTCCGACATCACTGCCACGACCGCCATTGCTGATACCGCCTATAGCTGAGCCGAGAATGCCGCCAAACTGAGCACCTATATAAGTGCCTGTTCCTGTATAAGTACCGCAACTGCTCAATAGCATTGCTGTGCATACGATAATAAATAAATGCTTTTTCATATCTTCACTTAAATTATTCCGTTGCAAAGATAAGTAAAATATACAATATAATAAAAGGGAAAACCCTAAAAAAGGGGTGTGAAATCCCTATATTATTATTAAGAACAAAAAGAGACGGGTAATCCTCCGAAAAGAATTCCCGTCTGCTTACCAATTCAATTATTATGACTTAATGAATCATTTCTGTATTAATTTTCCGTCGCTTCCAAGCACATTTACAATCTTGTGCTTATAGAGTTCCACCATGAGGTCGCGTGCCGGACCGCAATACTTGCGTGGGTCGAATTCTCCCGGCTTCTCTGCGAGCACCTTGCGCACGGCAGCCGTAAAGGCAAGACGCGAGTCGCTGTCGATGTTTATCTTGCATACGGCGCTCTTGGAAGCCTTGCGCAGCTGGTCTTCCGGTATACCTACTGCATCAGGCAGCTTGCCTCCGTACTTGTTGATGATGTCTACATATTCCTGTGGCACTGACGATGAGCCGTGCAACACTATTGGGAATCCCGGCAACTTCTCCATTATGGCGTCGAGAACGTCGAAAGCCAGTGGTGGAGGTACAAGCCTTCCGGTCTTCGGGTCGCGTGTACACTGTTCCGGCTTGAACTTATATGCTCCGTGACTTGTTCCTATTGATATAGCCAGAGAGTCTACACCTGTCTTTGTAACGAAGTCTATCACCTCCTCAGGCTTTGTGTAGTGGCTTTCTTCTGCTACAACCTCGTCTTCCACTCCTGCCAACACGCCGAGCTCGCCTTCAACCGTTACATCGAACTGGTGTGCATATTCAACTACCTTCTTTGTGAGAGCTACGTTTTCATCGTATGGCAATGCCGAGCCGTCAATCATCACCGACGAGAAGCCATAGTCTACACAGCTCTTGCAAACCTCAAACGTATCACCGTGATCGAGGTGCAGCACGATTTCCGGATGCTCACATCCAAGCTCCTTAGCATATTCCACAGCACCCTGTGCCATATATCTGAGCAACGTAGCGTTTGCATAATTGCGTGCGCCTTTTGACACTTGCAGTATAACAGGCGACTTTGTTTCAGATGAAGCCTTTATGATAGCCTGCAACTGTTCCATATTGTTGAAATTGAAGGCCGGTATTGCATATCCGCCGTTGATTGCCTTCTTAAACATCTCGCGCGTATTGACGAGACCAAGTTCTTTATAATCCACCATAATTATATTGTTTTATATTTCTATGTAAGTTGAATGTTTTGAAATTCCATGTATTATCTTTGCAAAAGTAAAATAATAATTTGAATAACACAAAAAGTAGACTTGTTTTTTTATAAAAACCGCAAAAAAATTGTTTTTTTCATTTAATAGTGTTATTTTTGCATGCTTTTATGATAAATGTGTGTAAATATCAATCTGCGAAGAAATCATTAACAAGCATAATTTAAAGATGAAAAAAAGTATTATTTTGTTCGTGTTCTGCCTAATCGCAACAACTATATGGGCAGCACCAAGAAATCAACAGCAAGCTCTTACAGAGGCTAAGGCATTCCTATCTAAAAGAGGTATAGCCAAAGTTGAAAAACTAAGCATGTCATTCCGTGCGCCAAGCAAGCACAAAACAAGCAATGATGCAAGCTACTATGTTTTCAACATGGACGATGACAAAGGTTTTATTATAGTGTCGGGAGATGACAGGATGCCCCCTATTCTCGGTTATTCTGACAGCGGAAAGTTTGACACTGATAATTTGCCAGAGCACATTAAGGCATGGATGGAGTCATACGCTGACCAATTGCAGCTGATAGAAAACGGCAAAGCAATGCCGCGTTCTCAAAAAACAATGAAAGCAATGAGTGTTTCAAAACATGATATTGCTCCGCTGCTCCCCTGCAACTGGAATCAAGGTACACCTTATAACAATCAGTGTCCATTATATACAGAACAATGCGTTACAGGCTGTGTAGCAACAGCTATGGCTCAGGTGTTATACTATCACCGCGCTAACAGTATCAATGCAACTTTGAAAGAAATACCCGGCTATACTACCAAAAAACTCGGATTGGAACTTAATGCTATTCCAGCCAACTCCCCTATTGACTGGGACAACATGATTGACAATTACACAGGCAATGAAACATCAGTACAAGACAATGCTGTTGCAAGTCTGATGAAATATTGCGGTTATTCAGTACAGATGGACTATAACATATCAAGCAATGGAGGTTCTGGTGCACGTTCGGAAATGCTTCCGTTTGCATTGATAAACTATTTCGGCTACAGCAACAACACTACTAATGTCTATCGCATAGACTATGGGGCTGACGAATGGGACGACCTAATATATAATGAACTTGTTAATAAACGTCCTGTACTATATTGTGGTGATTCCAATGGTGGTGGTCATCAGTTTGTAATAGATGGATACGACATAGATGGTCTGTTCCATGTGAATTGGGGATGGGGCGGAAGTAACAATGGCTATTTCCTTATTTCTGTACTAAATCCAGGCGACAACAGCGGCATTGGAGCATCTTCCACTTCTGACGGATATGCTTTTTCGCAAATGGCAACAATAGGTGCAGAACCGTCTGACGTTCCTGAAGAATACGAATTCATTAATTATATGAAAGGCTCGTTAAACTATATAGACGGGAATAACATAAGCTACAACATCTGGAACATTTCATGTCATAAAGGAACATTTACCGTTAAACTTATGGCAATGTGTGAGGAAACTGAGGAAAAGTATCTTCTGACAACAAGAACATTAAGTAATGTAGGCATGGGACAGGGTCTAAAAGACTTCGCATTCACACTAACACCTTACATGCTTGCTTATTCAGGCATGCCAGCAGGTACATATAAACTGCTTCTTGTAACTCAAATGAATGGTGATTCCAAAGAGTACAACCTGGAACTTGATAATCTTGACGAAGCCATGATTGACTATAACGGAAGCTCATTTATGCTCTACATCCGCTACTACGGTGAGTCCCTTCGTGCATCCAGCATTGCTGCGGGAGATATAGTTTATACACCTTATTTAGATACGCCTTATACCGCACCTGTATATATAACCGTCAACAACGAAGGTACACATGACTATTACGGACAACTCTATCTGTTTTCGAGCACTACACAGAACAAGGGCGATGCCGCTGCCAAAGGAAATATAGTCATAAAAACTGGCGGTTCAGCTACGACTACTATTGACATGGACGTAACAAGCAACGGAGGGACGTATAATATATGGGTGTCTACCGATAGCTATGGCAACAATATTATAGGCACTTCGACTGTAAACGTCCAGCCATACTCTGCTACTGTTCAGCCCACACCGACATATACAGGTATTACAGTAAACAACATTGCCACTGGAAAGAATGTCTATGGCAATATCCTTGACGGGTATTTCAATGTGGAAAACACTTCTGATTCTCCATACAGTATAGACCTTTCTGTCCAACTTTGGTATGTTGAAGGAAATTATATATATCGAGGAACTGTACAGACGGGCAACTATGATATACCGGCGGGCGAAACGCTTGCAGTGCCGTTCCATTTCTCAGGACTGGAATATAATAAATTATATTATTTGTTCGTTAGCAGCGGCAGTTCCACGAGCTATATTGCACAAGAAGGCGGTTATAAATGCATACCTGCAATAAAAGTATTCAACACCAATGGCGTTGACATGTATGCCCCTACAACCAGCTTTACTGTTCCAGAAAATGCTTTGGCTGTTGACATGAGTGCTACGACGTCTGTCAATCATGTAACACCAAACAACAATCCAAACACACTCTACTACTTGAGCAACACTGGCAGCGTGCCTGCCGGAATCAGTTCAAACGTAATCATAGGAGACAGGTCTGAAAGTATCACACTCAGCGACAATTACTCACTGTATGTACCAAGCACTTTCACCGCCGAGACCATAAGTTACAGTCGAAGAATGGAACATTCAACCAACGGAACAGGCGGCTGGGAGACCATCGTTCTGCCTTTCGATGTTGACAAGGTAGTTGTTGCCGAAAGCAACAAGCAGATAGACTGGTTCCACAGTAAGACCGACTCAGGCAAAGACTTCTGGGTTAAGTCGTACACACAGCAGGCTGACAACGGAACTGTCTACTTCGACTATGCAAGCCACATGGAAGCATACATACCATACATTATAGCCGTTCCAGGCAATCGTTGGGGCGAGGAGTGGAACTTGCATGGCAAGACTCTCAACTTCATTGGCGAAAACGCCGTAGTCAATGCCGATAAAAGAGCAATAACAACAGCCGACATCTTCGGATTTAAAGGTATCTTCCATAGCAACACGCTCAACAACATCTACAATCTTGACGATGCCGGCAGCAACTTCGGACTTGTTTCCGATGCAACTGTTCCTGCTTTCCGTGCTTACTTCTTCAACCGACAAGACGGAAGCAACGGTCCTGCATACCTACGCATAGCACAACAGGACGACAAACCTACAGACGAAACTACCGCACTGACATTCCAGATGGTTCAGGAAGACAGCTCTAACGTCATCTACGACTTGCAAGGCCGCAGAATCGACATGTCGTTCAGCAGCCTGCCTAAAGGCATTTACATCATAAACGGCAAGAAGATTGTCAAGAATTAACAACATAGTTTCATCGACAGACAACAGAATTATAAACATAAAAGATATATACATAAAAATGGAGACATATATAAAACCAACTATAAAAGTATTAAGTACAGAATTAGTTTGTCTCGGTCCTGGAGCAAGCGATGCAGGCAACCCGACAGTAGGAGCCAATTCCTTTAACATGGAAATAGACGAAGACGACAAGCCGACATCATCAGGCGGAACAATTTGGGATGAATAAATAAAATCATTAAACGCTCAGCATAATAAATTCTTATGTTGAGCGTTTATAATTATATAGCTTTCGTTTTCCATACACGTTATGAGGCGAAAGGTAAACAAGGACTGAATAACTAATAAACTCCAAGAACGCAGCATGTCATTTACGTCAGCAGCTTTTCTTATATTCCTGCCGGTGGTGTTCGCACTGTACTGGCTGACACGCCGCAGCGTCAGACTTCAAAACAGCGTGCTGCTTGCGGCGAGCTACGTTTTCTACGGCTGGTGGGACTGGCGGTTTCTCATCTTGATAATGATAACGTCGCTCAGCAGTTTCGCGAGCGGTCTGCTCATCGTCGGAAGTGCAGAGAGCAAGAGGCGGGACAGGCTGACTGTGGCTGCCAACATTGTG
This sequence comes from uncultured Prevotella sp., assembly GCA_900315545.1. GTDB lineage: Bacteria > Bacteroidota > Bacteroidia > Bacteroidales > Bacteroidaceae > Prevotella. Next base: position 72,908 of record OMZM01000003.1, read on the forward strand.
CTGAACATAGGCATTCTGGCTGTATTCAAATACTATAACTTCTTCGTCGACAATTTTGCCGTCATGCTTTCGTCGATAGGCATGTCTGCCGATTTTCCGACGCTGAACATTATCTTGCCTGTGGGCATCAGTTTCTATACGTTCCAGTCGCTGTCGTACACCATCGACGTGTATAGAAAAAAGATTGCCGCCACCAGCGACCTTGTGGCATTCTGCACGTTCATTGCGTTCTTTCCGCAGCTTGTTGCCGGTCCGATAGAGCGTGCCACAAACCTTCTGCCGCAGATGCTCGGCAGGCGCACGTTCAGCTATCCGCGTGCCGTCGACGGTTGCAGGCAGATGCTGTGGGGATTTTTCAAGAAGATGGTTATAGCCGACAACTGCGCGCTGGCTGTTGATACTATTTGGCAGGACTATTCGTCGATGAACGGAACGACGATGGCTGTCGGCGCCATACTGTTCACTTTCCAGATTTACTGCGACTTCTCGGGCTACAGCGACATAGCGATAGGCACGGCAAGGCTGTTCGGCATAAACCTGATGCAGAACTTCCGCATGCCTTATTTCTCGCGAAACATAGCCGAATTCTGGCGTCGCTGGCACATCTCGCTTATGACTTGGTTTCGCGACTACGTCTACATTCCCCTCGGAGGTAGCCGTCGCGGCAGGTGGATTACGCTTCGCAACACGCTGACGGTGTTTGCCCTGAGCGGACTGTGGCATGGCGCCAACTGGACATACGTCTGCTGGGGACTGTATCATGCAGTGCTTTTCGTGCCGATAATACTTGTCAGCAAGTCGCGGAAGTTTGCCGACGAGCCTCAGCTGTGCATCGCCGACGTGTGCAGGATGCTGCTGACGTTCCTGCTGGTGGTGTTCGGCTGGATAATATTCCGCGCCCCGTCGATGTCGCAGGCGGTTGACTACATCGTCCACTTGGCTGCAAGCATGGCAGACAGTCCGCTGACTATTATGCACGGAAAGGCGGCACTGCTCTATTCAGCCGTCATCGTTGCAGCAGAATGGATGCAGCGCCGACACCCCCACGCACTGCATTTTGCAGGCTGGATGGGTGCTGCCGGAGCGAAGACGACCGTCGCGCGCTATGCCGTCTACCTTCTCATTGCCACTGCCATCATACTGCTGAGGGGCGAGGCACAAACGTTTATTTATTTCCAATTCTAAGAAAGCCATGCGTAGATTTATCATAAAGACAGCGATTTTTCTCGTGCTTGCGGCTCTCATCGCCGCCGGCATCGAGGCTTACATACGCTCGTGGGACAATTCTTACAAGGCTAAAAACCGATGGATGACCGACAATGCTGCCACTGTGGAGACCATAATTCTCGGCAACTCGCACGCGCTTTTCAGTTTCAGACCGCAATACGTCGGCTGCAACGCATACAACCTTGCCAACGTGTCGCAGACCATCGACTACGACAACCTGCTGCTCAGGCACTATGCACCGATGTGCAAGCGGCTGAAAAACGTCATCATTACCGTCGACAACTCCAATCTTTTCGACCCGTCGCTCGACGAGATAGGCGCACACAGGGCTACGTTCTACCGCATATACATGGGCATCAGGCGACACAGCCTGCTGTCGGAATATTCTTTGGAACTGCTGCATCCTGCCACCGTACAGGCTAAATGGCAGAAGCACATGAGGCACGAGGACATGGAGATAGACTCTGCCGGATGGTGCTACACCTACAAGGCCGACCAGCGCGACCCGTCGCAGCTTGACGACGAGAGCGTCAGGCAGAGGGCTGAAGGACATATCTGCGGCGACTGGCGACTGGCTGACTACAACGCAAGGGAACTGCTCGACATAGCCGAATACTGCAAGAAGAACCGACTGAGGCTAACCATCGTGCAGACACCAACATGCAAGAAATACAACCGACTGATACCCGTGCGACAGCGACGGTTCATAGATTCTACGCTCGACAAGTGCAGAAGGCTTTACGGCGCCACCGTAGTCGACCTGCACGACAGCCGGATGTTCAGCGACAGCGACTTCTTTGACGCCGACCACATCACCGACCGCGCTGCTGCAAGGCTAAGCACGATGGTGGGAAAGATGATGCAACGGTGAATGCCAGCTGGGGAAACCGTCGGCAATGGCTTGCAGACGCAAAAACAAGACAGGCAAAACCGACTCCCTACAAAAACCGTGCCAAACTCGTCAGAAATTCTCTCCGACCCGAAAAATGATGAAAATTTTTGACACAGAAAAACTCTCCAAATAGAAAATTTTTAGCCCCGAAAGTGCAAAAATCTGTTAATTTCAAGACCATACATAATTGTTAAAATTGTCAAAGAGTATCTTTGAGACATCTATTTCGCATTTTTCGCCATGCAAAATGCTGTGCCCGACATGCCCAAACACTATGTCTGACCTCCTCAAACACACTGTTTGACAATGTCAAACATACTCTTTGACAATTTTAACACTTGTGTTTCTTGCACAAAACGCTTATGTTTAGAGTTAACAAACTGAATGTCAGTCGATTGCAGATATATACGAATTTTGGGCATATTTTGCCCCTGCAATTTCAGAAACGACTTTCGCGGGCACTCACGCGACAGTAAACGAGCCAAAATTGATTAGCATCTTCTCGCCACGAGCCGGCACCTTGAGTTGACTACCCACAACTTTTCCCATTCGTACCACGACACCCCTGCCACAGAAAAAACAACACGACACTGCCGAAAAATTATTGAAAATATAGGCATTTTCCTTTGTTCTTAGCATAGTTATTCGTATCTTTGCAACTTGAAAACACAGGCATGGAAATGCCGGCAAAAGCAAAGCGACCACAGACTTGCAGCCGCCCACAACCGCCTGTCGGACATATTAAGGATGAAACACAGACTTTAACGATATTATGGACATACTGATAATATTCAAATTTGTTGGTTCGCTGGCTCTGCTGATGTTCGGAATGAAGTCGATGAGCGAGAGTTTACAGAAGATGGCAGGCTCGCAGCTGCGCCACGTTCTGGGAGCAATGACGACAAACCGCTTTACCGGCATGCTGACCGGCATGTTTGTTACGGCAGCCGTACAGAGTTCTACGGCTACAACGCTCATGACCGTGTCGTTTGTCAACGCCGGACTGCTCACGCTCGTGCAAGCCATCTCCGTCATAATGGGCGCACACATCGGTACGACCATAACGGCTTGGATCATGTCGCTCGGCTTCTCGTTCAACATTACAGACTATGTCTATTCGGCATTCTTCGTCGGCATCATACTCATATACATGAAAAAGCGCCGCATACTGGGCGACTTCCTCTTCGGCGTAGCATTCCTTTTCTTGGGACTGGGCACGCTGAAAGCAACAGGCTCCGACCTCGTGGCAGGACAGTATGCCGACAACATAAGCGCATTTTTCAGCCAATTCAACGCCAACACGTTCTGGAACTCGCTGCTGTTCCTGCTCATGGGAACGCTGCTCACGCTCTGCGTACAGTCGTCGGCAGCCATCATGGCTATAACGATGACCCTCTGCACCACAGGCGTACTGCACATCGATCAGGGCATAATGCTCGTGCTGGGAGAAAACATAGGCACGACCATAACGTCGAACATAGTAGCCGCAACGGCAAACATATCGGCACGACGTGCAGCCTTCGCACACCTCAGCATCAACTGCCTGGGCGTAATCTGGGTACTGATACTGCTAAAACCGTTCTTCAGCATGGTCTGCCACATCGTAGGCTTCGCCCCCGACATGCCGGCAACGGCGCCAAACTTCGCAGTAAAGGCTTCTATGGTGCTCGCAACATTCCACTCCGCCTTCAACATCAGCAACACCCTGCTGCTGATATGGTTTGTGCCGCTCATCGAGCGCTTTGTATGCTTGGTCATCAAACCTAAGAAACAGGATGAGGAAGAAGACTTCCGCCTGCACTTCATCACAGCCGGCATAATGAAGACACCAGAACTGTCAGTGCTCGAGGCACAAAAGGAAATACGCTCGTTTGCCGAACGCATACAGCGCATGTTCGGCATGGTGAGGGAACTTCTGCACGAAAAAGACCAGGCAAAGTTTGCAAAGGCATTCTCGAGAATAGAGAAATACGAAGGCATCAGCGACAACATGGAAATAGAAATTGCCAAATACCTCGACGAAGTGAGCAACTCACACCTGTCTGACGAAACAAAGGCAAAAATCAGAGCCATGCTGCGCGAAATAAGCGAAATAGAGAGCATCGGCGACTCTTGCTACAACATCGCACGAACACTCAGCAGAAGAATAAAGGACAAGGAGGAGTTTACCGAAAAGCAATACGAGCACATGACACAACTGATGCAACTCACCGACGACGCACTGACACAGATGAACGTCATGCTTTCGGGACGAAAGGACTTGCTCGATGCCAACCGCTCGTTCAACATAGAAAACGAAATAAACAACTATCGCACTCAGCTGAAAACTCAAAACATTACCGACGTGAACGAACATAAGTACACCTACGCCATAGGAACAATGTACATGGACATCGTACAGGAATGTGAAAAACTCGGCGACTACGTTGTAAATGTAGTAGAAGCACGAATGGGACAACGACAGAAAAACGCATAGAACAACATAAGGAGGCTACAAGATGCGAACGGGACTTTATCAGCAACAACTGCAAAAGGCAATACAACAGCAACGACTGACTGCAAGCCAGATGATACAGGTGAAACTTCTCGAGATGCCACTGGCACAACTCGAGGAGACCGTAAACGCAGAACTTGACGACAACCCAGCACTCGAAACCCTGTCGGACAACGAATATGCCGAAAACAACGACAACGCCGAAAATGCAGATGCATTGGAAACGTATGAGCAGCAGACGGAACGCGAAGAAAGAGCCGACGCCATAGACGCTGCACTCGACAACATAGACAGCGACGACAGGCTGCCAAACTATGAAAAGGAACACATCACCAACTATGCCGCAGACTACGAAGAAATGGTCTATGGCGACACCGTCTCATTCTACGACTACCTGAAAGAGCAGATGGGAGAAACATCGCTCAACGAACAGGAACAAGACGTGCTGGAATACCTGATAGGCTCGCTCGACAACGACGGACTGCTGCGGAAAGACCTTGCCACCATCTCCGACGAACTGGCTATATACCACAACATCTACGTCGACGAGAAAGAAATAGGCAGGATGCTTGCCGTTTTGCAGACTTTCGACCCTGCCGGCATCGGAGCACGCACGCTGCAAGAGTGTCTGATGATACAGATAGAACGCAAAATGCGACAACTGGCAGCAGAAAAGAAAAAAAACAGCGATGCATACGCTGCACTGACAAACCTGAAAAGCATAATAAAAAGATACTTCGACCTATTCAAAAGAAAGAGCTGGAAGCTCATTCAAGAGAAAATGCACCTGAACTACGACAGCCTGAAAGCCGTACAGCAGGAAGTGCGGAGGCTGAACCCGCGACCAGGTGCCGCTCTCGGAGAAACAATAGGACGCAGCCTGCAACAGATATCGCCTGACTTCATCGTCGACACCGACGACGACGGAAACATCAGCATATATCTGAACAGAGGCAACCTGCCACACCTCACGGTGTCGCCATCGTTCAACGACATGGTGGGCGAATACCAGAAAGACCGCAAGACACTCACTAAGGGAGAGCGGGAAGCACTGAAATATGCACGCGACAAGGTGGAACGGGCACAAGACTTCATCGACGCGGTAACCATGAGACGCTCAAACATGCTGACAACAATGAAGGTTATTGTTGAAATTCAGCACAAATTCTTTGTCAGCGGCGACGAAGCTGACCTGAAACCAATGGCTCTGAAAGACGTATCGGAGCGCTGCGGACTCGACGTGTCGACCATATCGAGAGTGTCTAACCTGAAATACGTACAGACACGCTGGGGCATTTATCCGCTGAGAACATTCTACAGCGACACCTATACCACCGAAGAGGGAACGGAATTGTCTATAAAACAGGTAAGAATAGCACTTCAAGACATCGTAGACAACGAAGACAAGAAACACCCATACGGAGACGAGAAACTGAAAGAACTGCTCGAAGAACGAGGTTTCCCCGTCGCACGACGCACAATAGCCAAATATCGGGAGAAATTAGGAATACCGGTTGCAAGACTGAGAAAAGAACAATGAACGAGAAAAACATTATAATCGTCGCTCGAATACTGAGCGTTATCTTCACTCCGTTCTACCTTCCGCTGGTAGGACTGATAGCTCTTTTCCTGTTCAGCAACCTCAGCTACTACCCTTTTCTGGCAAAGATTTTCGTACTGACACTTGTATATCTGTTCACCGTGTTGCTGCCGACACTGCTCATACGAGCCTACCGAAACTATCACGGGTGGACACCGATTGAGTTCGGAGCAAAGGAAAAACGCATCATACCATACGTTATCTCTATCATCTGCTACTTCTCGTGCTTCTATTTCATGAAGCGCATGCACATCCCGCACTTCATGGGAACAATCCTAATAGCAGCACTGTTCATACAGATAGTATGCGCCATAATAAACATCCACTGGAAAATTTCAACACACTCGGCAGCAATAGGAGGCGTGGCAGGAGCAATAATGGCTTTCTCGCACATCTTCATTTTCAACCCATCATGGTGGCTGTCGGTGGTAGTAATAATGGGCGGAGTAGTAGGCACAAGCCGAATGATACTGCGACAGCACACTCTCGCACAGGTAATCGTGGGATTTATCGTTGGAACAATATGCGCCTTCATGGCAATAATATATATGTAAAACCTATTAAACAAGAAATATGACACCATTAGTAAGCATCATCATGGGCAGCACAAGCGACCTGCCTGTCATGGAAAAAGCCATGAAACAGTTAGACGAACTGAACATCCCGTTCGAGGTTAACGCACTATCAGCACACCGTACGCCAGACGCCGTTGAAGCATTTGCCAAGAATGCAGAAGCAAGAGGCATAAAAGTTATCATCGCAGGTGCAGGAATGTCTGCCGCACTGCCTGGTGTCATAGCGGCTCAGACAACCCTGCCTGTCATCGGAGTGCCTATAAAAGGAATGCTCGACGGTATGGATGCACTGCTGTCTATAGTACAGATGCCACCGGGAATACCTGTCGCTACAGTTGCCGTCAACGGCGCAATGAACGCCGCACTGCTTGCTGCGCAGATGCTGGCTCTTGCCGACAAGGATATAGACAAGCGCATGAAAGAACACAAGGCATCGCTGGGCAAGAAGATAGAAAAGGCTAACGAGGAACTCGCAAGCATAAAATACGATATGAAAACCAACTGATACTACATATTATATTAATAGTTTAAAGAGAAAACATTACTATTATGGCAACGACACTGATAAGAAATATCAAGACACTGGCGGGCATATTGCCTGCCGGAAAGATGCGTCTGGCAGGCAAGGAGATGGCTCACATCGAAACCATAGACAACGCTTGGCTGCTGATAGAAGACGGAATGATAAAGGATTTCGGCTCTGCCGACAACACAAACATACTGCCCGATGCCGACAACACTATTGACGCCATGCAGGGAACAGTGCTACCCTCGTTCTGCGACAGCCATACGCACATAGTATATGCTGGCAGTAGAGAAGGCGAATTTGTAGATAAGATACAAGGATTGTCGTATGAAGAGATTGCGCGACGGGGTGGCGGAATACTCAACTCTGCCGACCGACTGCACGAACTGACTGAAGATGAGCTCTACGAACAGGCTGCCGAGCGCGTGAGAGAGGTCATGGCAAAAGGCACAGGATGCATAGAGATAAAGAGCGGATATGGACTTAACACCGACGATGAACTGAAAATGCTGCGCGTGATACGACGTATAAAGAATACTTTTCCACTTGTCGTACGTGCCACATTTCTTGGTGCACACGCTGTAGGACGTGCCTTCGCTGGCAGACAGGGCGAATATGTAGACCACGTTATCAGCGATATGATACCGAAAGTGGGCGCCGAACAACTCGCAGACTTCGTCGACGTGTTCTGCGATCGTGGTTTCTTCACTCCCGAAGAGACGGCACGCATAATGGAAGCAGCAGCAAAATACGGTATGCGTCCAAAGATTCACGGTCAGGAACTGGCTGATTCAGGCGGTGTAGAGGTTGCTGTGGCTCACGATGCACTATCGGTTGACCATCTTGAAAGCATGACCGACCACGACATAGAACTGTTCCTGACAGCACAGACCATGCCTACAGCCCTGCCCGGAACATCGTTCTTCCTCAATATGCCGTTTGCTCCGGCTCGCAAGATGATAGAGGCCGGACTGCCCGTAGCCATTGCTTCCGACTACAATCCAGGTTCTACGCCTTCTGGCGACATGAAGTTTGCCATTTCACTGGCATGCATCAAGATGCGCCTTATGCCTGCCGAAGCCATCAATGCAGCAACTATCAACACTTCTGCGGCTATGGGTTGCAGCGATATTGTAGGCTCAATAACACGCGGAAAGATAGCCAACCTTATTATCACGAAGCCAATTCCGTCTATAGACTTCATACCTTACGCCTATACGACACCGATTATCAGCAAGGTCATTCTGCGCGGTGAAGTGCAATAAGCATGCACTTCACAATGATAAATAGTAGGAAAGACTACTATAAAGTAATTGTCTTTGACACACAATAAAAGGGAATATATCTTAATACATATAGGACATACACACATAACAACAAGAGAGACACCTTTCGGAAGGTGTCTCTCTTGTTGTTATTTCTTATGCCTTGCGCATCGTCGTGATGCTTACGTGTCTTGCGATACTTCTATTTCTTGTCGTATGCATGGTGCGGATAGTCTGTCGTAAAGTGCAGTCCGCGACACTCCTTGCGCTCTATAGCCCATCGAGTGATAAGATATCCCACGTTTATCATGTTGCGAAGTTCGCATATATCACGGCTTGCCTTGACACGCTTAAACAGTTCTTCTGTTTCCTCATATAGTATGTCGAGTCGATGCCATGCACGTTTCAGTCGCAAGTCGCTTCGTACTATGCCTACGTAGTTTGACATAATTTCGCCCACTTCCTTAACACTCTGCGTTATAAGCACCTGCTCCTCGTTGGTCATCGTTCCCTCATCGTTCCATTCCGGCACCTTCTCGTTGAAGTCATAGTCGTCGAAATGCTCCAGCGAATGCTGTGCAGCCTTGTCAGCATAGACTACAGCCTCGATGAGTGAGTTGCTCGCCAGTCGGTTGCCTCCATGCAGTCCTGTGCATGAGCATTCGCCTATGGCATACAGACGCTCTATGCTTGAGCATCCGTTGAGGTCTACTTTTATACCTCCGCACATATAGTGTGCAGCCGGGCGAACAGGTATATAATCAGTCGTGATGTCTATTCCGAGCGTCTTGCACTTCATATATATGTTTGGGAAGTGCCGTTTCGTTTCCTCAGCATCCTTGTGCGTAACGTCGAGACATACATGGTCGATGCCGTGAATCTTCATTTCCTTGTCTATTGCGCGTGCCACTATGTCGCGCGGAGCTAGCGAAAGTCTTTCGTCATACTTCTCCATGAACGATTCGCCGTTCGGCAGTCGGAGTATTCCTCCATAGCCTCTCATAGCCTCAGTGATGAGGAATGCCGGATGTGTTTCGCCTGGAGAATAGAGCGCAGTAGGGTGAAACTGTACAAACTCCATATCTGCCACTGTTCCCTTTGCACGGTAGACCATTGCCTCGCCGTCGCCAGTGGCGATGACAGGGTTGGTGGTTGTCTGGTAGACAGCTCCGCATCCGCCCGTACACATCAGTGTAACCTTCGACAGGTATGTGTCCACTTTCTGTGTCTTTGGGTTCAGTACATAGGCTCCGTAGCAGTTAATGTTAGGTGTACGCCTTGTAATCCTTGCTCCGAGATGGTGCTGCGTGATTATCTCTACGGCAAAGTGGTTTTCCTTTACCTCGATGTCGGGACAAGCCCTGACAGCCTCCATCAGTCCGCGCTGTATCTCTGCGCCTGTATCGTCGGCATGGTGCAGGATGCGAAACTCCGAGTGTCCTCCTTCACGATGCAGGTCGAAAGATCCATCTTCGCGCTTGTCGAAGTTGACGCCCCACTCTACCAGTTCCTTAATTTGCTCCGGCGCACATCTTACCACCTGCTCAACGGCAGCGCGGTCGCTAATGTAGTCGCCGGCAATCATAGTGTCTTCGATGTGTTTTTCAAAGTTGTCGACAGCAAGGTTTGTAACCGATGCGACACCACCCTGTGCAAACGAGGTGTTCGCCTCATCGAGAGATGTCTTGCAGATGATACAGACCTTGCCTCGTTTTGCCTTTGCCACCTTCAGAGCATAGCTCATTCCGGCAACTCCGGCACCAATAATTAGAAAGTCATACTTGTAGGTCATGATGTTTATTATTTCTATTTTACCGTTATCTTCTTTCCGTTCAGGATGTAGACCCCTGCCTTCAGACCGTTCAGGCTATAGCTGCTGTCCACTCCTGTACGAATCCTGCGTCCCTGCAGGTCATAGACATCGTGCTTGCCACTGTCAGTTGTTGCTTCACTGATGCCCGTCGCTGTGTCCCATTGCTGGCACAGACTGTTGTAGTTGGAAGCATACCATGTCTTGATGTATTGCATTTCATCGGCTATAGAAGGTTGCAGTTCTACAGGATTGTTGTTCCACTTTTCAACCTCACGCTGCCATGCTCCGCTCTCAGTCAGCTGCTGTGCGTATGCGTCGAAGCGTGCATTTATATTTTCAGGCAGGAACAGTGTCTGATAGTATTTCTGCCATTCTGCCAGGCAAAGGTCGTTGAACGACATCAGGTTTCCTGCGCGCAGACGGTTGAACGGTGCCGTATAGTCGAAGCGGTCGAGGCTCGATGTCTCTTCGAGATAGCTTCCGTCCCAGTCGCTGCCAAACGATGTGTCCATGTCCCAGACCGTTATGAGGAAGCGGTGTCCTTCAGTTATGTTCGGAATCGACAGGAATGTGTTCTTATATCCGGTGTCTCTCACGTTCAGAGCGTTTACGAACGTGAAATAATCCACTACGTTGTCCATATAGAAATATGTGTCGAACGATTTTACGAAGGCATCGTCTGTCGTTGCTGCGCCGCAGAAGTCAATCAGCTGCATGAGCGGATTCCATGTGTCGGCATTGGCATAGTCGTTAGGATATTGCAGTTCCCAGGCGTTCCACTCTGCACTGTTGACGTCGGCATTGGCATATTCCGTCAGCATGGCAGCACTGTTCCAGTTGCTGCATTTGTAGAGTATTCCGCGCGTAGTGTAGCCCGCTGTTTCCGCCTTAGCCTTCTTCAGTCCGAGCAGTTTGCGGTCTACCTTGTCGTTGATGCAGTAGAGTCCGTGATAGTTTCCGTTGATAAACAGTTCCACGTGCAGTCCGTCCGTGCCGTTGCGCTGATTGTATCTCGTGGTGTATGGTGTCTTGCTCATCTCGTTCCATACGTCGAAGCAGACCCTGTTTCTCATTCTGCTGCGGTCTATCGTCATGGCATCGAGAATCCAGCTGTTTTCTGCGCGTATGCCGAAGAGGCTGACGTCGAGGTCGGCGCCATTTTCATCCGTCAGTTTCAGGTTAAGCGATTTCTTGTCGTATGCCAGCGACGATGCTCCGCGATAGCGCAGTGTACAGTCGTAGAAGGCTGTCTGCTGTCCCTCAGTGCGTTTCTGCATGTCGCTTATTTCTATCGTTCCGTTGATGTAGGTACTGCTGTTGAGTTTGTCTACGTCAACTGTAATATTTACCAGCGGTATTGATTTTTCCGTCATCTGAGCCTTCATGCTCTCGTACTCTGTTGTCTGCGCAGTGCCGCACAGAGTGCCGAGCACGCACAAAAGTAATACTGTAATTGTTTTCATTGTCGTCTTAGTGTTGTTGTGTTAATAATCTTTTTAATCATGCAAAAATACATAATTCATTTAATTCTGTAACCTTTTTCACAGAAAAAAGCCCTATCTTTACAAAAAATTAATATCTTCCTGCCGTCTTCAAGGCATCAAGATCTAACGAAAGACATTAGTTTACAGACACTTACGATGAAACTTAGAGACTTTATACTGACTTGTTTAGTTCTGCTTTCTCCTGTTGCCATGACTGCTCAGGAGTTCGACCAGACGCGCGAGGACTCGGTCATGACCGACTCGCTGGTGCTTGTTCACGACATGGACAGCCTGCTTTCGGCTGACAACGACCTGCTGGAATGGCCTGCAAACATACAGGAACGCATTGGCAACCTGCTGCATCACGACATGTTCCAGACGTCGCAGGTGGGGCTGATGGTCTACGACCTGACTGCCGACTCCGTCATTTTCTGCCACAACGAGCGGCAACTGATGCGTCCGGCATCTACTATGAAGATGGTTACTGCCGTTGCTGCCATCGACTGTCTCGGCAGTTCGTACCAGCTGAAGACGCAGCTGAGATATTCGGGCACTGTCAGCGACAAGACGCTTGTGGGCAACATCTACTGCATAGGCGGTCTTGACCCGCGATTTAACAACGACGACATGCGTGCGTTTGTTGAGAGTCTGCGCAAAATGGAGATTGACACGATAAGGGGAAAGATTGTTGCCGACGTGTCGATGAAGGACCGCGACCTGCTGGGCGAGGGATGGTGCTGGGACGACAAGAACCCCGTGCTCTCGCCACTGCTCGTAAACAGGAAGGACAACTTCATGGAAACGTTTATCAGCATGCTGACAAACACGGGCATATATCTCGACATTACTACTGACAAGGGCACTACTCCGCACGGCACGTTCGAGCTTTGCACACGCACGCACACCATCGACCAGATACTGCAACGCATGATGAAGAAGAGCGACAACCTGTATGCCGAAGCACTGTTCTATCAGATTGCGGCGCAGCAGGGCAGCCGATATGCTACTGCCAAGCAGGCGGCTGCGGCTATCAAGAGGCTGATAAACAAAATCGGGCTCAACGCCTCAGACTACCGGATAGCCGACGGCAGCGGACTGTCGCTGTACAACTACCTGACGCCGGAGGTGGAGGTGGAACTGCTGAAATATGCCTGGAACAACGAAGACATATATTATTATCTCTACAACTCGATGCCTATAGCCGGTCAGGACGGCACGCTGCAGAACAGGATGCGCGGGACACACGCTGCCGGAAACGTCAGGGCGAAGACGGGAACGGTTACCGGCGTCAGCTCGCTGGCAGGCTATTGCACGTCGGCTAACGGGCATGAACTGTGTTTCGCCATCATAAACAACGGTCTGCTGAGCACGTCGAAGGGACGGATGTTTCAAGACCGCGTCTGCCAGGCTTTGTGCGCACCTTGACGGGCACTGACGGCGGCGGTTTCTGAGGCTGCTTTCCCATGCACAGCAAAAAGTGTGCCAAAGTGAACGGAATTTTGTTTCGACCCCGAAAATGATGAAAAATTTTGACAGGGGAAAATCGTTCAAATAGAATCGGAACAGCCTCCGAAACTGCAAAAATCTGTTAATTTCAAGACCAGACACAACTGTTAAAATTGTCAAAGAGTACCTTTGACGCGCCTATTTCGTCAATTTTGCTTGCCAGACACAGCGTCTGACACTCCCAAACACTATGTTTGACACCCTCAAACAGTGTGTTTGACAATGTCAAACATGCTCTTTGACAATTTTAACGTTCACATTTCCTGCGCAAAAGACATATATTTACGACTAACAGACTGACTGTCAGACCGTTGCAGATATACGCGAAATACGCGCGTATTTTGCCCCTCTGATTTCAGAAACGACTTTCGCGGGCATTCTCGCGACAGTAAACGAGCCAAAATTGATTATATCTTTTCGCGCCGCAGAAACCGCTCGGAGCATCGCTATACATTCCGCCATTTTCCATTCGGCAAGAGCCGACGCTGCCACATCTTTCTACGGCATGCGAAATTATAGCAGTAATTGCTTTCGCAGGTGAAAAAAACTTATTACTTTTGCAAGCGTTATGGTACTGAACTACATTTGGATAGCATTCTTTCTGATAGCCTTCGTCGTGGCACTCATCAAGCTGGTGTTTCTCGGCGACACAGAAGTGTTTGGGCTGATGATGCAGTCGACATTCGACATGTCGAAAGATGCATTTGAAATCTCGCTGGGTCTGACAGGCGTTCTCGCCCTGTGGCTCGGCATAATGAAGATAGGCGAGCGAGGCGGAGTAATCAATGCTTTCGCACGAGTGCTGAGCCCCGTGTTCACGAAACTGTTTCCCGACATTCCGAAAGGGCACCCCGCAACAGGCTCTATATTCATGAACATCGCGGCAAACATGCTCGGACTCGACAATGCCGCTACGCCGCTCGGACTGAAAGCAATGGAACAGATGCAGGAACTGAACACAAAGAAGGACACCGCGTCGAACCCGATGATAATGTTTCTCGTGCTGAACACGAGCGGACTGACAATCATTCCCGTATCGATAATGGTCTACCGCGCACAGCAGGGAGCAGCACAGCCTACCGACATCTTCGTGCCCATACTGCTCGCCACGTTCTTCTCGACAATGACGGGCATAATCGTTACGTCGCTCTTCCAGCGCATCAACCTGCTCAACCGCACACTGCTGTTCACGCTGGGCGGACTGTGCACCGTCGTGGCTGCCATAATATGGGCTTTCGGACAAATGCCGCAGGAGCAGATGAACGTGGTCAGCACGCTCGTAGCAAACATATCGCTCATGGCAATAATCGTAGGTTTCATCGCAGCAGGAGCCATCAGGAAAGTAAACTGCTACGACGCCTTCGTGGAAGGAGCAAAGGACGGATTCTCGACAGCCGTTCGCATCATACCATATCTTGTAGCAATACTCGTAGGCATAGGCGTATTCCGCGCATCGGGAGCAATGGACTATCTCATCGACGGAATAAAGTGGACAGTAGGAATCAGCGGCATGCGCACCGACTTCGTCGACGCCCTGCCGACAGCACTCATGAAACCGCTGTCGGGAAGCGGAGCAAGAGGAATGATGGTGGATGCCATGTCGACCTTCGGAGCCGACTCGTTCATAGGCAGGCTGAGCTGCATTTTTCAAGGTTCCACCGACACTACGTTCTACGTTCTGGCAGTATATTTCGGCTCGGTAGGCGTGCGCTACACGCGACATGCCGTAGCCTGCGGACTGCTGGCAGACCTCGCCGGAATAATAGCGGCAATAGTCATCTGCTACATGTTCTTCGGATAAAAACAAAAAGACAACAAACGACATAACCAATGGCAAGCATAAGGAGTCTGGCAAAGGACACGGCAATCTACGGACTGAGCAGCATCGTGGCACGCTTCATCAACTATCTGCTCGTGCCCATACAGACCGCAAAGTTCAGCGCGGCAGGCGGCGAATACGGAATAATAACCAACGTCTACGCCTACGTCGCACTACTCATCATAATACTGACCTACGGCATGGAGACAACATTCTTCCGCTTCATGTCGAAAGAAGGCGAAAACCCGCAACGCATATTCTCAACGACACTGCGGATGCTTGCCACAACATCGCTCATCTTCGCAGCAATGGTCCTGATTTTCAAGGTGCCGATAGCCTCAGCAATGGGCTACGGTGACCATCCCGAATACGTCTGGGTAGTGTTTGTAACGGTTGCCATCGATGCCTTCATAGCTATTCCGATGGCTTATCTGCGCTTCGTACACAAGCCACTGAAGTTTGCCGGAATACAGATATTCAACATACTGCTCACCATTACGCTCAACCTGCTCTACCTGGTAGTGTTCCCCTACTTCCGCTGGAACGTCTTTGGCATCTACGACGACCAGTTCACGCTCGACGTGGCATGGGTGTTCTACATCAACATTATATGCACTCTGGCAAAGACACTGCTGCTGCACAAGGAGATAAGGGCAGGCATAGGGCACGGATTCGACTGGCAGGCATGCCGCAGAATGCTGCTCTACGCATTGCCACTGTTCATAATGGGAATAGCCGGACAGCTCAACCAGACGGCATCGCAGATGCTGTTCCCCTACTTCTTCGACGGTACGCGCGACGAGGCAGTGCACCAGCTGGGAATATACGGAGCATGCATAAAGATAGCAATGATAATGGTAATGATTACACAGGCATTCAGATACGCCTACGAGCCGTTTGTGTTCGGAAAGTCGAGAGAACAAGACAACCGCGAGATGTATGCCAAAGCAATGAAATACTACCTGATATTCACGCTGCTGGCGTTCCTCGTCGTCATGGGATACATAGACATTCTGCGACATCTCGTGGGCAGAAGCTACTGGGAAGGACTGCGCGTCGTGCCGATAGTCATGGCAGCCGAGATAATGTTCGGCGTGTTCTTCAACCTGTCTTTCTGGTATAAACTGACCGACAGGACTATCTGGGGAGCATACTTCTCAGGCATAGGAGCAGTGATACTGATAGCCATGATAGTGCTGCTCATACCACGCTACAGCTACATGGCATGCGCATGGGCAGGATTTGCAGCCTACGGCGTGTCGATGGTACTGTCGTACGTCATCGGGCAACGGTACTACCCAGTCAACTATCCACTGGGCAACATGGCGTTCTACACCGTCGTTACGCTGGTGCTTTTCGGCATGATAAGCTACTCCAACAAGCATTTCGCACCGATATACGCACTGACGGCAAACACCGCAATCATCGGAATATACGTGCTGATAGTAGTGAAGCGCGACTTTCCGCTGAGCAACCTGCCTGTCGTAGGCAAATACTTCAAGAAGCAGAAATAACAATTTTGAATATACCAAATAAAACAAATTAGTATGAAAAAATCAACATTACTCATTGCCGGAATGATGGCTGTATCGACAGTCCATGCCGACGAAGGTATGTGGACACTCTACAACCTGCCGCAAGCCATCTATGAGCAGATGCAGGCTGAGGGTTACTCACTGCCGTACAGCTCACTTTACTACAGCAGCGACGCTATCAAGAACGCTGTGGTCAACTTCTCAGGCTACTGCTCGGGAGTGGTCGTTTCGCCAGACGGACTGGTGTTCACCAACCACCACTGCGGTTTCGAGGCTATTCGCTCACACTCTACAGTGGAACACGACTACATGCTTAATGGTTTCTATGCCAAGTCGTTTGAAGAGGAACTGCCTAACAAAGACATGTTCGTGTCGTTCATGGTAGAACAGCGCGACATTACAGAGGAAATAAAGGCTATGGGCATCGACAAGATGACCGCCGAAGAGCAGGAAATGTTCCTCGACTCAATAGAAAATGCACGCTCTAAGGAAGTGAAAGCCAAAGATGCGACCCTGCGACTGGAAATAAAACCGTTCTACGAGCGCAATGCGTACTATCAGACTACATACCGCGACTTCACCGACCTGCGCCTCGTGTTCACAGTGCCAAAGTCGATGGGTAAGTTCGGAGGCGAAACCGACAACTGGATGTGGCCTCGCCAGACTTGCGACTTCTCTGTTTTCCGCATCTATGCAGACCCAGAGACCAACGGACCGGCAGCATACAGCGAAAAGAACGTGCCTTACCACCCAGAACACTGGGCACAGGTGTCGATGGAAGGATATAAAGACGGCGACTTCGCAATGACTATGGGATATCCAGGCTCAACCAACCGATACCTGTCTTCATACGGCATAAAGGAACGCCGCGACTGCCAGAACGAGCCACGAGCACAGATTAGAGGCGTAAAACAGGGCGTAATGATAAAGCACATGCGTGCCGACGAAGCCGTACGCATCAAGTATGACTCTAAATATGCACAGAGTGCCAACTACTGGAAAAACTCTATCGGCATGAACAAGTGCATCGACTCTATCGGAATAATTGAGCATAAGCAGGACTTTGAAGCACGCATCCGCAAGTATATGGACAAGACCGGCTACCTGAAAGGTAAGCTCGACTTCGACAAGATGGCTCGCCTGTATGCTCAGCGCTATGAGCCTATGCGCGCAGTGCTGAACCTGAGAGAGTCTTTCTTTGGTACCAACGAGCTCGGAAACCGTGCCCTGCAAACAGCATACGGATGGAACAAAATTGAAAATCCTGATGCAAAGGAAGAACAGCAGTACATTATTATAAAAGACAACAGCGAAGAATGGGACGAAGCACTCGACAAGGAAGTGCTCGCAGCTATGCTGAAGAACTATGAGGAGCATGTAGACGCAAAATATCTGCCTGCTTTCTACAATGACATAAAGAAGAAATTCAAGGGCGACTACACTGCCTTTGCAAACAACCTCTACAAGAAATCGAAACTCATGAAGAGCGGAGAGAAGATTTATATCAACCGCAAGGACTTCAAGAAAGATCCAGGCTATATCTTCGGCTTACAACTAAGAGACATGTATATGTCAATGGTAGAGCAGATGGGCGGCGTAGGCGAGGAAGTTGACGAGCAGGAAAAATATCTTGCAGCAGCACGTCTGCGCATGGAAGAAGACTTGCCTCACTACTCTGACGCTAACTTCACTATGCGCCTTTCTTACGGACAGGTTGGCGGATTTATGCTCAACGGCAAACCTTCGGGCTACTACACAACGGCGGAAAGCCTCGTTGAGAAGTTCGATAAACAGGACAAAGTGATAGACTACTTTGCTGAACCTATAATGCGCGAACTGCTTACGGCTAAGGATTTCGGCAGATATACCGACAAGACGACAGGCAAAATGCAGCTCTGTTTCCTGACTAACAACGACATTACTGGCGGCAACAGTGGCTCGCCGATGTTCAACGGCAAGGGCGAACTCATAGGTCTTGCTTTCGACGGAAACTGGGATTCACTTTCTTCTGACATCAATTTCGACAGCAAACTCGCACGCTGCATCGGCGTAGACATCAGATTTGTTATCTTCATGATGGACAAGTGGGGACACGCTGACCGTCTGCTGAAAGAAATGAACGTACAGTAAATCATAATGAAAGTGTTGCTTCGGCAACACTTTCTCTTATATACATATTATTAATAAAGGGTTGGATTTTATATCATCCAACCCTTTATTATATCAATATAAACAGTGTCTTTATTGTTCTTCGTTGTTTTCCTCGTCGATAGCCTTTATCTTTTCACGCACGAGTTTCAAGTCATCGCGCAGCTTTTCTATCTTGCGATTCATCTCATCAACCAGCGAATTACCCTTCTTAGATGCCACGCTGAGGAAACCGAGATTGTTGTCGTAAGTCTGGATTTCCTGCTTCAGCGACTCATAACGGCGCATCAGACGGGTACGTTCGTTGTCGAGAGCATTCTCGCCACGCTTTGCTACATCCTTCAGCGAGTTCTTGAAGTTGTCAAGACGACGGCGTGCAGTGCTGATATTCATATCCTTGTAGAGTTTATCGAGCACCTCATGATATGCCTTGTAAATCTTGTCCTTATCCTTGTAAGGCACATGTCCGACAGCATTATACTGTTCTACGAGTTCATGTACCTTCTCCTTTGCGTCATCGGCAGCTTCCTCTGCTATAGCTTTCAGTTGCTCTATGATGCTTGTTTTCTTCTCAAGATTTTCCATTTCCTCATTTCTTGTGCCTGCATTAGCTGCGTTGCGAGCCTCAAAGAACTTGTTGCATGCAGCGAGAAAATCATTCCACAGCTGGTCTCCAAGTTTCTTCGGCACCATGCCAATGGTCTTCCATTCTTTCTGCAATGCAATGAGCTTGTCAGTTGTTGACTTCCATTCCGTTGAGTCTTGCAGTGCCTGTGCCTGTTCTACAAGTGCCTGCTTGCGTGCTGCATTGTCGGCAAAGCGTTCCTTCATCTCCTTGAAATACTGGGTCTTGCGTCCGAAGAAATCGTCGCAGGCAGCACGGAAACGCTCGAAAATCTTTACATTCATCTTCTGCGGAGCAAAGCCGATGGTCTTCCATTCAGCCTGAACATCAATGATTTCCTTTGTATGTTTTTCCCAATCGGCAGCCCCTTTGTTTTCTTCTTTAGCTATTGCCTCAACCTTTTCACACAGTTCTGTCTTTCTCTGCAGGTTCTCCTCTTCCTTTGAGCGCAGGTCTTCAAAGTGTTGCTGGTGGCGCTTGTTGACTACCGTTGATGCTGCCTTGAATCGTGCCCATACCTCTTCGCGTAAGTCCTTCGCTACCGGTCCTGTCTCACGATACTGCTGATGCAGCTCCTGAAGTTGATGGAAGGCGCTGATAACATCTTCCTCCTCTGCCAGTCTTTCGGCTGCTTCACAGAGATGTGTCTTTATCTCCAGATTTTTCTTGAAGTCATATTCGCGTGCTTCGCTGTTGAGTTTCAGCAGGTCGTAGAACTGCTCTACATTATGCTGATAGCTGCGCCAGAGTTCATTTGCACGCTCTGCCGGAACGGCTTTTATTTCCTTCCATTCCTGTTGCAGTGCCTTAAACTCCTGATAGCTCTTGTTTGCTTCCTCTGGCGAGGTAGCCATTGCCTTTATTTTCTCTATTATTTCGAGTTTCTTTTTCAGGTTTTCTTCTTTTTCAGCCTCCTGCTGTTTGAATATCTCGGCGCGTTTTTCGCGTATTATACCCATCTCAGCCTTGAATGCTTCCTCAGTCTCGTCGGGTGTTATCTGGTATGCCTCAGGGTCTCCTCCGGCATCAAGATATTCCTTAAGTTTTGCATCTCGTTCTGCCACATGCAACTTATAGAAAATAGTTTTCAGCAGGTCTACTTCCTCCTTGTCGGGTGCTTCGCTGCTGTGTGCTATCTCCTTGACGCGTTCAAGCACTTCTTCCTTTGTTGCATAGTTGCGGCGTGCAGTTTCTGTTGTTGCTACTTCCTGGCTTGCAGTATTGTTTTCTACTGCTGCCTGTTCAACATTTTGTTCTTCGATTTTTCCCGTTTCGAGATTTTTTTCTTGAGAGTCCATCATTATAACTTTTGTTAATGAATTGATAAATAAGGGCTTTCTGAATGCTATTCCTCTGCCCTACACGTATTTATATAATCGTTGCAAACTTAAAGAAAATATCTGTAACTTGCAAAATATTTGTTGATTTTTTGTTTGTCAGCGGTTTAAATGAGCCTGCGACGTCTGAAAAACCACAGACAAAGGGCTGAAACGATGATTGAAATGACAAGTGCCACGACAAAGCCGTACCTGCTGTTTTCCATTCCGTTGACAAGGTTCATTCCGAAGAGCGATGCTATGAGCGTCGGGAACATCATTAGAATGCTGACCGACGTCAGCGTACGCATCACGGTATTCATATTGTTGTTAATGATGGATGAGTATGTATCCATCGTCGACTCGAGGATGTCGGAGTAAATGCTGGTTGTTTCCCGGGCCTGCGACATCTCGATGTTGACGTCTTCTATTAGGTCGGCGTCGAGTTCGTCCACTTGCAGTTTGAATTTCAGTTTGGCAAGCAAGTTCTCGTTGCCTCGTATTGATGTATTGAAATATGTCAGTGAGTCTTGCAGTCGCGACAGTCCTATCAGCGACTCGTTGTTCACTTCGTGGTCGAGGTTTCTCTTTGCCTTGTCTATGAGCGTGCTGATTTGCTTCAGTCGTTTCAGGTACCACACCGACGACGAGAGAAACAGTCTGAATGTCATGTCTACATAGTCTGTAAATCCTTCGGCGCGTTTCTGCTGATAGCTGACGAAGTCTATCATCATGTTTGTCTCATAATAGCATACCGTAATGGTAACGTCGCGCTTGTGTATGATACCGAGCGGCACTGTCGTGTATGGTGTTCGCGAGCGTATTTCCTTGACATAGGGGATACGCAGGATTATGAGCATCCATCCGTCGTCGTATTCATAACGGGCGCGCTCGTCGGTATCGCTGATGTCGGAGAGGAAGTAGTCGGGTATTGAGAAGCGTTCTTCCATTTCCCTTTGTTCTTCATCGGTGGGACACGTCAGTTGTATCCAGCAGTTGGGCTGCCACTCATTGAGTTGCTTCAACCCTTCGTTTGTGTTCCAAAAAGTCTTCATGTTTGCTAATCTCCATGTGTTAGCGGATACGTGGGGATTAGCCTTTCGGGTCTATCCTCACGCTTACAGAATTGATGTTTCCGCGTGATAATCGTCCATTTTGCTGCTATATTAGTTAATAATAGAGGTGTTGCCGCTAAGCTGCATGTTGCAGACACCTCACGAAAATAATTCGGCTGCAAAGGTAAAATAAAAATTTCAAATCACAAAAACCAATGCAGAAAAAGTTGCAAAATTGTGGTTTTGCCGGCTGTTTACGCCTGCATGCGTGCCTCTACGACGTTGACGATATAGTCGGCAAGTTTCTCGCACTCGTTTATCATGTCCATGTACATTGTTCCTACGGCATAGTCGTATTTGTGATCGTTTATGTCGGCAATGTTCTGTTCCCTCAGTTCGTTGCGCAGGTTGTTTATGTTCTGTTCTGCCGTCATGATTCTTTCCATGTCTATGTCAGCCGACGGCATTGTCATTATTTCTCTCATCTGCGTCAGACTGGCATCCACAAGTTGCATCATGGCGTTTATCCTTGTTTCCAGTTCATGCGTGAACTGTGCCGTCGACGTATTGTGTCTGTTCAGTATTCGTGCTATGTTGTAGCATGCGTCGCCTATGCTCTCTATCTCGCTCACCTCTCTCATCATTGAGCGCAGCGTTGCTTTCGTTTCGTCAGAGAGGTGTGAGTTGCCAATGCTTTCAAGATATTGTGCTATTTCTATTTCCATTCGGTCGGAGATGCCTTCATATTTCTCCACTCGCGAATAGAGTTTCACGAAGTCGTCGCCTTCCTTTTCCATCAGTTCAAGCGACATGCGGAACATTCGCTGTATTCTCTCGGCGAAGAGACTTATTTCCTTCTGCGCCTGTATGATAGATATTTCAGGTGTGCGTATGACTCCGCTGTCGATGTATTTCAGCCTAACTGGTCCTTCGTCTGCCTCTGCTCCGTCGATGGTCTTTTTCTTTATTACCTTGCAGACTATGCGTTCTATCTGCGGAATGAAGCCTATCAGTATTGCCGTGTTCGATATATTGAAACATGTGTGGAAGGCAGCCAGGACGACGCTCAGTTTCGATGCATTTTCGAGGAATGCAGCCTGTCCTGCCACTTCCTTTGTCATTGTTACGTCGTAGCCTACGAAACCGCACACCATGTCTACAAACGGATGGAAGCAGAACATCATCCAGAACACTCCGAAGATGTTGAAGAACATGTGTGCGAATGCTGCCCTTCGTGCCTGTGTAGATGCTGTCATGGCTGCGAGGTTCGACGTTACGGTTGTTCCAATATTCTCTCCCATGACGAGCGCTATGCCCTGGTATATCGGCAGTGCGCCCGACGAACAGAGTATCATGGTAATAGCCATGACGGCTGCCGACGACTGCACGCACATGGTGAGCACTCCGCCTATGAGCAGGAATATGATTGTGGTAGAGAAACTCTGTGGGTCAAACTGCGAAAAGAAGCTGAGCACGGCTTCGTTCTCGCCGAGCTGCATGTCAATGCCTGTCTGTCGCAGCGTGCCGAGACCGAGAAACATGAAGGCAATGCCGAAAAGGAAGTCACCGAAACTTTCGTGTCGCTTTCTGTAGACGAGAAACATTGCCACGATGAAGGCTGGCCAAACGAAGTCGGTGATGTTGAACGAGAATCCTGCCGACATTATCCACGCTGTCAGCGTGGTACCTATGTTTGCGCCCATGATGACTGAAATGGCTTGTGCGAGCGTGAGCAGACCGGCATTTACAAACGAGACGGTCATCACCGTCGTGGCTGTCGAGCTCTGCACTGCCGATGTTACTGCCACTCCGGTAAGCATGCCCGTGAAGCGGTTGGTTGTCATTCGGCGCAAAATGTTTCGCAACTGTGTTCCTGCCATCTTCTGCAAGGCATCACTCATAGTCTTCATTCCGAATATCAGAAGCGCCAGCGAGCCGAGCAGGCGAAAGGCTATCATAAGATAGTCGTTGGTATTGTCCATCGTATATAGTGTTCTACGTCTAAAATATTCTGTTCCTTAATTATCGTGCAAAGATAGTAAAAACTTACCGCAATGCACTACTGTAAATGTTACGATTATATTACAATGACCTGCATCGGGCTTTGCCACTGTCTCTACAATAATGTTTTACGCCGAAAGTGCTTACACCCGAAACTGCCAGTAGGCTGGCTGTTGCAGCATTTTCACTGCGTCTGCCGCTGACATTTTGTAAGAACGGCAAAATTACAAGCCGTCTGTAATGGCGTGACGGAGTATCTGTCACACCATTACAGCATACTTGTAATACCATTACAGACTGCTTGTAAAAACCATGTAGTTACAAATCATCATTCCTGGGTGTAGCCATGCACATCGGTAAAGCCGGTGCTTAGATGAACGCAACGGTCAGTCCTGCCATTACAATACTTACCATCGACATGAGCTTTATCAATATGTTGAGCGACGGACCACTCGTATCCTTGAACGGGTCGCCTACGGTGTCGCCCACGATTGTAGCCTTGTGGCATGCCGAGCCCTTGCCGCCGAAGTTGCCTTCCTCTACCATCTTCTTGGCATTGTCCCATGCACCGCCTGAGTTTGCCATGAATACGGCGAGCGTGAAGCCTGCTGCCAGACCGCCGACGAGCAGTCCGAGAACGCCAGCCACGCCAAGCACTACGCCTACGACAATAGGTATTATGATGGCAAGCAGCGACGGGAATATCATCTCGCGCTGTGCCGAACGGGTGGAAATCTCAACGCATCGTCCGTAGTCGGGCGTTGCCTTGCCTTCAAGTATGCCTGCTATCTCGCGGAACTGGCGGCGCACTTCCTCTACCATCGACTGCGCTGCACGTCCCACTGCGCCCATCGTCAGACCGCAGAAAAGGAATGCTGCCATTGCGCCCAGGAATGTTCCGACAAGAACTTTCGGATTCATAAGGTTCACCTGGAAGAACTCCATGAAGTCGGTCATCGTGGCTGTAGACGGGTTGAACGTGTTTCCGAGAGCGTCAACGAACTGGTGTCCTTCGCTCACGGCGCGCTGCATGGCTATCTTTATCTCCTCAACGTAAGAGGCAAGCAGTGCAAGTGCCGTCAGCGCTGCCGAGCCAATGGCAAAGCCCTTGCCCGTAGCGGCAGTGGTATTGCCTAACGCATCGAGGGCATCGGTGCGGTGGCGCACTTCCGGCTCGAGCTCGCTCATCTCGGCATTGCCGCCCGCATTGTCGGCAATAGGACCGTATGCGTCGGTGGCAAGCGTGATGCCAAGAGTAGAAAGCATGCCTACGGCAGCGATACCGATACCGTAGAGTCCGTGCGACAGGCTCTCAGCACTCATGCTGAGGTCGAAACCGTTGGCGCAGAGATAGCTGAGCATGATGGCAAACGATATGGTTACGACAGGTATCATCGTTGAAATCATACCCGTTCCAATACCTTTTATAATTACAGTGGCAGAGCCTGTCTGCGACGATTCGGCTATTTTCTGCGTCGGGCGATAGCTGTGCGACGTGTAGTACTCCGTGCCCTGACCGATAATCACGCCTGCTGCAAGACCCGTTATCACCGAGAACGAAATGCCAAGCCAGTTCTCTATGCCCAAGAGATAGAGTATGAGGAACGAAGCAACGGCTATCAGCACGGCAGAAACATTTGTTCCGGTGCCCAGAGAGTGCAGCAGTTCCTTCATGCCTGCACCTTCCTTAGTGCGCACGAGGAATATGCCAATCAGCGAAAGGAACACTCCCACCGCCGCAATGAGCATCGGCGCAATGACTGCACGCAACTGCATGTCGCCCGAAGCGGCAAAGGCTGTCGCTCCAAGTGCTGCCGCAGAAAGGATACTTCCGCAGTAGCTCTCGTACAGGTCGGCACCCATGCCGGCTACGTCGCCCACGTTGTCGCCCACGTTGTCGGCTATCGTTGCCGGATTGCGCGGGTCGTCTTCGGGAATATCAGCCTCCACCTTACCGACAAGGTCGGCACCTACGTCGGCTGCCTTAGTATAAATACCACCGCCGACACGCGCAAAGAGAGCCTGAGTAGACGCTCCCATACCGAAAGTAAGCATCGTCGTGGTAATCGTAATGAGCGTAATGTCTTCTCCACCGAAAGTTTTGAGGATGACAAACCACAGTGCTATGTCCAAGAGTCCCAGTCCTACGACGGTCAGACCCATGACGGCACCGCTGCGGAAAGCCACTCTCAGACCCTTGTCGAGACTTCTGCGGGCTGCATTAGCCGTGCGTGCAGAAGCGTAGGTGGCTGTCTTCATTCCGAAAAAGCCTGCCAAGCCAGAGAAAAGACCACCCGTGAGGAATGCGAAAGGCACCCATGGGTTCTGCATCTTCAATACGTATGCCATAAAGGCAAATATTACGGCAAGCACAATAAACACTATCGTTACGACACGATACTGCTGCTTCAAGTAAGCCATAGCGCCTCGACGAACGTAGAGGGCTATCTCCTTCATACGCGGTGTGCCTTCATCTTCTTTCATCATCTGACGAAAGAAAAACCAAGCCATGCCCAATGCACACACCGATGCTATGGGCACCAACCAAAATTCTACGGGGATTGTCATATCAATATTATTTTTGTTAATTATAATTATCCGCCACAAAATTATACATTTTTATTCATATAACAAATCGGCACACGTCTTTTTTACTCTTATCGCGAACAATTCGCATCAAAAAAAATAAAATACAATTTTATTTTGTATTGTTTCCACTTAATTCATACCTTTGCAGCATGAAATCAAAATTCATGATAGCAGCACCGGCAAGCGGCTCCGGCAAGACCACCGTGTCGCGCGGCTTGATGGCTGTCTATACACGCAAAGGTTACAAGGTGCAGCCGTTCAAATGCGGACCAGACTACATCGACACGAAGTTTCATACTGCCGTGTGCCACCGACCGTCGGTAAACTTAGACACGTTCATGGCTACCCCTGAGCATGTCTGCGACATCTTCCGACAATATTCTGCCGATGCCGACCTGTGCATAGTAGAGGCTATGATGGGACTTTTCGACGGCTACGACCGCGACAAGGGCTCATCGGCTGAGATAGCAAGGGTGTTGGACTTGCCGATAGTTCTCGTTGTCGATGCACGTTCGTCTGCATATTCTATGGCAGCACTGCTCTACGGATTTATCAATTTCAACCGAAACATTCGCATAGCAGGCGTCATCTTCAACAAGACTGGCAGCAAGCGACACTGCGACATGCTGCAACAGGTTTGCGACGACCTGAAGATAGAATGCTACGGCTTTATCTCCAAGAACGACAATCTTGCCCAGTCGTCGCGCTATCTGGGACTTGATTTCTCTGAAACGGCTAACATTGATGCTGTGGCTTCGGAACTTGAAAACAGCATACAGTGGCAAAAACTATTGGAATTATGACCGACAGAACACTCATAGCACGCAACGACGAGTCGTTTTCCTTCCTATATCAGGAGGTAATCGACAGTCTGCACAACGTTACTTTCTTCGACCCGGAACACGACATGCCGGCGCTCGACGACGTATCGCTACTGTATCTGCCTGGCGGATACCCTGAGAAACACCTTGAAGCACTCGTTGCAGCAGCAGAGACACGCAGACGCATAAAGGAATATGCCGAGCGCGGAGGGTGCATAGTTGCCGAATGTGGAGGCATGATGTACCTGTGCAAAGAGATTATTACCGACGATGGGAAATTCGACATGTGCGGTGTGCTGCCCTATTCCATAACGGCACGCAGGCAAGACCGCAAGCTGGCACTGGGATACAGGCGCTTTGTTCTCGACGGCGAGGAGTATCGCGGACACGAATTCCACTATACGCAGTTTCTGGGCGATACTCCCGAATCGTGCGTACAGGTGTATGACGCACGCGGAAACGAAGTGCCGACACCAGTATTTCGATACAAGAACGTACTCGCAAGTTACACTCATCTATATAAAATACCTGTCATAACCAACAAAAATACTTGATTCAACATGCACTTACACCCCATAATGTTTGTCGGAACAGGCAGCGACGTTGGCAAAAGCATTGTTGCTGCAGCTTTCTGTCGCATATTCCGTCAGGACGGATACAGCCCTGCACCGTTCAAGGCACAGAACATGGCACTCAACAGCTATGCCACTCCAGAAGGATTTGAGATAGGAAGGGCACAGGCAGTGCAGGCTGAAGCCGCCGGAATACCGTGTCATACTGACATGAATCCCCTGTTGCTGAAACCACAGTCTGACCATACCTCGCAGGTGGTGCTCAACGGTCGACCTGTCGGCAACCGCGATGCTTACGACTATTTCCGTCGGGAGGGGCGCGAGGAACTGAGAGCTGAGGTAAATGCTGCTTTCGACCGACTTGCCAGACGACACAATCCGGTAGTCATGGAAGGTGCCGGCAGCATTTCTGAACTCAACCTGAAAGACAGCGATTTGGTAAATATGCCAATGGCAAGACATGCCGATGCCGATGTCATACTCGTCGGCGACATCGACAGGGGCGGACTTTTTGCATCGGTATATGGCAGCATCGCCCTGCAAGATAGCGAAGACCGCAAACGCATTAAGGGTATTATTGTCAACAAGTTTCGCGGAGACATGCGCCTGTTCGACAGTGGCAGAAAGATTCTGGAAGACATCTGCACGTTCCAGATGCCAGACGGCAACATGCATAAAGTGTCTGTTCTGGGCGTCATACCTTATTATAATAACATATACATTGAGGAGGAAGACAGTGTTTCGCTTGCCATGAAGTCGCGGAAGGCAACAGAGGGGAAAGTGAACGTAGCCGTAGTGTTGTTGCAACATATTTCAAACTTCACCGACTTCGACTCACTTGAGCGCGACAGCCGCATTCATCTTTTCTATACAAACAATGTCGACGACCTTCAGAAGGCTGACATCATAATCGTGCCCGGTACTAAATCTACGCTTCACGACTTATATGAACTGCGGCGAAACGGTGTCGCACAAGCCATCATACGTGCACACCGCAATGGTGCATCTGTTCTCGGAATATGCGGAGGCTATCAGATTATGGGCGTGGAAGTATGCGACCCAAATCATGTGGAGGGTGATATTGAACGTCTGCCAGGCTTGGGACTGCTGCCGATAACAACAAGCATGAGCGGCGAGAAGACCACACGACAGGTTACTTTCGGCAAGTCGATGCAGGGATACGAGATACACATGGGCGACACACGACCATTCGGAGACGCAAAACCGTCGCCACTGTTCCGCCTGAACGACGGAAGGCTCGACGGATACAAGGTTGACGGGAAATGTATGGGAACATATATTCATGGCGTACTCGACAACAAAGAGTTTGTCGATGAACTGCTGATGCCGTTTGAGGATAAGCTGACGGCTTCGGAAGAGCAGTTCGACTATACGGCATTCAAGGAAGAACAATATGACAAACTGGCTGCACACGTCAGGAAACATGTTGACATCAACAGGATATACAATATACTGAAAGGAGAGGAACAACAATGACTGGCATAATGAAAGGAGCCTCGCTGCTTGTCGGATGGTTGCTCGACGTATGCTTTGGCGACCCAGTACGGCTGCCTCATCCTATCGTGTGGTTTGGCAAGATGATAGCTTTCGGAGAGAAAAAACTGAACAAAGGAAGCCACCGCATGATGAAAGGAGGCGTCATGTCGGTAATGCTGATAGTTGCAGTTGCAGCAGTTGCATATATCCTGCCACGCTGGTTAGACTTCATCATCGTGTTTTTCTGTCTTGCAGGCACAACACTTATTCGTGAAGTACGCGATGTTTTTCGTGCCGTAGACCGCTCTCTCGACGAAGGAAGGCATCAGGTTGCACGCATCGTTGGGCGCGACACGTCGGAACTGTCGGCACAGGAAGTGCGTACGGCTGCTCTGGAAACTCTTGCCGAAAACCTTAGCGATGGCGTTATTGCACCGCTGTTTTGGTTTGCACTGACTGGTGTTCCAGGCATGCTGGCATACAAAATGATAAATACTCTCGACTCAATGATAGGCTACCGCACTCCACGCTATCGCGAGTTTGGGTGCATTGCCGCTCACATAGACGACATGGCAAACTATATTCCTGCACGTCTGACAGCAGCACTCATGGTTATTGCGTCGGGAAAACCGTCGCTTTTTGGCTTTGTCAGGCGTTACGGCAGATGTCATGCCAGCCCCAACAGCGGCTATCCAGAGGCTGCTCTTGCAGGAATACTCAACTGTCGGTTTGGAGGAGCACACTACTATTTCGGACAAAAGTTCGACAAACCATATATCGGCAACAATGACCGAACGCTGGAAACGGCAGACATGAAGACTGCTGTAAGAATAAACCGCACGGCAGAAATTATCATGGTTGCCGCAACGACAGGCTTGTCGCTCTTGCTGTAGATAGAGTTTGGTATTAACATATACATATATTGAAACAAAAAGAAACAGACAATATATATGAAAAAAATAATAATTGCAGGAATCGGTCCCGGCAGCCGCGAAGACATAACGCCTGCCGTTGTCGAAGCTGTGGCTACGGCTGATGTTGTCGTGGGCTACAAATACTATTTCCAGTTTATCACGCCCTACATAAAGAATGGTTGCGAGTGTATAGACACAGGCATGAAACGCGAACGTGAGCGTGCCGCTCAGGCATTCGAGATGGCTGTCAGCGGTAAGACCGTTGTTGTCATCTCGTCGGGCGATGCAGGCATCTACGGTATGGCGCCGCTTGTGTTTGAGATGTGCAAAGAGCGTGGAGAAGATGTAGAGATAGATGTCTTGCCTGGCATATCTGCATTTCAGAAAGCTGCCTCGCTACTTGGTGCACCCATCGGACACGACCTCTGCATCATTTCACTGTCAGACCTGATGACTCCATGGAGTATAATTGAACGCAGAATAAATGCCGCAGCCACAGGCGACTTCGTTACGGCGATATACAATCCAAAATCGAACGGGCGCTACTGGCAACTCTACCGACTGCGTGAACTGTTCCTGAAAGAACGTTCGGCTGACACTCCGATAGGTATCGTCAGACAGGCTGGACGTCCGGAACAGACTGTAACAGTTTCAACTCTCGGCACTTTCGACATTGAGGAAGTTGACATGTTTACAGTTCTTCTGATAGGCAATTCGCAGTCGTACATATTCAATGGAAAAATGATTACACCTCGCGGTTACTATCGTGAACAGCCCGACGCCGACGACAAGAAAGGGCGTCAGATAATGATAGAATCGTTCCGCACGATTGAAGGTGAACTGAAAGACCGCAACATCCCGCTCGGCAGGAAGTGGGCTTTGCTGCATGCCATACATACCACTGCCGATTTCGACATGGAAAACATACTGCTTGTTGACGACAATGCTGTTGAGACGCTATACGAAAAGGTTGCAAACGGCAATCTGAATACTATAGTAAGCGACGTAACGATGGTTACAAGCGGCATCAGGAAAGGTGCCTTGTCGCGCTTAAACATAGAAGCTAAGTGCTATCTCAGCGACCCTCATACTGCTGAAATGGCTGACAACTTAGGAATAACACGCACACAAGCTGGCATCAGGCTTGCCGTAGAGGAACACCCTGACGCTCTCTTCGCTTTCGGAAACGCACCTACTGCACTTATGGAACTGTGCGACCTGATACGCAAAGGGAAAGCCAAGCCTGCAGGAATAATAGCATCGCCAGTGGGATTTGTACATGTATGCGAATCTAAACACATGGTTAAACCGTTTACCAACATACCGAAAATAATTGTCGAAGGACGCAAGGGAGGAAGCAATCTGGCTGCAACGCTGTGCAATGCAATACTGTGTTTCGACGACGCAGAACAACTGCGACCTGGTCGCGACCTGTAAATATATTGCATAGAACAACCATTTGAAAAGACTTTTTTATTTTCTTACAAAACAAGAACATATAACTGAATATGGCAAACATACAGTTTATAGTGATAGGAATAACCGACGAGACTCGTCCAGAGTTGTCATCAGAAGTTGCAAAGACAATATCTGCATCGACGGTTTTTTCTGGCGGCAAACGACACCACGAACTTATGGACAGTTATCTGCCTGCATCGGCTCAATGGATAGACATTACCGTTCCTCTGACAAATGTGTTTGAGGTTTACAGAAAGCACTTCACTGCATCGCCAGACACCCCTATTGTAGTTTTTGCATCAGGCGACCCATTGTTTTTCGGATTTGCCGTAACATTGCAAAGGGAGTTTCCCGATGCACAAATAAGACTGTTTCCGTCGTTCAACTCTCTGCAAACACTGGCTCACAGACTGGTACTGCCCTACCACGACATGCATATCGTGTCGCTGACAGGGCGCGACTGGCATGAATTCGACCGAGCCTTGATAGAACGCACACCGAAGATTGGCGTACTTACCGACCGCACTCACACACCCAACAGCATTGCGCGACGGATGATAGAATATGGTTTCAATGGATATAGGATGTACGTTGGCGAACATCTTGGCAGCAGTTCAAATGAAAAGATTATGAAACTCTCGCTTCAGGAAGCATCTGCCATGACGTTCAGTCATCCTAACTGCATGATTCTGCATGCACCAAACGGTTTACCTGCACGGCGTTTCGGCATTGCAGACAACGAGTTTGAACTGCTTGACGGACGCACAAAGATGATAACAAAAAGCAGCATACGCCTGCTCTCACTGCAAGCCTTAGACCTTTATGGCAAAAAAGTGATGTGGGACATAGGCTTCTGTACTGGTAGTATTTCTATCGAAGCACGGTTACAGTTTCCACATCTGCACATAGAGGCATTTGAGATTAGAGAAGAGGGACAAAGACTTTTCGATGTCAACACGCGGCGTTTCGGAACACCGGGCATAGGCTGTCATATCGGCGACTTCATCGACGCAGACATTGACGGGCTACTTGTGCCAGACGCAGTGTTTATAGGTGGGCACGGCGGAAAGCTGATTGAAATAGTGGGAAAGGTGCTTACTGTGATGCAGGAAGGTGGAACAATCGTTATGAACAGCGTTACGAAAAAGAGCCACGAACTGTTTTGCGAGGCATGCAGGCTGTACAACTTGCGACAGGATGACACAGTTAGAGTTACAATAAACGACTATCATACTATTGAGATAATGAAAGCAACAGTAGCAAAGAAGTAATTATATACATTATTATATTAATATAGAAAAAACATGACAATATCTATAATCCCCATAACCGAT
Organism: uncultured Prevotella sp.; assembly: GCA_900315545.1. Taxonomy (GTDB): domain Bacteria; phylum Bacteroidota; class Bacteroidia; order Bacteroidales; family Bacteroidaceae; genus Prevotella. The sequence continues at coordinate 105,974 of OMZM01000003.1, forward strand.
GCCGGACAAGGCGCTGCCGAGTTGTTGTGCCGCGAACTTGGAGGCGAGATTATCAGCCGACACGACGTTGCCGGCAAATGGAACAGCAGCGATGCATTTGTATTCATAGGTGCCATGGGCATCTGCATACGCACCATCGCACCACTGATTACCGACAAACACTGCGACCCAGCTGTGGTTTGCGTTGATTCAACGTCGCATTTCGCAGTTTCAGTATTGTCTGGTCATGTGGGCGGAGCCAACGATTTGACTGCAAAAATAGCCTCAGCGCTCGGAGCAATGCCTGTTATAACGACACAAAGCGACAACCAGCAGCTATGGGCGTTAGACCTTCTGGCACAGCAGAACGGATGGGATGAGGTCAATAAGACACCTATGAACGACTGCATCTTTGCATTCGTAAACAGAGAACCGACAGCACTTTTGCTTGAAATACGCGACAGAGGAACTGATGAGATGGAGCGTTCGCTGCCAGAGCATGTAACATTGGTTGATTCAATCGACGATGTCAATGCTGAGAAATATAAACTTCTCATCGTTGTTTCGCCATTCTGCTACGAACAACCCAAAGGCGTGAAGATGATACAGTATGTTCCACACATTGCTTCTGTAGGCATCGGGCTGGCTCATCAGGCTGAACCGACCGACGAGATAGAAAGAAACATAAATGAGAAACTTGCAGAAAGCGGACTGTATCCATGTGCAAGGACATTCTGTACCATTGATGTAAAAGCTGACGAACCTTACATAAAAACGCTTCAGGAACGTGGTGAGAACGTAAAGTTCTTTACTGCCGACGAACTGAAAGACATTGTCGTTCCCAATCCCAGCAATATCGTAGACAAGCATGTTGGCACCGCGAGCGTATCGGAAGCCTCTGCACTGGCTGACAGCAACAACGGACGGCTTGTCATGGAGAAGCAGAAAGGAACAAACTTTACCGTAGCCGTAGCCATCGACCGCCGATACTTGCGGCATGAGGGAGGACACATAGAGATTGTAGGAGCCGGACCCGGCGACCCCGATCTTGTTTCCGTACGGGGAAGAAGACTGCTGGAGCAAGCCGATCTGATACTCTATGCAGGCAGTCTTGTGCCTAGCGAACTGACTACATGTGCAAAGGCGGGAGCCACAGTAAGGTCTTCGGCAACAATGAATCTTGAGGAACAGTGTGCTCTGATGAAAGAGTTTTACGACAAAGGAGCACTAATCGTGCGTCTGCATACTGGCGACCCATGCATATTCGGAGCCATACAGGAACAGATGGCTTTCTTCGACGAGCACAACATGAGCTACCACATAACTCCCGGAATATCGTCGTTCCTTGCCGCTGCAGCAGAACTTCGTTCACAGTTTACCATTCCTGAGCGTTGCCAAACGATAATACTCACTCGCGGAGAGGGACGCACACCAATGCCTGAGAAAGAGAAACTGCATCTCCTGGCACGCTCGCAGAGCACTATGTGTATATTCCTCAGTGCGGCAATTGTCGATGATGTACAGCGCGAACTACTGACGGAATATCCTGAAGACACCCCCGTTGCTGCATGCTACCACCTGACGTGGAAAGACCAGCACATTTATCGTGGGAAGCTGAAAGACTTGTCTAAGATTGTACACGACAACAACCTTACACTGACAACGATGATTGTCGTTGGAGAAGCCATCGACAACAGGAAAGGATTGTCTGAACTATATTCCAAGAATTTCACGCATTTGTTCAGGAAAGGCATAAACGACTGACAACATGATACTACTGTTTGGAGGAACGACAGAGGGCAGAAAGGCTGCTAAGGAACTGGAAGAAGCCGGCAAACAATACTTCTATTCTACAAAAACCGGCGAGCAGGACATAGCACTTCACTATGGCACTTGCATCAGCGGGGCTATGGACGAAACAGCAATGGCTGACTTCTGCAAGAGCAACGGCATAAGTCTCATTGTCGATGCAGCACATCCTTTTGCACAAAACCTGCACCAGACAGTGGCTGACGTGGCTGCCAAACTGTCTATTCCTGCCATCAGGTTTGAGCGCATCTACCCCAAAAGGACAAACGACATCACATGGATAGACGACTACTGCGACATTCCTGACAATGCAGGGACAATGCTTGCTACAACTGGTGTACAGACCATCGGCAAACTGATGCCGCTGCAAAGAAAAGGCATGAAGATATACTATCGCATTCTTCGTCGCGAGAGCTCCATCCTTCTTGCCCACAAGCAAGGAGCTGCCGACAGTCAACTGTGCTTCTACGACAGCGATGACGACGAGCAGGAAGTAATGAAAAGGTTAGGCATTGACACTCTCTTACTGAAGGAGAGCGGGCTGACGGGTGGTTTTCTGAAGAAGACCGAAGCTGCGCGGCAACTGGGTATAAACATCATTGCACTGAAAAAACCTGCCACACCTGATATTTTCCATTGCGTCAATGGCGAGCACGGCATGCGACGCATGGTAGAGAAGCTGCTGCCAGAGTTCTATCCACTGCGTAGCGGACTAACCACAGGCACATATTCTACGGCAGCGGCTGTGGCTGATGCCACGCGCAAACTGTTCGGCAGGCGTCCGGAGAAAGTGCCTGTCGTGCTGCCAAACGGCGAAACGATAGACGTAGTAGTCCATTATTCCGACAACTACGCCTACACCATCAAGGAAAGCGGCGACGACCCCGACGTTACCAACGGCATAGAGATACGCGCCGAAGTGCAACTTTCAGATAAGTTTTCCATCGCTGGCGGCAAAGGCGTAGGCACCGTTACATTGCCTGGGTTCGATGTTCCAGTTGGCGAAGCAGCCATCAACAAAGTGCCGCGACAGATGATTTACGACAACATACAGTTATTGCTTGACAATGTGCCCGACTATTCGGGACATCTGAGCATTACTATCAGTGTGCCTGAGGGCGAGGACATAGCCAAACGGACATTCAATCCGCGACTTGGAATAACTGGCGGCATTAGCATCGTAGGTGTCAGCGGCATCATCAAGCCCTTTTCCGAAGACGCTTTCGTTGACTCCATTCGTCGCTGTATGATGGTGGCTAAGGCTGGCAGTCCTCAGCATGTAGTGATAAACAGCGGAGCCAAAAGCGAGCGATACCTGAAAGACTGGTTTTCGGAACTGCCTCAACAGGCATTCGTAGAGTATGGCAACTTCATAGGCAAGACTCTGGAAATAGCAGAAGAACTGAAGTTTGGGCGCATCACGCTTGGCGTTATGCTTGGCAAAGCAGTCAAACTGGCTGCCGGAAACCTCGACACTCACAGCAAGAAAGTCGTCATGGACAAGGATTTTGTCTTCGGTATGCTGCGCGAGGCTGGCTGCGACGAAGCTGCCATAGACAGCATGAAAGACATTACGCTTGCACGTGAACTGTGGGACAGAGTGCCGGAGCATCTGCTGCAATCCTTTGCCGACACTGTCATCAGCCATTGCCGTGCCGTCTGTCAGCCTGCAGCACCGTCGTGCAGGCTCGACATTCTGCTCATAGACGACAATGGAAATATCTGGCAACAAAGAAAAAGCGGAGAATAAAAATTCTCCGCCCAAAGTGCTCTTTTAATGAAAACAATCAGTTGAATTTGTTTTCGCATGCCCCTGCACACTTGTGCCGAGACACGTTTTTACTAATTATATATTATTTCAGCAGACGTTCAGACAGCTTTTCGAGCATGTCCTTAGTCATTGCCGACAGGTCGTACTGTGGCTTCCAGTCCCACTCGTTGCGTGCGCAGCTGTCGTCCATGCGGTCTGGCCAGCTCTCTGCGATGCTCTGCTTCAGAGGGTCTACGTCGTAAACCATCTCGAAGTCTGGCTTGTGCTTCTTTATCTCGTTGTATATTGTTTCAGGGTCGAAGCTCATAGACGCAACGTTGAAACCATTGTGGTGTATGAGTCTTGAGCCGTCAGCCTCCATCAGCGTGATGGCAGCGTTGAGCGCGTCAGGCATGTACATCATGTCCATCAGCGTACCTTTCTTTATAGGGCATGTGAACTTCTCGCCGCGAACAGCAGAGTAGTAGATGTCTACTGCATAGTCAGTAGTGCCGCCACCCGGAGGTGTTATGTATGATATGATGCCCGGGAAGCGCACCGAGCGAGTGTCTGTGCCATACTTCTTCTGATAGTAGTCAGAAAGCAACTCTGTCGTAACCTTCGACACACCGTAGATTGTCTGCGGACGCTGCACAGTGTCCTGTGGTGTCGGGTCGTGCGGAGTGCTGTGTCCGAACGAGCCGATAGAACTTGGAGTAAACACCTTGCAGTTGTTCTCGCGTGCAACTTCCAGAATGTTCCACAGTCCGTCGATACCTATCTTCCATGCGAGTCTTGGCTTCGACTCTGCCACTACAGACAGCAGCGCTGCAAGGTTGTAGATAGCGTCAACGTTGTATTTCTTTACAACTTCGGCTATCATTTCGCCGTTAGTTACGTCAGCCAAAGCCGAAGGACCGCTTTCCAGAAGTTCGCCCTTTGGTTCTGCGCCTGTGATGTAGCCGGCAATAACATGGTCGTTGCCGTAGCGACGACGAAGTTCCATTGTAAGTTCCGAGCCTATCTGACCCGTTGAGCCAATAACTAAAATGTTTTTCATTACTATTTGTTTTTGATGTTTATTCTTACGAACTGCAAAATAACTGTTTTTTTTCCACATAAACAACCTGCCAAGTATAAAAAAATTAAAAATCTATGCGTTTTATGGAAAATATCGGCAAGAAAAAAAGCATTTCTCGAAAATTATCACTTATTTTGCACTTCGTAATACGTTGAAGTGTAAGAACATAATTGCGAAAAACGAAAACGAAAGACATAACATCATAAACTAATAAAAAAACAACTATGTACGGAAAAATGAAAGAGCATCTTGCAAAGACATTGCAAGAAATCAAAGATGCCGGTCTCTACAAGGAGGAGCGTCTTATCGAAAGTCCACAGAGTGCAGCCATTCAGGTAAAGGGCAAGGAAGTGCTCAACTTCTGCGCCAACAACTATCTCGGCTTGTCTAACCATCCACGCCTCATCGAGGGTGCAAAGAAGATGATGGACAAGCGCGGCTTCGGCATGTCGTCAGTACGCTTCATCTGCGGTACACAGGACACGCACAAGGAACTCGAAGCAGCCATCTCCGACTACTTCAAGACCGAAGACACAATCCTCTATGCTGCATGCTTCGATGCCAACGGCGGCGTGTTCGAGCCACTGTTCACAGAGGAAGATGCCATCATCAGCGATGCGCTCAACCACGCATCTATCATCGACGGCGTACGCCTCTGCAAGGCTAAGCGCTACCGCTATGCCAACGCCGACATGGCAGAACTGGAGAAATGCCTGCAGGAAGCACAGGCACAGCGTTTCCGCATCATCGTAACCGACGGTGTGTTCTCTATGGACGGAAACGTGGCACCTATGGACAAGATATGCGACCTCGCTGAGAAATACGACGCCCTCGTAATGGTAGACGAGAGCCACTCTGCCGGTGTCGTTGGTCCTACAGGACACGGTGTAAGCGAATTCTACAACACATACGGACGCGTAGACATCTACACAGGCACGCTCGGCAAGTCTTTCGGCGGTGCACTCGGAGGATTTACGACTGGTCGCAAGGAAATCATCGACCTTCTGCGTCAGCGCAGCCGCCCATACCTGTTCTCTAACTCGCTCGCACCTTCCATCATCGGAGCATCGCTCGAAGTATTCAAGATGCTGAAAGAAAGCAACGAGATACACGACCGCCTCGTAGAAAACGTAAACTATTTCCGCGACAAGATGATGGCAGCAGGCTTCGACATCAAGCCGACACAGAGCGCCATCTGCGCCGTTATGCTCTACGATGCTAAACTGTCGCAGGTATATGCAGCCAAGATGCAGGAAGAAGGCATCTACGTTACAGGCTTCTACTACCCAGTAGTACCGAAGGAGCAGGCACGCATCCGAGTACAAATCTCTGCCGGACACAACCGCGAACAGCTCGACCGCTGCATCGCAGCATTCATAAAGGTAGGCAAGGAACTCGGCGTACTGAAATAATAAACAACAGTACAGAAACTGAAACCAACATATAAATCCAAATAGAAACGCAATGTTTCTATTTGGATTTTGCTTTGTATTACTGCCTTTGTATCAAATAAAACCTAAACAATTCAGCGCTTTGCAGTATTTTTTGCCTTAATCTTGTTTGACTATAAATTATTTTATGTATCTTTGGATGAATTTCTCCAAATTCTTTGTATAAAGGCAGATTGAGAGATTGAGAAAAAACGGGGTTACGAACTGGCAACCGTTCTCATTTCCTCATTCTGCTGTGATTTGCGTATCAAAGAACTCCCGACGCAGAGCCACCAGCCTGTTTCAATGGCTCTTTGTCAGGGGCAAAGGTATACAAAAATACTGAGGCTTTGTATCTTCTTGTACCAAAAAGTGCGATATTTTTGAGTTTTTTGTCTAATATCATCAATATTTCGTAGAAAAAGAGTAATTTTGCAGCAAGAATATTCAAATCAATCTAAAATAATTATATGGGGTTCATTTCTAATCTGTTCTCAAAGAAGAACAAGAATTTGCAAACGGTATTGAATGAATCGTCGACAGATTCAAAAGAAGACAAGTCGATTATAGATAAAGAAGGTTTCAACTATAGCCTGCTATCATACGATAATGCTGGTTGGCTGACATACCCTGATGGCCTGAAATGCAGGAATGTATCTAAGATGTTCAGCGAATTATTTGACGATAGACTGTTTAACGTTGTTGCTGATACCAAACAAGAACTTGGCTATAAAGATGGTGAAGCTTTCTATATTCAATTCAACAAAAATGGGAAGCAGGTTTTTGAATATGTAGACACATTTGTTGTTGGCATTTGGGAACTCTTCACTAACAAACTTCTTTGTTTCATTAGGCTTGATGACCATGTAATGAATCAGCAAGAAATAGAGCAATATCAACGTTATGCTGCTAAAGAGTGGAATAATGTAATCTGGGGTGACAAATTAGAAAGGGGTATGGGTGCTTTGACTGATATTTGGCATGGCATACAAGACCATTCCATTAGGCAGGAGTTCGTTGAAAAAGTCTTTGAAAAAAAAGCGGTTAACAATCAATTGTCAGTCGATAAGTATCTGTTCACTTTTGAAAATGGATTGTTGAGCAGTTGTGATTATGACGATTATAATGTAATGATTTTAGATATATTCGATGGAGAGACAATTGATGAATATATGGAGAACGCAAATCAGCACTGGAAGAGTGAAAAAGCGATGAAGGCCTTAATTAATCTCCAAGCTATATATTCGACAAGGATTAGTCAAGAGATATTATCTTCTGATATAACATGCAAAAAATATGCTTATGACGAATGGGGACTTTGTATTAACTATATTGCAATGGGCACATTCTTCCAACAGTTCGACATGGATCAAGAAACGTTCATTGAAAGTACAGATGGTAAATATGAAATTCTATCTAACAATGTTTCTAATGGCATTAAAACCACAAGAATTAGGGCATACAATGAAGTATTTACATTCACGAATGGTCATTCTATGCCTGCAGAGGCTATAAAAAAGACAATTGAAGAGAAAGATGATTTTGGAGATAACACAGAAGGCTATGTCTATGTAATGACTAATTCTTCTATTGAGGGACAAGTGAAAATAGGAAAGACAACGAGAGACCCGTATGAACGTGCTAAAGAATTGTCTTCTGCAACTGGGGTACCAACGCCTTTTGTCGTGGTATTCTATAAACCTTTCAAGAATTGTCATTTTGCAGAGAAGACGATTCATCAATATTTGGAAAAAAAAGGGTATCGGGTAAACAATAATCGTGAGTTCTTCAATATGTCAATACCAGAAGCTATTGATGTAGTTCAATCAATGTACACTATAGAACAAAAACAAGTCTGACAAACAAAGACATGATGTAATCCTTCTAAACAATCAAAGCGTATTTATCATAGATGAGTGTAAGATTGAACAAAGTGATGACCACGCTCAATATAGGGCTGGATACTGTTTATGACTTCCTTCGCGGAAAGCCTGAGCTAGGAACTATCGAGAATCTAACCATCAATTCAAAGATAACAGATGAACAATATGAAGCTCTGAAGAAAAAATATCAGGGGGATGCTACAATCAAAAAAAATGCAAGCAGTGTTTTCTCAAAAATTAGTAAGCGGAAGAACAAAAAAGTAAAAGAAGACAATACATCTGGATTGAAGATTCTGGGAAAAATTGACCTTGACAGCCTTAATCTAAAGACTCGTCCAGTAAAGAAGACAAGAGCAGAACTCAAACAAAAAGTTGATGATAATACAACATATGAGACTCCCATAAATGTAACAATGGGTGAATTTGATTTTGCTAAACATCAAATGACATATTGGTCGGAAGGGAAGAAATTCACCCTATTAGACAAGCATATCTCTGCTAATCTCAATAATTTGAGAGCTGATTTTGAAAACATTAAGGTCGCGATTCAACTTGATTATCAGAATAGCCGTTTTAAGTTCGTAGAATCCAGTTTTTTGCAATCATTGATTCAGACCTACCAAGATAAAGAAAGAGAACGAAAAAGGAAGGAGAAGAAAGAGAAGGAGGCAAAGAAATTAGACCAGAAGCGTTCGAATGTCATCAACAGCATTCTTCAGAAAGCAAAAAAGCCAGAAAGGGAAGCTGTTGAAATAAAAGATTCTATCTCTCTTTCAAGTATTCGATTTACTGGTAGTTTGGCAACCATTACATTTAATGGGAAAACACATCGTTCTTATGTTACCAAAAATGAGAAGAGGCTATTATTATCATTGAACAGAACTCTAAGCATTCCGATAATTATAAACACTGCCGGGGGAACTTTTAGATTCGGTATTGGCATTAGTGAATTAGTTGAGAAGAAAGATTTGCAAAAACAGCCTGTGCCCCTCAAACCTTTCCCACAGCAAAAGGTAAGATTAGGGATAGAGAATGTAGAGTTTCACGAAGGCTATTACCTTATATGGATAATTCGCCAGGGAAAGAAAGATATGTCAATCGCTCCTTTAAGAATAACTGATACAAATTCATTGCCATGTCTACGACTCATCCAAAAATACTTTGCTGAAAGGTTCCCCAAGGGTATAGATGTCATATATGATAGCCAACATATTGTCGGTCTGTCCCAAGCCTATACCTTGGGAAGTTATATAAAAGTACTCAATAATAATATAGACGAACATGGTGAATGGTGGGAGGAGGTACAGAATGACCGAAGACCAACATTAGCAGCGTGCAGAAAGACATCTTCGACGTTGGTTCGCAAAGAGATGTCTTTAAGGAACTGCTATCTTGACTATCTTGCAGGAATGCCAAATCAGAAAACTGCATTAAAAGTTTATGAAGTAAGGCAGAACCAGCAGGAAGATGTGTTTATCTTTACTGTAATCATTGGTATCGGTAGCTATGCCGTAATCTTTGAAAATGTATCGTTTACTTCTACGGCGACATGGGTGTTTATCGTAAGAGAAGAAAACTATGAGGAATGTATAAACAGAATTTTTGATTACTTTACGAATTATGAACTGCACAACAAACGTCAGTCGCTTATAAAATCCTTAAACCCACCACAAAAGTTCAAGGCAGAAGACTACTATAAAATCATGCACGACGAACCAAGAGGCTGGATAAAGAGACTGAATGACATTTTGGATAGAGAGATTCCATTGAACAGAATTCAGTTTAACCAAGGTCTTCATATTGCCAAGGAAGCAGACTCTCGTATAGGCAGTCCGGAAATAATAAAAGTCCAACATCTTCATAACGAACTGATGCGGAGGCTTTATTGTCAACTCTGTCAGCAGTTCGGTGAAGAAAACGTTGGCACAGAGAACCATATTGGAACAAAGAAAATTGATGTAGTTGCAAGAACAGGAGGCGGATATAACATTTATGAAATAAAAACAGATATAGAACCGCGAGGTTGCATAAGAGAAGCAATGGGACAAATTTTGGACTATGCCTTTTTCGAATGTGAAGATATCATCCATAAGATGGTTATTGTTGGCGCAACGCCAGAGACAAAAGAAGTCAAAACTTACCTCACAAAATTCAGAGAAAAGAATGCGTTGGAAATCTACTATATTGCTGTATAGAAACTTTTAAGATGGAAATAAAAGACCTTTCTCCGAGACAACACAAGGAACTAGTCAGCATTAGTCCTCTGCTATGCCAGTGTGGATATATTGAAAGTGCTGACATGTGTTCTGATAAACCCGACATTTGCCTTCCATCCAAAACCAACAGACAGATTGGAATTGAAGTAACCGAATACACATATCCAAAGGATGAAGAGAGTATATCTGTTGTTCACCGCATGTTACAAGATTACATATCAGGTATATCAGAAAGGAAACTGAATAATGTTTTGCAAAAGTATTCCAAAGATAAACATTATTGTCTGACCGTTTGGTTTCATGGTGGCTCTTTTCCAAGAATAAACAAAATCAATCGGCATAAGAAACAAATATTTGAAGAGCTAGATAGATTCGCTTTCCCATGTTGCGAAAGTTTTGTCAATGACTACATAGCTTCTTTGGAATTAGAAGAAATCACAAATTCAGAAATCACGGAATCTATTGTTCGTATTCCTTATGTTGAAGCATACAGCCAGATTGACGAAACTATGCTACTAAACTGCATTAGAGGCAAAGAAGAGAAATTAAGAGAATACAAGAACATCGAAGACAACAAAAGCATTAGCGAATATTGGCTTGCCATTATTATATCAGACCCAATACAGATTGATATCAAGAACTATCAACTTCATGACACACTTATATCTGGCTATAATAGAATATTCCTTATAAAGGGCATACATTGTGTTCAAATAAAATAGTGGTAGTGTAAGTTGAACTGTGTCAAGGCCATTTTCTTTATTATATTAACCTCAGATGGGAGACACGATTTGTAATCGTGTTTTCCAGGTGAGGAGCCTTTCTGGCTGCAAAGTTACATAATTTCATACCTATCACCAAATTTTATTGCTAATTGTTGTGAGATGAGTGCCCAGTTCGCAAGGGGCATGGTCCACTTCTCGCTGATATTACGGTAAGCCAGATAGACCAGTTTCTCCAATGCCGTATCAGAAGGGAACACGCCCTTGTTTTTCGTCACCTTGCGTATCTGCCTATGGTAGCCCTCAACAGTGTTCGTTGTGTAGATGAGACGGCGGATTTCCTTTGTGTACTGGAAGAACTCAGTTAATCGCTGCCAGTTGTCACGCCACGACTTGATGACGATGGGATACTGTTCGCCCCATTTGGCTTCAAGATTGTCAAGCTCAGCCTCTGCAGCATCCTTGCTGACAGCGCCATAGACACGCTTTAGATCCTTTAGGAACTCCTTCTGATGCTTGCTGCCTACATACTTGATGGAATTGCGTATCTGATGCACGATGCAGAGCTGTACGGCCGTATTGGGGAACACGCTCTGAATGGCATCAGGAAACCCCTTAAGACCGTCCACACAGCATATCATGATATCCTCCACACCGCGGTTCTGAAGGTCTGTAAGTACCTCCAGCCAAAAGTTCGCTCCTTCGCTCTTGGCAACATACATGCCAAGCAGTTCTTTGTGGCCCTCCTTATTGATTCCCAGTACATTATAAATGGCACGGGTGACGGCACGGCCTGTATCGTCCTTTACCTTGTAATGGATAGCATCGAGCCAGCAAATGGCATAGACAGAATCCAGCGTGCGTGATTTCCATTCCTTAATCTCCGGCAGCACACGGTCGGTTATTGCGCTGATTGTCTCGGCAGACAGCCTGGTATTAAACTCACGCTCGAAGTAACGACTGATTTCCCTGGTGCTCGTACCAAAGGCATACATACCTATAATCTGATCAGCCATACCCTCTGCAAGGATTGTCTCTCGCTTGCGGACGGTCTGAGGATCAAAGCTGCCATCACGGTCACGAGGGGTTTCAACATTAACCTCGCCATACTGCGTCTGAACTGTCTTTGACATCTTGCCGTTACGGCGATTGCCGCTCTCACGGGATTCTTCACTCAGGTGAGCATCCATCTCACCCTCAAGAGCCGCATTCAATATGCGCTCTAACATCGGTGCCAAGGCACCATCCTTACCAAACAATGGCTTGCCGGTACGCAACTGCTCGGCCGCCAACTTGTAATCGATCTCTTCGTTTGCCATCATAAAATAAACGTGTTATACTACTTTTCTATTGTAGCCTGACACAGTTTACTTTACATTCTCAAAATAGTGGGCACAATGTGATTGACTTGGTATAAAGAGTAATATGGTTGTCACCTTACCAATCGCAGCATACTCATCACCAGAGACTGGTCTTTTTTCTTTACACTGAAATCTTTGTTTCCACCTTCATAGTTGATGCGAGCAGCAACAATGCTATGAGTACTCAACTTCTCAATCTCCTCTAAATCAAGTGACTTTGTAATGTTAAACAGGCATGTTCCTGGTCCCATTACTTTGACAGGCTCAAAAACACCAGACTGGCCAACTTTGTTAGCCTTTCCACAAGAATGCCTACAATCCTAAAATGTTGCAGGAAGAAGTCAAGAAACTTATGCACGACGACTTTGTTAGCAACAGGCGAGGCATTTTCGAGTATGTGCTCGGCGGATGTCAAGACACAAAACTGCTGAACGTGCGCCTGTTTGACAAACCTACCATGCGCAAGGTATATCAGAAACAGACCGATAAGGCAAAGGCTGAAGGTATTAGCAACTGTCCTTATTGCGCTATCGGGCACGATGCTAACCGCCAGCGCATCTGGAAACTGGAGGAAATGGATGCCGACCACGTTGCTGCATGGAGCAAGGGCGGAGCAACGAGCATGGACAACTGCCAAATGCTTTGCAAGACACATAACAGGGCAAAAGGAAATAGATAACTATCACTGCGGAAACGGTATGCTGTTGCATGCCGTTTTTGCTTGATAGCTTTGTCGCCCTACAAAAAGTGTGCCAAAGTGAACGGATTTTTGTCTGAGGGCGAAAAAGTATGAAAAATTTTGACAGAGGAAAATCGTTCAAATAGATGCGGAACAGGCGATGAAAGTGCAAAATTGTGTTAATTCTAAGGTTGGCGACAAGTGTTAAAATTGTCAAAGAGTATGTTTGAGGCGCTTATTTGCGTATTTTGGCTTGCGAAACATTGTGTCTGAGAGCCCCAAACACTATGTTTGGCAGCCTCAAACAGTGTGTTTGACAATGTCAAACATGCTCTTTGACATTTTTAACATATAGATTTCTTGCACAAAAGGCTTACATTTCGCAATAACAAACTGACTGTCAGGCGATTGCAGATGCACGCGAAATACGGGCGTATTTTGCCCCTTTGATTTCGGAAACGACTTTCGCGGGCATTCTCGCGAGGGTAAACGGGCGAAAATTGATTAGTGTTTTTCTTGTTGCGTCGTGCATTTCTGGCACAAAAAAATTGCCACTGCTGCATTGGTTTGCAACAATGGCAACTGCCGGCGATGCTTGCTGCTGTCGTCGGCGTTTGTCTCTGCCTTGCCGTTCTGGCTGTCGGCAGAGTGCCGGCGCTCGGCTGTAGGCTCACGGCGTCATTTCTTTATGTAGTCGTTGTAGACCTTTATTCCGAAGACTATGCAACTGCACGTTGTCGTGATGAGGTTTGTTACGAACAGCGACCAGAGTATGTCCGGCTTGTGTAGTATGCCTTGCAGCATGAAGCAGAATGCTCCTATGCCCATCATGAGGAATGTGGGCAGTGCTATTCCTTCTGTGTTTCGCGTGCGTATTGTCTTTACGGCTTGCGGCAGGTAGCCGAGCACCATGCCGATGCTGGCTATCCATCCGCAGATTTCATAGATGAGTGTCTGTTGCATGTGTCTTATTTTGTTACTGTTAGTTCCGGCAGTATTTGTGCCAGCTGCTGCCGCACGTTGTCGGGCGTTTCGCCTTCGGCTACGGCTATGAATATCGTGTCGTCGCCGGCTATGGTGCCGAGAATGGCGGGACAGTCGTGGTTGTCGATGTTGTAGGCTATCATGCTGGCGTATCCGGGCTTAGTCCTGATGACTCCCATGTTGCCCGTAAACTTCAGCGACAGCATCCCTGAGGTCTGCATCATGTCGGCGGCAGTCTTTTGGCTGCTCGTGCGCCGGTACATGGTGTCGTTAGGCAGTACGTATATATACCTTCCGTCGGGTGCGGCAGCCTTTGCTATCTTCAGCTGCTTGAAGTCGCGGCTGAGCGTAGCCTGCGTGATGTGATGCCCCTCCTTTATGAGTGCGTTGAGCACTTCTTCCTGCGAGCGCAGCTGACGGCTTGAGATGAGCATCTTAAGCGTTTCTATACGGCTGTTTTTCTGTTTCATTTTGTTCAGCTGTAGTTACACTTTTACTCTCTGTTTCCGAATATGCGCAGCAGATAGATGAAGAGGTTTACGAAGTCGAGATACAGCGACAGCGAGCCGAGCAGCGCTATCTTGTGCGCTTCTTCATCGGGCGCCTCACACTCGGCGAGCATGATTTTTATCTTCTGCGCGTCCCACGCTGTCAGTCCGACAAACAGCAGCACGCCGATATAGCTGAGTATGAGCTCGAAGCCTGTGCTCTTCAGGAAGATGTTTACTACCGATGCTATTATCAGTCCGACAAGCGCCATGATGAGTATTTTTCCCATCGACGACAGGTTTCGGCGCGTAGTGTATCCGATGAATGCCGTTACGGCAAACGTAGCCGCCGTTATGAAGAACACACGCGTGATGGATGTCTGCGTGTATGCCATGAATATCGGCGCAAGTGTCAGTCCGTTGAGCACGGAATAGGCTCCAAACAGCAGCGTCGCCGTGTTGAGCGACAGGCGGTTGATGCGTGCGCTGATGGTAAACACGAGTGCCAACTCGGCAACCACGAGCGCTATCATCATCCATGAGTGCTCAGCCATGAAGCTCCAAAAGGCAAAGCTGTTGGCTACGAGATAGGCTGTGAAACCCGTGATAGCCAGTGCCAGAGTCATCCACAGGTAAACTTTTCTCATCAGAGCGGGGAACGCCATTTCTACTACGGCTTCGCGCTCGTCAATCATTCGGTTAAGATCTCTTTCGTTCATAATTGTATTAATATTAATTGGTTATATAGTTTCTCCTGCAAAAAGCATGCCATTCCCGCCGGTGCTGACATTAAGGCAGACCGCCATGTCTACTCGTGGGTGTCGTCCTTCCGCCTGCGGAACAGTACCGACGCTATGACAGGCGCTCCCACCAGTGCTGTAACGGAATTGACAGGCAGTGCTCCCTCGAAGCCCGGCATGCGGGCAATGATGTTGCACAGCAGTGCCAACGCGCCTCCGAGCAGCAGCGTGGCAGGCATGAGTATGCGGTGGTCGCTCGTACGGAACAGGGCTCTGGCAAGATGGGGAACAGCAAGCCCGATAAACATTATCGGTCCGCAATAGGCTGTAACGATAGCCACGAGCAGTCCGGAACTGCTTATCACGAGCAGACGCGCACGACGGATATTGAGTCCCAAGTTGCGTGCATAGCCGTCGCCGAGCAACAGCAGGTTCATAGTCTTTACGAGCAGCATGCTGAGCATGAGCAGAATGAGCGTCATAACACAGAACAGCAGCATCTGGTCGCCCGACACACGAGAGAATGTTCCGAGCCCCCAGACGACGTAAGCCTTGATGTCTTCTTCTGCCGAAAAGAATTTCAGCACGCCTATGACGGCGTTGGCTACATAGCCTATCATAACGCCTATGATGAGCAGTGTTACGTTTCCTTTCACCCGCTGCGAGACAAAGACTATCAGCGCCATGACTGCAAGCGAGCCGATGACGGCTGCTATCGAGATGGCAGCATCGCCGATGTATCCCAGACGGCTGAGGGTTACGCCGCCGAGTGTTCCCGACAGCAGTACGACAAACGCCACTCCGAGCGCTGCACCGTTGGAAATGCCGAGCACGGAAGGTCCTGCCAGCGGATTGCGGAAGACGGTCTGCATCTGCAAGCCACTGACGGCGAGCGCCGCTCCTGCCATCAGCGCCGTCAGACACTGTGGCACGCGCGAACTCCATATAATGTTATACCATATCTCGCTCTCGCTGCCGTCGTTCATGAGAATATGGAACACACTTGCGAAAGGTATCCTTACCGTGCCGAGCAGCAGGTTGAGCATGAACAGCAGCGCTATGGCTGCCGTGAGAATAAGCATGTATGGAACGGTAGCAACTTTCCTCATTGTTCTTATTTCAGCAGTTTATAGAACTGTGGCTTATAGTCTTTCGGCATCAGTTCGGGATGGAAAATCGCTATGAGGTCAGCCAGTACGACGTCAGGATGAACGGGCGACAGCTCGTAGTAGGGTGTTTCCTTCATGTTGCAATATATAACATGGCGCTCCTTGAAAGCCTTAAACAAAGCGTTACGGGGCTCCGACGCCTTCAGCGCCTCGTATGAGAAACTGCCTGGATAGCTGTTGAGTATGCGCCAGTAGTCAGCCTTTGCAGCAGTGGCATACATCTTCTCGTATTCTATGGGCACGCCGCCGGTGTTGTTGTCTTTCAGCACATACTCCGCACCGGCATCGCGGAATATCTGGGCAAGATAGTTCTTGCCTCCTACGGCAAACCAGTTTCCGCCGTGCATCTCACCGCTGAACACCGTCGGACGGGTCTTCGCCTGCGCTGCCTTTTCCTTCAGCGACAGATAGCGCTGCTCTATTTCACTGAACAGTTTGTTGGCTTCGGCTTCCTTGCCTACGAACATTGCTATGTATTTAATCCACTCAGCCTGTCCCAGAGGGTCGAGTTCCTTGTATCCGAGATGCGGTATTAGCGTTATTCCGGTTTCCTTTATGGCATCGTAGCCGCCGCGCTTGAACGGCGAAATGAATATCACGTCGGGCTGGGCAGCCATTATCAGCTCGGTGTCGAAGTTGCCTTCCTTGCCAATCTTCACTATGTCGCCCTTCTCTACGCGTGCCTTTATGTCTTTGTCGAACAGGTTTTTCGTGCCCGTGATGCCTTTTATCACGTCGCAAGCATCAATAGCCGTGAAGTTTGACAGCTGCAACATGGTCATTACGATGGTACGCTCTATCGGAACTTCTATCTTCAGATAGCCATCCGGAATGACAGCAGGCTTGTCTTTATCCACCAGCGCAAAGTGGTATGTTGCCGGCATCTTGTCCTTGTCTTTCTGCGGGTCGGCAACGTCGACAAGCCGCACGCCATCGCTGGTATAGCGCACTTTGAATCCTTTGGCATACTTAGGCTTGATAGCCGAAGCACTGTCCACAGCCACGTTTTCTCCCGACTCCGCGAGTATGTCGCTGCGTTTCTTGCCACCGCACGAAACAAAGGCTACGGTCATGGTCAGCATCAATACGAAAAGAATTGTCTTTTTCATTATGTCAGTAATTATTATTGAATTGGTTTACAGTCTGCAAAGTTAGTCAAAAAACAATAGTCCGGCAAAAAGATTATTTCTTTTTTACTGCTAAACTGCTCCTTTTTTCATTATTTGTAATAATGCTGTGTGGTTTTATTGGGTATCTGCTGGCATAAAAACGGCTAAGAACAGACTTGCAAGCAGCAGCAACGAAAAAAGTCCACCGGTGCATCTCGCATCGGCAGACTTGACAAAGAAATTGAATGATATAGAGGTTTAATATAAGTTTTTATTACTTCATGCCGTCATCTTCGCATGTATCGTACACATTAGACACAGTCTGGCAGGAAAAAGCTACATGGAATTGGGATTTCCTTGCATTATTCCTGATTATGCTGATGATACATGGCGATGAAGTCGTCGATACCGACATCAAGCAGTTTCATCTGTCGGATGAACTCAGGCATTGCCGAGCTGACAAATTCCTGACGGCGTGATTCAAGTATCTGTCGGCGTGCTCCTTCGGTTACGAAGTAGCCTAGTCCACGCTTGTTGTATATGATACCGCTGCGCGCCAGCTGCTCGTAAGCCTTCACTGCCGTGTTGCTGTTAACCTGCAACATCACGGCATATTCGCGTATGCTCGGTATGCGCTCGTCGTCTTTATAGCGCCCGGCAAGTATTTCGTCGCACAGTCGGTCGCACATTTGCAGGTAAATGGCTTTATCATTGTTGAATGTCATAGGCATAATTATTTTATTTTTACTTCTCCAACGCCCGAAATGGTCTTCTTGACATCTTTCATTTCACCCTTGATAAGTACGTCGCCAGCACCAGAGATGTTGACAATGGCAAGGTTGCAGTTGGTGCAGTACATCGCCACATCTCCGCTTCCGCTTATGTTGGCACGTGTCTCGTTGACATTATTCATCTTCATCTTAATGTCGCCGGCACCCATTATACTTACATTCAGCATGTCTGCATCAAGATTATCGACGTCTATGTCGCCACTTCCAATAACGCTGAGGGTCAGATTGTCGGTCTTTAAATAGTCTTTGCATTCGAAATCGCCGGCGCCATAGATAGCAACGGCATCCAGAGATGGTGCCGTTATATATACTGTAGCTGCCCCAGTATTATCAAATAAGGAAACAACTTTCTTCTTGTTTTTATTGTTTGCAGTGTTTATTGCTTTATCGTCGTCCTTATTTTTAATTGTAAGCGTTTCGCCGTCAGACTCAACTACGATGTTGTCCATTCGCTTTTCTGTAGCCTCAACACGAATGCTGACGCTGTCGCCCTGTGTGAACTTCACGTCGCAACTGCCTAAAAGATTGATACGATGGAAGTCTGTCGTCTCTACGTTGCGGGTCAACGGCTTAATGTTGTTGTCTTGTTTTTCGATATGGCAGGACGTCATGGTTGTCATAACTACTGCTGCCAATGCCATTATAATTACCTTTTTCATTGTTGTTTATATGTTTATCCATTTATTGTTTATAACTTGCAGACGGCTGTAAAGCCTATAAGAGAGCCACACGTTCAGGCATGCAACAGCGAACATTATAGCTGTTATCATATTCATGATATCTATCGGCGACATTAATTGCTCTTCATTGATGTATGATTTGCCAACTGCAAACATAATAAATATAAAAATAAAGAATAACACCATTGACGTGAAAAGCCATGAATAGCGGCGGAAGAACACGCCTCCGAGCAGGTATATCGACATGCTGCACAACAGAAAAGACACAGAAAACAGTATTGCCGAAACTGTACTGACGTAAGTTCCAGACACCTGGAATACACTGCCGTTCCTGAAAAACTCCGCCATTACCAGTTGGGGATTGTCGACACCAGATACAGTTAGTATCAGCCACTGCATGATATCAGCCAGGAGTACTCCTATGAAATAGCATGCAAAGTTTACTACTATGCTTACGCATACCAGCGCAATGAACTTTTCCAGTCGCGAAGCAGGCAGTATGAAATGTGTTATTCTCTGCTCCTTGCGGTCGTATCCCCACATTATAAGACTCGGTGCAACCGAGAGCATCATAACGAAGAAGAACGATATAAAACCGTACCACGTCATGTAAATGTACGTAGTATCACTAATGTTTCCGGCATTCCATACGCTTATTGGCGGGATAGAAAAGAAACACATGATGAAAACAAATGATATGAGAATAGTACGTATATGTCGTTTCCTTTCCGAAACGACAAGTGTCTTTAGCGTCAGCCAAAACCTGTTGAAATTGAATGTATCCATAACTATCTTGGTATTATTGTACGTTAAACATATTGGTTGTCTATTGCAGTTTGCCAGTTACTGCTGCGTTGAAAAACAGTTCGAGATTGAACTTCGTTTCCTCGTCGCCTTTATTGCGTCGGCTTATCGTTGCGTTGCCCTGAAGGGTAGGCTCGGCATACAGAACATCGTCGGTCATCTCCTGCGGCGAACGGAAATCGAAGCAATATTTGTCGGTGATGTCTGCTACGGAAGCATTGACCAGCAGGCTGGAATGGTCTAATATCAATATGTGTTCGAGCAGTTGCTCGATGTCGTGCACTTGATGTGTCGATACTATCAGCGTGCGCTCGTCGGTCATATTGTTAGCCACGACACGTCGGAACTGTGCCTTCGACGGTATGTCGAGCCCGTTTGTAGGTTCATCCATAAACAAATAGCGCGTTCCGGCAGCAAGCGCGAAACTGACAAACACTTTCTTGCGCTGACCCATCGACAGCGCGTTCAGCTTCAGCGACAAAGGAAGGTCGAAGTCGCGAAGGCAACTGTCGAGCACTTCCTGCGAGAAACGGGGATAGAATTTAGAGTATAGTTTCACATATTCTGCCAGTGTTATTGATGGCAAATCAAACTCTTCCGGCACGAAGAATATGTTTTCGAGCATATTGGGATTTCTCTTTCGCGACTCCATGCCGTCTACCTCTATCTTTCCGCTCTGCTGATGCAGCAGCCCACAGATAAGATAGAGCAACGTCGACTTGCCCGTTCCGTTCTTGCCCAATAATCCGTAGATACGGTTTTCGGTCAGTTCGACGCTGAAATTCTCAAACACCTTGTGTCGAGAACCTGCATAATGATAATTTACGTTGCTTACTTTTATCATACTGTTGCCTCCTATTATTATTAATATTGTTGATGTTTTATGCTTCCGATTACGTGTACTACTCAAATAGAACACTGCAAATGTAAGTCAAAAGGATATTATTTTGCAAATATTTTTACACTTTTTTACTTAAAGCGAGTGTATTTAACTGTTATTCACATGGTGTAACTATACTTTCAGCGGCATATCACCGGCATTTCATCCATTTATGCGCTGTCATTGGTTTTACGTGTTACAAGACTCCGTATAATTGACATATTGTGTACGAAATAACAACTTTCTGCACATATTTTCTTAATATTGCATAAAAACATTACACTATTTGTTTCTGTTACAAAGTAAAATTGTATCTTTGTAACCAATTTAGAACACACAACAATCATAACAACTATGTTTAGCAAAGATACATACATACGCCGTCGCGACGAGTTGAAGAAGCTCGTGAAAGACGGTCTGATACTTATTTTCGGCAACAACGAGTCGCCATGTAACTATCCTGCCAACGCCTATTACCCGTTCCGTCAGGACTCATCGTTCCTCTATTACTTCGGACAGAAGCGCGACGGACTGGTCGGCATCATAGACGTTGACAACAACTGCGACATGCTCATAGGCAACGACATCGACATAGAAGATATCGTATGGTATGGCTCTGTCGACAGCGTAGCCGACATGGCACGACAGGTTGGCATCGAGCGCACTGCGCCTATGGCACACTTGCAGGTGCTGTGCGACGAGGCTAAGAAGCAGGGACGACGCATTCATTTCCTGCCGCCATACCGCCACGACATAAAAATACAGATTATGGACCTGCTCGGCATCCATCCTTCAAAGCAGAAGGAGGCAGCATCGATGGACCTCATCATGAGCGTCATAAAGATGCGCTCGGTGAAAGAGCAGCAGGAAATAGAAGAGCTGGAGCGTGCGGCTGTCATCGGCTACAAGATGCACACTACGGCGATGCGACTGACGCGTCCGGGTCTGACAGAGAAATACATAGGCGGACAGGTTGACGGCATAGCCTACTCTTACGGTGCAATGCCAAGTTTCGCCACTATTTTCACACAGCACGGCGAGATAATGCACGGCAACCCGAAGATGTCGGTACTGGAAGACGGAAAGCTCGCGCTATGCGACTGTGGTGCTGAAACAATTAACCACTACTGCTCGGACAATACGCGTACATATCCTGTAAACGGCAAGTTCACTCAGCGACAGCTGGAAATCTACTCTATCGTTGAAGACTGCCACGACTACGTTCTCGACGTTGCAAAGCCTGGCGTGAAGTATATGGACGTTCACTTTGCCGTATGCCGTCTGATGACCGATCGTCTGAAGGAGCTCGGACTGATGAAGGGCGACACCGACGAGGCTCTGCGTGCCGGCGCACATGCCATGTTCCTGCCTCACGGACTGGGACACATGATGGGCATGGACGTACACGACATGGAGGGATTCGACCAGCGCTACGTAGGCTTCGACGAGGAAACGAGACCCAACCTCGAGCAGTTTGGCACCAACGCACTGCGCATGGGACGCCGTCTGGAGAAAGGTTTTGTCGTTACAGACGAGCCTGGAATATATTTCATTCCCGACCTTATCGACGACTGGAAGGCGAACGGACACTGCAAGGACTTCCTCTGCTTCGACAAGATTGAGCAGTACAAGGATTTCGGAGGCATTCGCATAGAGGACGACGTGCTTATTACCGACGACGGATGCCGCTTCATCGGCAAGGACCGCATACCTTACCACCCTGCCGAGATGGAGGCTTTCATGGCTGAAAACACTTTAAATATCAAATAAATTAAAACCTAAAGAAAAATGAAAAAAGTATTAGTATTGGCTCTGCTCGCCGTTTTCACTATCAATGCGAGCGCTGCTAAGAAAAAGACTGCTGCTAAAAACAGCAACAAGCCTGTTTTCACAGTGATCAAGGAGAACCCAATCACAAGTATCAAAGACCAGAATCGCTCGGGTACGTGCTGGGCTTATTCAACTCTCTCTTTCTTCGAAGCAGAGATTCTGAAGGCAACCGGCAAGACTTACGACCTGTGCGAATCATTCGTTGCCAACAAGGACTACATGGACCGTGCCATTCAGGTTGTACGCTATCATGGCGACTGCCAGTTCTCACAGGGTGGCGCAGCTTCTGACGTTCACTATGTGCTGAAGCACTACGGTATCTGTCCTGAGGACGCCATGCCATTCCCAGGCAGCCTCTACGGCGACTCTCTGAACAACTTCAACGAGTTCTTCTCGCTGATGGAACCATACGTTAACGCTATCGCAAAGAACAGCGCACAGAAGATTTCTACACAGTGGAAGCCAGGTCTGCAGGGCATTCTCGATGCTTATCTGGGCAAGTGTCCGGAGCAGTTCACATACGAAGGAAGAACATACACACCGCAGTCGTTCGTGAAATCACTCGGCATCGACCTCGACGACTATGTTTCTATCACTTCTTACACACACCATCCGTTCTACACAGCGTTCCCTGTTGAAGTACAGGACAACTGGCGCTTCGAACTGTCATACAACGTTCCTATGGACGAAATGATGCGCATCATCGACAACGCAGTAGAGCAGGGCTACACCGTAGCATGGGGTGGCGACGTTTCTGAGGAAGGCTTCACACGCAACGGTCTGGCTTACATGATCGACGGAAAGGCTGCACAGAGCCTCGCTGGCAGCGACATGGCTCGCTGGCTCAAGCTCTCGCGCACTCAGAAGACCAACCTCATCGACTCTCTCGGATGCAAGGTGCCGGAAGTTGTTCCTACACAGGCACAGCGTCAGGAGCGTTTCGACAACTGGGAACTGACCGACGATCACGGAATGCTTATCTACGGTATCGCTAAAGACCAGTATGGCAAAGAATACTACATGGTTAAGAACTCTTGGGGAGAGACAGGTGCATACAAAGGTATATGGTATATGACCAAGAACTTCATTGCTGCCAACACAATGGACTACATGGTCAACAAGAAAGCCATTCCTGCTGACATCCGCAAGAAACTGGGTATCTAAAAATATGCCTGCACAAGGCAAAAAGCAAAGGACCGGCAGAAATGTCGGTCTTTTTTTTGACGTTAACTTTAACTATAGTCTTAACTTTTGAGCAAACTTTCGCGATGTGCTCGGCAAGTGAAAGTATAATCAATCTTTGCCCGTTTACTGCCGCGAGAATGCCCGCGAAAGCCGTTTCCGAAATCGAAGGGGCAAAATATGCCAAAAAATCGCACACACCTGTAATTTCCTGATAGTCAATTTGTTAATAGTAAATATAGCGTTTGTATGCATGAAATACAAGTGTTAAAATTGTCAAAGAGCATGTTTGACATTGTCAAACACACTGTTTGAGGATGCCAAACATAGTGTTTGGGACTCTCAGACACAATGTTTCGCAAG
>OMZM01000030.1 GCA_900315545.1 uncultured Prevotella sp.
TTAGCAATTTCCACATTGCTGATTGTTGGATGTTCAAACACAAACGAGGATTTTTCTGTTTACCGTTTGTAATTTCTTCGACTGCATGGATTGGGCAGACATCCGCATAGAAGAACGATTACAAGAAATAACAGGTATTGATTTTAAATTTGGAAATTGATGTTTAAAAAACTGATAAAAAAGATTATAGAAAATGGCTATGATAATATTATTAGCTCTATTTTCTATTTCATGTTTTTATTTTTCAGACTATTTAGCAGTATCTGGTGGTTTTGGCTGATGATTGCCATATCGGTAGTATCATTTATTCTTGCCTGTGCACATCTTTATTTTGATATTAAAAGCAAGAAAAAGCGAAGGATATTATATTGGCTGTTTATTGTTGGCACCAGTTGACGAGTTGTATCGTCAATAACAAACAGCATCTAATAAATTGTCATATTGATTTGGATTTATAAAATAGGAAAAGGGGATGTACCAAATTTTGGCACATTCCCTTTTGTTATGAATAAATGTCTGTCTTCTGTTAGAATAAGTAAGCTACGCCAATCTGCCAAGAGCTTGCCTTCACTTCCGGATGGAACGCTTCGTTGTAGGCGTTCTTAAATGACAGTTCGCTTGTCTTGCCAAGTGCAAGGTTGTAGTTGGCTGTTACCTGCAGGTGGTTAAGAGCCATGACACCGACACCGAAGTTGAGGCTGAAGTTGGTAGACTCTGTCTCCCATGCTACCAAATTTTTCACTACTTCCGTTTTCTTGTCGCCTACGTTGAAACCGAACTGCGGACCTGCGAATACGAATGCTGAGGCAAGGCTGCCCAGTCCGAAGCCATAACGGATGTTGATGGGCACAGCAATCTGCTGCAGCTTCAGCGACTCGTCGCTTGGAGTTGCGCTGATGCCTGTATTAGATATCTTCAGTTTTGCCTCGCGCTGGTCGTAGAGAATAGAACCGTCTACACCGAGACCAACGATAGGGAGCTGGAATACTGCTGTCGCACCTGCAAAGAAACCTGTGCGGTTGCTTGCGTCGATAGCATCTTCGTCGTGACTCATGCTGATGCTTGACAAGTTTACACCAGCTTTAACACCAAACTGCACCTGAGCGTTGGCAGTCTGTGAGAACATCATTGTTGCAGCTACAACTGCAAGAGTAAATAACTTTTTCATATGCATATTGTTTTTAGTTATTAAAAAAAATTCATAATAATAAATATGTATATATCTTCTGAGCATATTTCAGCCCAGAAGATAATGTCTTTTTAGTGTCGCTGACGGCGTACTGATACACGTGCCGACGAGCCCGCCGACG
Source organism: uncultured Prevotella sp. (assembly GCA_900315545.1). Taxonomy (GTDB): domain Bacteria; phylum Bacteroidota; class Bacteroidia; order Bacteroidales; family Bacteroidaceae; genus Prevotella. The sequence goes on from OMZM01000030.1 coordinate 1,311, forward strand.
AGCTGCTGCTGCGCCCGCGACGCGTATTGGCACTTGTCTTTTCTTTCGACGTGCCGCCCGCGCGACGGTTTTTGACCGAACGCTTGCCCTTTATCTTATCGTCGGCAGCAGCCATACTGTCTATAGAATCGTTTTTCTGCTGATTGCCGAATATGTTTTTCTCGAAGTCCTTGAGCTCCTGCTCTATGCGTGCCTGCTCTTTCGCCATAGCTGAGTCGGTAGGACAATACTGTGCAAGCGTGCGTCCGAGCATGTTTGTTGTCTTGTATATCTTGCCCTGATAGCAGTTGCGCGTGAAGTAGTCGTCGACGCTCATCGTGGCAGCATTGTTCAAGTTGCTTGTCATGATGGTCTGCTTGGCAAGGAACGGCGCTACATCGTCGTATTTCACCCAGAACAGTGGATAAGGTGTCGTGCCGTCGCCGAAATCGTCCTCACGAAGCATAATCGGACAGAGCGCTATCACCTTGCGGTGGAATGTAGACGTACCCTGATCGTAGTAGGCACTCTCTTTCAGATAGTAGCCCTTCACTTCTGCCGACGGAATATCGCTGTTGTCGATGTGCACACGACCGTTGTTCACCTCATAATAGATGCCGAAGTTGTCAAGGAAAGCCTTTGGCTTCATGCGGTTAGCCTCATCGAACACTTCATTGCCGTCTATACGGTATTCATATACGTCTATTCCGCCGTTCTTGCTGCCGCGCATCATCAGCTTGAACAGGTTTGAGAACAAGTTCATCTGCGTACCCACAGGCTCAACGGGATAGTAGAGTCCGGCATTGGCATCGACAGTAAGGTCTAACTGGCGATATATGTCGCGGCGCCATACCACATCCTCCGACATGGGAACTGTAGTAGGGAAATCTATCAGCGCACGTGTTGTCATGTTGTCTGCATTAGATTTCGTCTGCTGTTGCGCCTGCTGGTTGCGGCGTTTCTGCGGCTGCGCACTTACTGTTTGCACTGCAAACATTATTATTAATAAGAACAATATCTTTTTCATCTTGCTATATCTTATTGTTGTTACCTTGTTACTAATCGATTATTTCACTATCACTTCCATAGCCTGCGGCAGGTTTCGTGTTATTCCGTCAGGACCTATAGCCTTCACGCCACGCACATAGAAACGCTTGTTGCGCGAGAGCTTGCGGAACTGCTCCTTCTGACGCTCTGAGAAACTTGCACCGTTTGAAGCCAGCGGCACGGCGTTACCCATATTGTCATAGAACACTGTCTCGAAGCTGAGCACTTTGAACTGTATGTCGAGCAGTCCGTCGTCGATAGCAGCACTGAGCGTGCTGACGCCCATGAGCGATGCCTTGCTCATGCCGCCACCCTTGAAGCGGTCGTTGCCTAAGGCAATATATGCTGTCGGATCTGGCAGTTTGCGCACCTTAAACGTAACCTGTCCCATCTGTCTTACCTTGCCCTTGTCGTTGGCAGACACCGTAAAGACAACATCCTTGCCTACTGCCGACGGAACAGCCACATACTTACCGTTGCCCTTAGACGTCAGGCTTCCTCCGCTCATGCTCACAGACACCGAGTTCTGAGGGACACCAGGCACGCTTATGCTCATCGGGTTGCTGAAGCCGGCATAGAGCACGTTCATAAGGTCGGCAGCCACCGTTGCGCCTGTCGGCGCCGGTATGACAGTATATTTCTGCACAAAATCGCGGCGCAGCATGTCGCCAGAGCCATTGCGCACGTTTATGTATCCACTGAACTGATGTTCGCCTACGCTGCCGGCAGTAAAGCTATACTTGCCCGTAGAAGAATTGATGCGCTGTCCGTTGACGTATATCTCCGGATGCTGAGTTGTGTCTACTGCTGCCATGACGATGCTTGCATTAAACTGCTCGCCAGGATAAAGCGTAGTCTTTTCCGGAATGACGAAAGCATCGAGCTTGTTGACACGAATGTCTTTCATGTCAATGTTTGCCACGAGCGTATGCAGCACTTCGCCTTCGGCATAGCGAATATCGCTCTGGAACTTAGACAGGAGCGTTACCGCAGCCGCCACCGGCATCTGTTCAAACATGTACTGCTCCCAGTTCTTGCCCATAGTAACGGCATTCTTTGGCAGTGCCGTCGACAGGTTGCTGGCAATGATTTTCTTCTGTTCATTGTCGGTTATCATACCGAGAATAAACTCGCGGTACTTGTTTATTGCGTCGAACAGCTTTCTTCCCTTGCCTGTTCCTGGAGCCAGCATCACCTGACTTGCAGACTCAAGGTCTTCCTTGTTCTTTATATTCTTTATGTCAGCCTTCTTTCCGTCAGCCTCGCGCACGATAGCCCACTTCAGTTCCTCGGCAAAGTTGTAGAGCGAATCGCTCATGCGCTTAACCTGCGTTGCCTTTTCAAACCATGCCTTCACTTTTTCTGGATTGTGCTTCATCTGCTCTTCAAAGTCGCCATACATGGCAAGATTCTCTTTTGAAGAGTTTGCCGTAGTACGGTCGAGACTTTCGCCGACAATGGAAAATCCATTCAGCACCTCAGTCGATATATTGAGTGCAAGCATAGCCATAAGAACCACATACATGAGGTTAATCATCTTCTGACGTGGACTTACAGGTCTTTTCTTTATAGCCATTAGCTTTCCTTTTTACAATATTATATTATGAAACTGTTATTCGTCCAAATTGACTGGCGCAGGCGCGGCACCTGGCGCAGCAGCACGCATGTTTACAGTCATTGCCTCTATCATGCGGGCATAAATCTTGTTCAGCTGTTCTATCTGCTGAGCCATGCGGCGTGTCTGCTCGTTTATCTGGTCGATAGTGCCAATCTGCTGGCTGGCACCCTTCAGCTGCATCTCGTAAACCTTGCATATACCTGTAAGAGTACGGTTAAGGTTCTCCATTTCCTCACTGTCGCGTGTGAGTCGCTGGCTCTGGTCGCTGACCTTCGAGAGCATCTCCGTCAGCTTGTTCAGTTCCTCAACATAGTTGCCAGTAGCCTCAGCCATTTCTGGTGTAACCTGTTGCTGCTGTGCCACCCAAGCACCACCCTGAGCATTTCCTACTGCGGCAGCTATGCCTTCGGCTGCATCTACAGCCTGTCCGTCAGCAGGAGGAGCACCACCATTGCCGCCTATGATGATTGTTCCGCCTCCAATACCGCCTTGTATGACTGTTGCAGGCTGGTTTTCTTCATCTGTTTCTTCGTCTGTCTCCTCATCATTGAACACATGTGTAGGCAGTTCTTTGCCGTCGGCTTCCTTGTCGAAAGGACGGTCGAAGGCAGCAAGGAAGAACACTACGACCTCCGTACCCATACCCAGGAAGAGCATGAAGTTGGCTCCAGGTATGTGTGTCAGTTTAAACAAGGTACCGAGAATAACGATTGCAGCACCCCAACTGTATGCGTAGTTCAGGAATGTTTGTCCCGGAACGCTGTCCATCCACTTCTGCAGACGGTATATCATGTTAAATTTACTATACTCTGTCATTATTTCTTACGCTTTGATTGTTTTTGTTTTGTACTTTGTGAACTTGCCAGGCTTCTCACACAACGGAAGCCGATATAGCTGCGTGGCTGGTTCTGATATTCCCATGTTCTCCATGCCGAGCGTATGTACGACTCTGGATCTTTCCATGAACCACCCCTGACACTCTTCTTCTTCAGCCTGTACGGGTCTTCCTTTGCAGCGTTGTATTTCAGCTGCGGGTTAAGGTCGTTCATGGCATCCACACCTGCTTCGGTATAGATTGTGCTTGTCCATTCAGCCACATTGCCCGCCATGTCGTATAGTCCGTTGCTGTTTGCCGAGTATATTCCTGAGCGGCTTGTTATTAGGTTGCCGTCCTTAGTATAGTTTCCCCTGTCGGGTTTGAAATTGGCATAGAAACATCCTTCGCCACTCTTTACCTGTTCGTTTTCCCAAGGGAACTCGTTGCCGTCGCGTCCACGAGCCGCATACTCCCATTCTGCCTCTGTCGGCAGACGGTAGCGCTGTATATAGCGTGCCTCGCCGCCAAGTCCTTTCAGCAGATAGTCCGTACGCCATGCGCAGAAAGCATTTGCCTGTTCCCATGTAACGCCCACTACAGGATATTCGTTATATGTAGGATTGCTGAAATAGTTGCGCATGTACATTTCGTTATCTGAGTTGCGGAAGTCGTTAACCCAGCATGTCGTGTCGGGATATACATTTACTATATATGTGTTAAGGAAGTCCCACGGACCAGTCAGCTGACGGTTTATCGTTTCGCGCACAATGCGTCCCTCGTCATCGATGTAGGCTGTGTCTTTTGAAATCATTACCACCTCTTCCATGTTTACAGGAACGTCCGTATTCAGGTTTCGCTCCTCTGGGTTGAGTCTGTTGCGACGCAGGGCAGCAGCCGTATAGTCATATATCTCATAACGATAGTTCATCTGGCTGGCATCGAGCATCTTCTCGCCTGTAACAGGATTTGTAACATACAGGCTTTCTATTGCTCTCTGCTCGTCCTCGTTAGGTTTTCTCGGCAGTTGTTTCTTCCAGTTGAGGTGCGGAGTAACGGGGTCTCCGTTCTTGTCTTCCGTAATCATGTACGTCTCGTCGCCTCCGTATGCAGGGTCGGCAAGGCGTGTGCGGAGAATAGAGTCGCGCACCCAGAATACGAACTGCTTATACTTTGAGTTAGTTACCTCTGTCTCATCCATCCAGAAGCCATCCACCGAGATGTCCTTTACCGGTGTTTCTTTTCCCCACAGGCTGTCTTGCTTGTCTATACCCATGCGAAGGAAACCGCGTTTTATCATTGTCATTCCGTAAGGTGTCGGCTCTGAGAATCCCTTTCCGCCGCCTACACCGGTAACTTCGCCTCCACGTCCCGACGATGTCGCCGACTTTCCGCCGAAACAACCTGTGAAGGTCAATGTTGTTGCTATGACGCAAATAACGATTACAATTCTTTTCATTTTATATTTTATATTTAATTTTCGTTTTATTCCTGCTTGTCTGTCCGTTGCTTACAGATGTCTCACGCTCTTGTGCTTGTTTTTTCCTTTCTTCACAAGGTTTATGTCGGTCTGGTAGCCTATTATCAGTTCGTGGCTTCCATTGCCCGGATTGATGGCTGAGGTGTACATCTCGTAACTGTAGCCTATGTTTATGCCGTGAAACAGTCCGCCAATATAGGCTGTAACACTGTTTGTCGGACTCCAGCCCACTCCCGCATACATCTTTCGTTTCTCGTGCGTGTACTGCACTCGGGCTGTTATGTCGCCTCTGTAGCCTACGCCGTCATAGCGCAGCATTGCAGAGGGGTGTATAGTTAAAAACGGATTTCTTAGCTTAATATTGTATCCGGCAGTCAAATAAAATGTCGGATCTATCTGCAACTCGTTGGTTTCGCCGAGTTCCACGAGGGGCGACGTAACGTGTGTTGCCGACAGTCCTACATACCATGCTCCGCGCATGTAGTAGAGTCCTGCGGCTATGTCGAACTGGTTGCCGTCGAGTTTTCCCGACGAGAAAGCAGGGTCGCTGCTGTCTTCGAGGTCGAGTTTCGAGCCGTCGAAGCTTTCCGTTATCAGTCCGATTCCTATACCCGGACTCAGCGTTCCGCCAAACAACTTGAACTTATATGCGTATTGCAGTTGCAGGCGCTGGTGTGTAAACAGACCGATTTTGTCGTTCATAAACGATATACCGGCTCCGTGATATGACTTCATGAAGTAGAAAGGCATGTCGGCAGCGAAATACATCGTCTGCGGATTATGCGTAAAACCAGCCATATCCAGCGCGTATGCACCGGTGGCGTTCAGCTTTGATTCCTTGCCTACTGCCGCCGGATTATAGTATGGTTCTGTTTCCCAATAGTGGCTAAAGGGAACATCGTACTGCGCCCGAGCTGTCAGGCTCACTGCGAGTACGGCTATGAACAATAGTTTTCGCATTAACACGTTGATATAACGCAGAACTTCTTGTTTTATTGTATTTATTCATAAAAATATAGTTGCTTGCCGTTGCGTTTCTCACAGTTGCCGCCGGCGGCAAGGTTTTGTCGGCTGTTGAATTTTAAGAGAATAAAATTTGGCAGTTCGCTCAGTTAGTGCTAACTTTGCAATCATAATGAAATATGTCGACGTCATATTGCCTCTGCCTCTCGAGGGCTTGTTCACCTATTCCGTGCCCGATACGCTTGCCGGCAGGATTGGCGAGCGCCAGCGCGTGCTGGTGCCGCTGGGCAAGTCGAAGAGATACACTGCCATCACCGTAAAGGTGCACGACAACGAGCCCGACTTCGAGTGCAAGCCGATATTCGACATAGTAGACGACAAGCCCGCATTGCTGCCCGAGCAGATGAAACTGTGGCTGTGGATTGCCGAATACTATCTCTCACCCATCGGCGACGTCTACAAGGCTGCACTGCCCTTAGGACTGAAAACGGAAGAAGGCTACCGCCCGAAGACGGAAACATACATTGTGCTCAACGAGAAATACCGCAGCAAGCAGGCTCTGCATATAGCGCAGGACATGCTGCATCGCGCTTTGGAGCAGCAGAAGGTGCTGACGGCTTACCTTAGCTTGTCGCACTACGACTCGATTGACGGCAATGCGACGCAGGAAAACATAACTGAGGTTTCGCGCGACGAACTGCTGAACGTGAGCAAGTGTACGACGACAACGCTCAACAACCTCATAAGGCGCGGAATACTGACTGCCTACGAGCGCGAAGTGGGCAGAATAAATGTCAGTCAGGAGCCTAACCCCGATGCCATAAAGAAACTTAACACGGCACAGACGGAGGCTTACAACAACATATTATTCTCTTTTCTGAGACACGATGTTACGCTGCTTCACGGCGTAACATCGTCGGGAAAGACTGAAATCTACATACATCTCATCTGGAAAACGCTTCAGGAACACAAGCAGGTGCTCTATCTGCTGCCCGAAATAGCACTGACGGTGCAGATGGTGGAGCGACTGAGGCGCGTGTTTGGCAACAAGCTGGGCATCTACCACTCCAAATACAGCGACGCCGAGCGTGTGGAGATATGGCAGAAGCAGCTGTCGGCAGCACCTTACGGCATTATTCTCGGCGTACGCTCGGCTATATTCCTGCCTTTCAGAAACTTGGGACTGGTTATCGTAGACGAGGAGCACGAGACGTCGTACAAGCAGCAAGACCCTGCCCCACGCTACCACGCACGCTCGGCTGCCATAATGCTTGCACAGATGTATGGTGCCAAGACTCTGCTCGGAACGGCAACGCCATCGATGGAATCTTACTACAACGCCACCAACGGCAAGTACGGGCTGGTGTCGCTGCCGACAAGATACAAGGACATAGCGCTGCCGAAAATCAAAATCGTCGACACGAAAGACCTGCAGCGCAGGAAGATGATGAACGGCATATTCTCGCCCGTACTGCTGAATGCTGTCAAGCATGCGCTCGACAACGGCGAGCAGGTCATTCTCTTCCAAAACCGTCGCGGCTTCGCACCGATGATAGAATGCCGCACCTGCGGATGGGTGCCGAAGTGCAAGAACTGCGACGTGTCGCTGACTTACCACAAGACTTCCAACGTGCTGACATGTCACTACTGCGGCTATACCTATCCCGTGCCGGCACGATGTCCCAGCTGCGAGGAGACAGACCTGCGCGGACGTGGATACGGAACGGAGAAGATTGAGGACAAGATACAGCAGATATTCCCACAGGCGCGCATTGCCAGGATGGATCTTGACACTACCCGCACACGCGCTGCATACGAACGGATTATTGCCGACTTCTCTTCGGGCAGGAAAAACCTGCTCATCGGCACGCAGATGGTGTCGAAGGGGCTCGACTTCGACAAGGTCTCCGTCGTCGGAATACTGAATGCCGACTCCATGACAAATGCGCCCGACTTCCGCGCCTTTGAGCATGCCTACATGATGATGGCGCAGGTCAGCGGACGCGCAGGCAGAAAGGGCAGGCAGGGGCAGGTCATCTTGCAGACGAAATCGCCTGAACTGCCGTTGCTGAGACAGGTTGTCGACAACGATTTTGCCGCTTTCTACAGTAGTGAGCTGGAGGAACGGCAGGAGTTCCACTATCCGCCGTTCTACAAAATCATTTACATCTACATCAAGCATCGCGACAAGCACACCACCGAGTCGGCTGCCTACATGGTGGCATCGCGGCTGCGACAGTGGTTTGGCGAGCGCGTGCTGGGCCCCGACAAGCCGTCGGTGGCGCTGGTGAAGCAGATGCACATACGCAAGATTGTGCTGAAAATAGAAAACGGTCTGCCGTTGCAGACCGTCAGAAAATATCTCCGTATTGTTCAGAACGAAGTGGCAAGCGACAAGCAACTGTGTGCCGTTTACCTCTTCTTCGATGTCGACCCGCTGTAGCAACGGCTGCAACGGGCAGCAGCCGTGCCTCTTAGAAGTCGAGGTCCAAGCCTATTCCGAACACTTTGTTTGTGCGTGTGAACTCATCGGTGCAAGCCGTTTCTATCTTGTTGCCTGCCAGTTCCACTGTCTGGTCGTACGACTTCTTGAAGTTGTCGTATGTAGTCCAGAAGTAAGCCACGTTCACTGTAGCGTTCTTAGCCACCTTTATACCTGCTCCGAAGCCCAGCGAATAGCTGCTCGTTACGAAGCTCATGTCCGACAGGTAGGCGCCGTCGCCCAGTCCGTAGTTGGTCTTCTGTCCGCCCACGCTCACCTGTATGGCGTCGGTGATGTCGTATTCTATACCGGCAAGAAACTCCTGCGTGTTGCCTTTCAGCAGTTTCTGCTTGTTGTCAGCCATGTGTGTGTGCTTGTCGAGGAAATAGTGATAGCCTACGGCAGCGCGCAGGTTTGGCAGTATCTCATACTGTGCGCCCAGCGAGATGAGTCCCGGCAGGTCGCCCGGAGTGTTCACGCCGTCGGCAAACAGTCCCGTGTCGTCTATCTTCGTATCGTTCTCTATGTTGCAGCGCGACGTGAACTCATATCGCGCGGCGAAGTTCCACTTGTTCCAGCGGTAGTCGATACCGATAATCGGCGCTATGCTCCAGCCCGTCTGCGTGCAGTCCAGATAGCGGTCGGCAACCATAGCCTGCGCCCCAGCCACAGTGCGCTGCTGTATGGTCAGCTCCTGTATCTTCTGCTCGTAAGCCTGCCTTACAGCCTCGTTCTCTTCCTTCAGCGCAGCCAGAGCCAGCCTCTCGATGCCGTCGGCAAGCTGTGTCGACATCAGTCCGAGATAGTTGTAGACATTCTCGTTCTGTCCGCCTATGTTGGCTGTTATGTTGCGTATGTTGCCCTCATACTTGTTTGTGATGTAGTTGAAGCGGAAACCTCCGTACACGGCAAGGTCGGGAGTAATCTTGTATGTAGCACCCAGCTGGAAGCCGAAGACATACTGGCGTCCCATGAGATAGCTCTCCACCGAGTACGACGGAGCATCGCTCGTCAGCCCGAACTTAGCCAGTGCCATCGGCAGCATCGAGACAGTGCGTTCGAAAGAGCCCAGACCGTGATTGAACGTACACTTGCCGCCACCACCGGCTATCGAGAAACCTGCCTGAAAGCCCCACTTGTCGAGGTTGTAGGCAGCCTGCACCGACGGTATGAACGGCACCGATGCCTCGCCCTTGAACTTCTTTATGCCATTCTCGTCGCCGCCGTTCATCGTGAAAGGACGATGATATGGCGTTCCCTCCATGCCCTTCACCTCGAGCCCGCTCCATATCGTGCGGGTCTGGAAGGCACTCTGATTGTTCAGCGACAGGTGTAAACCGTTCGACAGGAAGGCGACACCGGCAGGATTGCTGTAGACACCGTCGATGCCGATAGTTCCGTTACGCGCAAACATACGGTTGAAGCGTATGTTCTGGTTTGTGTTTGTCAGCAGGCCACCAGCCGTTGCCGACATAGAGAAAGCAGCCATAGCAGCCGCAAAAAGCATGTGTATCTTCTTCATAAATATAACGTATATTCCTAACTATAATTATATTATCTCCTTTTTTCGGCTGCAAAGTTACAATTAAGTGAGCGGAATACCAAATTTAATTGTGTATTTCCGAGCGCGAGTAACTTGTGCAAAGTAGCTTCCGCTAAGCGCCAGCCGCACTCCGTCTTCTGAGGGGCGGAGTGCCGTAGGCGAGATGATGTGTTGTAAATCGTTCCCGTTAACGTTCCAGTTCCCGTTTTGATTGCTCCCTGCAAAAACCGTGCCAAAGTGTTTGCACCTTCCCTGCCGACACCGAAAAATATGAAAACTTTTGACAGACAAAAACTCTCCAAATAGAAAATTTTTAGCCCCTGAAACCGCAAAAATATGTTAAATTACGAGTCAGCGATAACTGTTAAAATTGTCAAAGAGTACCTTTGACGCGCCTATTTCATGTTTTTAGCCCTGCAAAACACTATGCCCGACACCCCCAAACACTATGTCTGACCACCTCAAACACACTGTTTGACAATCTCAAACATACTCTTTGACAATTTTAACACTTCTCTTTCGCGCACAAAACCGCCACTCCCCGTGCTATCATTCTGACTCTCAGACAATTACGACAACCTTCAAAATTCAGCCATATTTTGCCCCTGCGATTTCCGAAACGACTTTCGCGGGCACTCACGCGACAGTAAACGACCCAAAATTTGATTAGCTTTTTCTCGATGAGTATATCGTGAAGTTAGTGTCAGTGTTTCCTCCTGAACATCGTTTCCGCCCGATAACCGTAATTAGCGCAGGTTGTCCCGAATGAAAATAAAAACGTGTTTTCCTTTTGCATTCCGCTCACTTTTACGTAACTTTGTAGGCAGAATAATCTTAAACAAAACATGACAATGAAACGAATATCACTGTTTTTATTTGCAATTTTTACCGTTGCTACGGCTATGGCGCAGTTGTCTGCGCGCGATGAGATTTCCGCAAACCCAAACATTGCAGGGTCTAACTATCTTGCTTATCCTGGTCCGATGCAGAAGATGCTGACTCCGGCACCAAAGGGATACAAGCCTGTCTATATCAGCCACTATGGCAGACATGGTTCAAGATACCATATCGGACTGGGAGCATACCACGACGCGCTCAACATATTGCAGCGTGCCGACTCGCTCGACAAGCTGACGACTCTGGGCAAGGACGTGCTGCGAAGAGTGAGGATGATGACGGAAGAGGCCCGCAAGCGCGACGGCGAACTGACCGAACTCGGTGCGGAACAGCACAGGGACATAGCCCGCAGAATGTATGAGCGATTTCCAGAGGTGTTTGAGGGCAAGACTAACATCGAGGCACGAAGCACTATTATAATAAGGTGTATACTCTCGATGACTAACGAGCTGATGGAACTGAAAGCCAGAAACCCGCAACTGACAGTGTTCCACGATGCATCAGACCACGACATGTGGTATATGAATCTCGACAAGACGGAACTGCAGAAGCAGCGCGACAACGAATACATACGCGACGAATACAAGCGCTGGACCGACGAGCATGTGGACTACAAGCCGCTGATGAAGCGACTGTTCAGCGACGACAAATATGTGGAAGACAGTGTTGACGTGGGTCTGCTGGGCTACAGGATGTTTAAGCTGGCTGCAATGGTACAGAACTCAGAGATACGCCATAAGCTGACACTGTGGGACATATATACCAACGACGAGATATACAACCTGTGGATGACCGACAACGTGTACTGGTATCAGCGCTATGGCTACCACCCACACAACGGTGGACAGCCACAGAACCAGAGAAACCTGCTGCGACGCTTTGTGGAACAGGCTGACAGCTGCCTGCGACTGGAACGTCCGGGCGCCACGCTGCGCTTCGGACACGAGGTGGTGGTGTTGCCACTGGCTTGCATAATGGGACTGAACGGTGCCGACCTCAGCACCGACAACATGAACGAACTGGTGGAAAAGGGATGGATAAACTATCGCATATTCCCTATGGCATCAAACATTCAGTTGGTGTTCTACCGCCGAAATGCTGCCGACAGCGATGTGCTGGTGAAGATTCTGCTCAACGAAAACGAGGCTACGCTGCCGCCGTCGGTAAAGCCAGTCAGCGCACCTTACTACCGTTGGAGCGACGTGCGACAGTTCTTCATGAGCCGGATAGGCGAATAAGAATATTATTATCGGATATATAACTCTATATCTCTGCCGTCCCACTGTTGGCTCCCGACAAGCTGCAGACCGTCGGGCAACAGTGGGGCTGGCGTACCATTGCCAAGAGAAAACGGTGCCGTCTCTATACGAATGGCATCGAACAAGCCTCTCGAAATAAATGTTTGCAATGTCTGCAAACCACCCTCTACAAGCAGCGACTGGTATTTATGTGCCACGCAGTCGGCAATTATGTCGTCTGCCGTGCAGTCGTGCGACAGCACATACTTGTGCGGCGACCGCCCAGTCCAGTGGCGCACGTTGAGCTGGGGATGCTCTCGACTGTCGGTAACACTGCCGACAAGAATGGCATCGCTCTCGGAACGCAGCTTGTGGACAAGCATCTTGGTATATGCAGAAGACAAGGCGACAGCACGTCCGTTGTCGTCGATGAAGCCGTCTGCCGACTGCGCCCACTTCAGCGTGATGTAAGGACGATGACAGTTGTTGAACGTGAAAAAGCGACGGTTAAGCCACAGGCACTCCTTCTCAAGAACGCCGACACTGACGTCGATGCCTGCATCAAGTATGCGCTTTATGCCCTGCCCGTTGACTTTAGAGAAAGAATCCTTGCAACCGACAACCACGCGACGCACACCTTTGCTGACGATAAGGTCGGCACATGGCGGAGTCTTGCCGTAATGGGCACACGGCTCAAGGCTGACATACAGAGTGGAGTCCTTGATGAACTGCCGGTCATGCTCACCAATACTGTTAAAGGCATTTACCTCAGCATGCGCCTGCCCTGCACGGATATGGTAGCCTTCGCCTATGATGCGCTCGCCATAGACAATAACGGCACCCACCATAGGATTGGGACGGGCATTCTCGCAACCCATGCGTGCCAGCTGAAGGCATCGCGACATATAGAGTTCGTCAGTATTCATCACTGCAAAAGTAAGCAAAAACTATATAAGTACAAAATATTTTGACAATTTCGCTGTCAAAAGAAACGACCGTAAATTTTGTACTTTAACTCCTAAACCTTATCTTTGCAAAATAATTGATAATAAAACAACGTATAAACAAATAAAAAAAAGAATTATGAAGAAAATGAAATTTGCAGTATTGGCAATGGCAATGGTGGCTTTCGTGGCTTGCAACAAGCAGACAAACGCATCGACAATCAGCAAGACGGAAAGCACCGAAACGACCGAAGTACAAAGCAGTGCACCGGAAATAAACATGACAACAGCAGACGGACAAACAGTGAAACTGAGCGACATGAAGGGCAAACTCGTGTATATAGACATATGGGCAACATGGTGTCCGCCATGCAACGCAGAGATACCACACCTGAAGGCACTCTACGAACACTACAAAGACAATGAGAACGTAGAAATAATAAGCATCAGCGTAGATGAAGACGTAGATGCATGGAAGCAGAAAATCGTAGCAAAGGAAATGACATGGAAGCAGTTTATCTGCATTGGCGACGACGCTATGGCACTCAGCGAGAACTATAACCTGCGCTCAATACCACGCTTCCTGATTATCAACAAAGACGGAAATCTCGTCGACGACAACGCACCAAGACCATCAAGCAGCAACATCGTAGAAGTAATAGACAACTACCTGAAATAAACAACACAGCCAGCAAGCGCCACATACATGGCAACTCGCCATAGCTTACATGGCTACGTGCAAAATAATTCAGCATCTTTCTGTGGCACATATATGGCAATACGACATAATATATGTGGCAACACAACCTCATAAACAACACCCATGCTGATGCCTCTCTCGGCAATCGCATGGGTGTTTACATTACTTCGGAAGCAAAAGCACAAAGCATACCCTGTCTGCGAGCCAGCCATTTATATCTATTTTTACTACAATATACAAATAAAAAACATGCAGCCTCCAGCCATCAAGCTAACCGTTTTCAACCCCATTTACAACAACAAACAAATAAAAACACATAACTTTTTTGTAGATATTAAAAATATTTTTTACCTTTGCAGCCGCAAAGAAGCCCAGATGGCGGAATCGGTAGACGCGCTGGTCTCAAACACCAGTGGGGCAACCCGTGCCGGTTCGACCCCGGCTCTGGGTACAAATATAGGTTGATAACCAAGTTGTTATCAACCTATATTATTTCTCTGGGTAGCAAAAACAACATTTTTACCACAAATTTTAGTACCTTTTAGACATATCAGTAAAGTCTGCAAACGTATACAAAACAAGCACAACAGTCATTTCGGTTATTGCTTCAGGCGCGACAGGACATCGTACCAGAGGTGCATGACGGCATCTTTCGGGGCGTATAACATCATTCTTGGACCTGCCCAACGCATCACTTCGCATATCTTTCGGCGTTCTTCCTTAGCATAGCAATGTATAGCACAACGGCGACAAGTGTTCTTCCTATTCCCAAAACGGCACAGGTCAAGCCGATGGCAGGCATAGTCGGAAAGATGCTGATATTCCTCCGGCACAGCATCCAAGTTCAGATTATGACGGCAATACAGCTCAATCATCTTCCTGACAGTCTGTTTCTCTCGCTCTATCCTATTCATCGTTCAGTCTTATTTGTATCATCCGTTTCGCCATTGCAGCCACCATTCCCTGAGTATTTATATCCATTAGGACTATCTTCCGCTGCCATCATAGGTTGTTCATCTGGCACTGCATGATATCTGCGGTCTTGAAGATAAATGCTGTTTAGGGTAAAGTCCAACGAGTTCAGTGTACTTTCCCTCTGTTTCGGTTTCAGTTCGCATTCCCAAATGGTAATGGAGTGCCATCCCATCGTTGCCAGTTTTTTCTGTACCTCTATATCGCGTTTCTTGTTGCGGTTTATCTTCTTTGACCAAAACTCCGTATTAGTCTTGGGCATGGAGTAATATTTGCAGCCCTCATGCCCATGCCAAAAGCAGCCATTCACGAAGATGCATGTTCTGTACTTCCGCATAACGATGTCAGGCTTTCCCGGCAGTCGCGGATGATTCAGCCGATAGCGATACCCATGTCCCCACAGCCATTTGCGCACCACCATCTCCGGCTTTGTGTCTTTGCTGTGTATGGCAGCCATATTGGCATGACGTTGTGGGGATGTGAGAAATTCTGTCATAAGTCCGTCATTCTATGTAACCTAATAACTCTTGGAATGTAACAACAAAGGGCTTCCCCATAGGCTCATCATCGGGCAGGTATCTACCCAATAGACTTTCCATATTAACTTTTACCCCTGCAGGCAGTTCTACAGGTAGTGTGTCAAAATCGTATATGAGATAGGCTCTCTTTCCATAACGTTTAAATACCCTGTCCTGATATGAATCAACTGGAAGCCTGCTCACGTTGAACGGATAGAAAAGTTCCTTCATCTTGTCAAACCCGTACATCTCTGGCATCACAGATGGATCATTTACGTTGAAGTAAAATGCGACAGACTTGTCAGTTTCATTGTATAGGAGCAGGTGCGACACGTCCATAAGTTCTCTTGATGGTTTCATGGCACCTTGGGCATCGTCCTTTCCCATGGCAAGACGAATATTATATTTGCCTTGACCGAACACCCATTCCCGATGGGCAGGACTACGCAGACAACCTACCAGCACCAAATCTCTTGCAGGAAGGACTGCTGCTATTCCTGCATTTGATACCGCAGTCTGAATAATTGGCTCTGGATTATCACCTAATGAACAGGGCTCTACAAAGAAGTGACGGCGTAGTTCTGTAAGCAAGAACTCATTGTCATGCTCAGGGTCTTCCTTGTCAAGGGCCAAAGAGTAGATGTTATTCTCTGCAAACGGTGTATATGTCTTTCCGAGAATCTCCTGGAAGTGAGTTTTGAAATACTCTTTGGCATGGGTGCCTGGTCGGGCAGTCATCGCATAGAAATTATAGTCTTCCTGCAGCCATTCCTGAATTTCCTTACGGAAACGCTTGCGCACCTGCTCCTTCCATTTCGCTTTTCCCGACGTACTGTTCCGGGCATACAACGATAGAACAAACAGAAAGTTTACGTCGTAATGGAAAAGTAGAAGCGTGTCGCGGTCGAATAGTCGGTTCTTGAACTGCATCTGCTTGTGACGCTTGTTCTGCCTGTCTGTTTGGCTGATACCGTCGTTCTTGTAATCGAAGCCATCATCCATCTTCGCTGAGATGAAGAAGTTGGGGATGATATTATAGCCCTCAGTCACATCGTCGCGCAGTTTTACCTTTGATGTCTTAACCTTCTTGTTCTCTCCGTTGAAGATGTCAAGGTTCCATTGAATGACATTACGGGCATAGGTGTATTGCTTGTATATGGACTCCGATCCAAGTTCGTGTCCCATCTTATAGTACTTCGAGTCACCGATGTAGTATGTCGGTTTCTTCTCCCCTTCAATCAGACTCTGAGCGGTATAGAGGTGATCCACTATTTTGCCGTCTTCTTGCTTCTTCTCCATACCGTCAGGCAATGGGTTATCGCCAATGAGTTCGTCAATGATAGCTTCAAAGACAATGTAGAAACTCTTGACAAGCAGATACTCTTTCTTCTCGGTATGCACGAACAGTTGCTTCGATTCCTTGAAGAAAGCCTCGCAAAGCCCCCAGAGCTCCAGCGCCTTGTCGGAGAAATACTTGTATTTTATCTGGTGCAGTCGTGTCAGACCATAGCCGTTCAAGTAGCGTTTAAACTGCTTGCCCTTGATGAGTTCATATTGGAAGTTTATCTCCTTTGGAAAACCATATTCGTCGCCGATGTAGTTCAGAATAGAGAAGAAGATGACAAGCAGCTCCTCGTCAAAGTTTATCTGCCGTTTTTTGTTGACGGGATGCAGATAGACAGGCACGTTCCGACTAACAAGAGCCATCTCTTTGTTGATGGTGCGCGTCCAGTTAATCTTATTGAATCCTGCGTGCAGGTTCTTCAGTACAAAGAAGAAGAAGTTCTGATTATCGCGGTTGAACCTTTCCAATTCCAGCAGAATGTCAAGATAAGTATTGGAGAGCCGTCGGCTGCCTTTACCCACCTCCGCTATCTTAGTGTGATAGACGATGTCCTTTGCCTCATCGGCATTCCGCTTGTCGTTCTTGTAAACCACGATGGCACGGTATATCCATACGGAGAACTTATAGAGAAAACTTTTTTCTTCAAGTGTGAGCGGATTATATTTATTTAGGTCGCAGATGTCCTCTGGTTTGTATTTTCCGAACGCCAGTTCTTGTCCTTCTACATCTTTAAGGAGAACTTTTGGTAGAATAAACACGCAGTCCTTCAGCAGGGTATTGTAGTAATACCCCACATAGTGAATGGATACTCGCCCTTCCACATTCTCCAAGGCATCAATACCGTGCAGAATGTCTTTCACTCGCGCCACGTCGTACTGGTATTCTTCAATAAGTATTCTCATGTTTCCTGCTTGTCATCGTCCTTCTTGTTTCTCAACCGCTTGACCGCCTTGTCGAAGTCGCTTTCCAACATCTGCATTTCCCGTTCACGGTAGATTTCAAACTCTTTCTCGGCCTTTTCAATGGCTTCTTGATGGGTAATAGTTCCATTACCCTCCAAGATGTTCTTCCGCAGCCGGAGTATCTGATCGTCAAGTGCGGCAATCCAGTCGGCCATCGTCATGGGGTTCTGCTCCAAAGCCTGAAACTCCGCATAGTCGAGGAATTGCGAGGTGAGTAGGTTCAGACGCTGCAGTTCCAACTCCGTCAGGTAGTTCTTGGCTATCTTCACATCGTCTCGGGTCACATAGTTGCCCTTGAAGTTGGTCATGCCGACGAGAGGCTTTTCATTGTCCACGCGCTCATAGATGAGTTCCGCTGCCGTATGCTCATGCACGGCATAGTGCATCTTGTTTTGTACCGTTGCGAAAAACAACTTCGTTATTTTCGCCCGTGGGTCGTAATCGGTGGATGTAGCATAGATGTCTGTCACCTGCTGATAGAAGTTGCGCTCGCTGCTGCGGATGTCGCGGATGCGCTGTAAAAGTTCCTTGAAATATCGGTTGCCGCCTTGCTTTAGTCGCTCGTCGTCCATCGTAAACCCTTTCTGGATGTACTCATGCAACCGCTGCGTGGCCCAACGGCGGAAGCGTACAGCAATCGGCGACTGCACACGGTAGCCAAGGGCGATAACCATGTCGAGATTGTAGTGGTCAATCTCCCTCTGCACCTGCCGTTTGCCCTCTTGTCGAACTAGAAAGAATTTCTTTCGAGTTCCCTCTTCACTCAGTTCCTGGTCTTGGTAGATGTTGCCGACATGAAGGCTGATGTTCTGAGGGGTGGTCGCATAAATCTCCGCAAGATTCTCGCGTGTCACCCAAACATCCTCATCAGCAAAGCGCACATTCACGTTTACCTTGCCTTCATCATCCTTATAAAGTATCAGTTTGTTCTTCTTGTCCATCCAATTCTTCTACTTTAATATCCCATCCTTGATTTATCGCAAAGTTGATGATGTTGTTTATGTTAGCACTTGTCCATTGTTTATATATTCTGAACGTCACACCATCAGAAGAGGAGTATCGTTCTGGAGAATAGTATCTTTCATAACTATCTAATGGAGTGTCTGCCGACACAACCAATCCTCTATGGCCAGAATGAACCAACATGTTGTCAGGGAATGTTTCTTTTATTTCTTTGAAAGTCATGTTCGGATGCCCCTTAAGATATCTTGACATTATTTCTTTGCCAGCGTATGATTTACGTTTGAATGTGTCACCATTTATAATGTATCTTACACGACCATTTGTCTCATCTTCGTAGTCCTCGTCTTCTATGAAAAGTTCAACGCCAAGGTTTTGTAATAGCAGTTCCACTTTCCCCTCAACTATCTGTGCTTTTCCATCCATGCCTACCATGTAGAACTTGTCGTAGGATTCGACAAAGAGTCCATTATCTTCCTCGAAGTCCTTGAACACGTCGTTCCATAGGTAGAACAGTACCTTCGATACAAAGGTTTCAACTTTGATGACACCATTTATTGGTTTGCAGAAATAGTAACCGAGTTTCTTGTCTTCAGAGTTGGTCTTCTCATAAATCTCATTGTTGATTTTTTGGATGAATGACCACCAGCTGTACTTTTGAGAACCGATTTCTATGACCCATTGTTTACCGCCGTCGCTGATTGGCATATACTGCCAGTCCCAACGCCGCTTGAAAGCAGAATCAATTGGGAACAAGCTTTGGTCGCTTGTATTCATCGTGGCCCAAATGTAGAGGTTGTTTGGCAAGAGCAACACTTCTCCGCTGAGCACTTCCTTCACGATGTCCCTGCCGTCGTACATGGCATTGATGCTGTCGGCATCCGTTATCGTCACCCCCTCGAACAGCCGCTTCAACTGCTTCTGCATGTCGGCGTCTGCCTTTATCGGATAGTCGGAATAACCGAAGTCGTTGCGGTCGAGCAGTTGGAATAGGTCACCGAATATCTGGGCGCAGTTGCCACGGTTGATTTCCTCAATCACGAGGAACTGCTTCTTTGCTGTGCTACCTTTCGCCTCGGCAACTTTCTTCCATGCTGCAACGTATGCTTGCAGGAAAGGCTGGCAGACAAACTCGTAACTGATGCGTTTTTCTTCTCTTCCTGTTTCTACAGCCTTGTCTCCGATGATGGCAAGCACAGGAGCAAACTCTGTTGTCGGCTTGTAAGTTCCGACAAACGTGGAATAGTCCGTGTCAGGATGGAAGGTCGTTCGTATCACATCCTCACCCTTCGTCTGCTCTTTGATAATGTGCGACTTTCCTGTGCCAGGAGCCCCGTAAAAGATTTGCTGGAGGGACTGTTCGATATTGCTATTGTGAGATGCATTTGTTGGGTCTTTTTCTATCTTTGAAAAATAAACGGCAGCTGGATTTACTTGTATTTCCCCTTTCTTATAAAAACATAGATAGTAAGAATGGCTTGTGCCATCTATTCTGCTTTCAAGGCATACAATGTCTCCCTCTTGTACGTTATGGCTTTTAAATAATGGGCCTAAGCTAGGGATCCTCTTCTCTTGGTTTGAGTTTTTAAAATACACGAACCGAAGAGGTGTTGACTTTTCTCCTCCGATTGTAATATCTTGGGCTGTGAAATTAACTTCCATAACGGACCCATTCTGAACTGCGGAATCGCCAAAAAAAGATTCATAATCGAAATTATTTGGCAGACGAACATACACTTCATGTGTTCCTGTCTTTCCTACTTCCGCAGGAGTTAACTCTTTGTAAAAAAAGATGGATTTTCTCATATGTATTTCTTTATTATGTTTGCAATTTGTTTAGCCATCAAAACTGGTACGGCATTTCCGATTTGCATATATGTTTTCAAATATGCACCAAGGAAGAGGTAGTCATCTGGAAATGATTGTACTCTTGCTGCCTCACGTGGAGTTATGCTCCTTATTTGATAAGGATGTATATGAGATAGACAGTCCATTTTTAAGTGGGCTGTTATGGTTCTACAAGGTCTATCAGCATACAACTTAAAGTACTTGTCCTTAAAGATTCCATTTCTCCTTGAATAGGGCATTATATCTGCTATCTTTGGATTGGTTGCATCTTCACCTTGTTCAAGACGTTTGAAAATCTCGTAATTCACGTCGCTACAATAACGAGCCTTATGATTAAAGGTATATGATAATGAGCGACCTGAATTTATGCTTGCTAGATAAGAATTCCCACAACTGTCATAATTATTGACGCCTATCTTCATACCCGTTTTTTCATCATCAACCTCTGTCATACCTTTTACACGAGGTGCATCTAAAGGCTGGATATATTCTAATGCGGATTGAAGGTTATAATGCGGATTCCCTTCACATGCTTTTTCTATTTCATGGAAAAGAACTTCGGGTGTAACATGTTTGGAATAAGCAATATCATTCCGAACGGCAAGATAAATAAGCCGTTCTCTGCTTTGTGCCACCCCGAAGTTCACTGCATTGAGCAAACGGTATGATACATCGTAAGTATATACCTTTCCGTTCTTCTTAATCCGTATCGACTTGTAGTCTTCAACAACTTGTCCTGCAACAGAGAGCATTCCTTTTACATTCTCCATCAAAACGAATTTCGGGCAAATTTTTTTGATGGCTTCAATATAATATTTGTACAACTCGTTGCGGGGGTCATCAATTATACGACGTTGATTTGCGCTACTGAAGCTCTGACAAGGAGGGCCACCAACCACGATGTCTATATCTTCATGAATATAATCGCCTATATTAGAAACTATCTTTCGTATATCTTCCTTCAACACACTTGCAGATGGCAGTTCTGGATGATTGAAACGATATGTTCTAACACATACATCCTCAAAATCATTGGCAAAGCAAACCCTATAACCGGCTTGACTAAATCCACAACTTAACCCACCTGCTCCTGCAAAGAAATCTACCATCTTGGGCTTATTGGTAGCCGCTTCTCTTTTTTGTATTTCTTTTTCCAGTTCAGAGCCGAAAAGATTCTTATGAGAAAGGAATAATTCAATTGCAGAAACGAATCGAGGGTAATAGTTTCCGAGAACTCTACTTAATAATTCCAAATCTTCGTCATTCTCGATAATACCCATATCCTTCATTTCTATTACAGAATTAGAAGAAGGAGACTTTATTGTATCTACAATAAGGTGCTCTCGTTTGGCAATTACCTCCACCAAACGTATATATATCAGAATTTTTTCTAAAAATTCATCCTTGCTTGTTAACTGTGTAACTTTTTCGAATATCATAATGTTATATCATCCAGATTCTTTCTTATAGACTTTGCCAACGCTTCTGCAAATAGAGGTGGTACGGCATTGCCTATTTGTTTATACTTTTCCCCACGTGAACCCTTGAACTCAAAGTCATCTGGGAAAGACTGAATTCTTGCAGCTTCACGTACAGTAAATGTGCGTCTTTGCTCTTCATCTGGATGAATAAATTGGAAGCCATCCTTATGAATATGAGCCAGAATGGTTTTGGAAGGTAAGTCCCACCACTGAACTACATAACTATTATCAAATACTCTTGCATGCTCGTGCTCGTATTGTGGCATTTCTCTTCGCAATTGGCCAAAAGACCAGTGATTATGTATCATCACTTGGAAGCGTTCTCTATCCAAGTCATTGTGTTTGCGTGCAATATGATCCATCAATGGATATATGCCCTGCTTACCAATCCTTTTAAGGAACTCATTATTGCAGGGATAATCAAATGCTTCAGCTGATGCATCATGCCCTGGCTCAACGGGTGGTAAGTCACCAATGGCTTGCCTTACATCTACAAAACGCTTTTTCCCTTTCTTCTCATTGCTTGGAGTTTCGGGGTTCCAATGCGTTTTTATAATACTTTTGTATAGATCTTCCGCACTTTTGTCAATATCTTTGCGTACACCGATGATAATGACCCTTTTACGAAGCTGAGGTACACCATAATCAGCAGTATTGTGTACTAAGACTTCTGGGGTTCCTATTACCTTGTATTTGTTTCCCAAGGCTTTTAATACCTTTGGAAATATAGGGGCGTTCTTGACTTGTGCAGAAAAAAGTCCCGTCACATTCTCAAAAACAAAGAATTTAGGAGAATAGTATTCCAGAATCTTTACATAACTTTCAAATAGATAATTACGTGGGTCTGAAGCCATTTTTTTTCCGTCACGAACTCTTCCGGCTGTAGAGTATGCTTGACATGGAGGCCCCCCAATTATTATGTCAACGGTCCTTCCTTTTACTGCATTATCTATTCTTTCCAGTATATCATCAGAAGTTATGTCATTCTCAATAACTTCTTTGTCGTAGTCTTTATACCCATAGTATTTCATTCTTGTCCGCAGAGTCTCACATGCCCAATGGTCTATCTCCACATGGGCAAGAGCTTTGAATCCTTGGAGATAGAAGCCCTCCGAAAGACCTCCACAGCCAGCAAACAAATCAATGAATGTATATTTCCTTTTTGCCATTTGTTCTTTTATTCAGTACTATTCACTTATGTTGATTGTTTTTATTCATCTGCAAAGATAAGAAAAAATTGCGGAATGATGTTAGTATTTCGGAAATATCTTTTTATGTTGGGTGGTTATTCCTTTACGAAGTGTGGGAAGTTGGGGTCGCCGAGGTGCGGGGCGTGGGCGAAGCCTTCGTAGCAGAAGGTGTTTATGTGGGCGGGACGTGTCAGGCGGCTGTCTATGATGTGGCGGGTCATTGCGCCGCGACAGGTCTTTGCCCATACTGCCTGTACTTTCAGTTCGCTGCCCTTGCGCACGTAGAACAGTGGCTGGATGACTCGCACTTCGCGGCAGACGCGCTGCCAGTCGAAGAGGTGCTGGTATTCTTCGGTTGCCAGGTGTATGAGTATGCCGTCGTCAGCCTTTACCGACTCTATGAGGATGTCTGTTAGTCGTGTTTTCCAGTAGGCAAACATGGTTTGTCCGTTGGTGGCGGGCAGTTTTATTTTCCCCTCCATGCGGTATGGCTGTATGCCGTCGGCTGGTCGCAGCAGTCCGTATAGGAACGACGTTATCCACAGGTGTTTCTGTGCATACTTCATGTCGTCGGCTGTCATGGTTTCGGCTTTCAGGTGCTTGTATGCCTGTCCGTGATATGCGAGTATTGCCGGCTGTTTCGGCGAGTCCTCGAAGAATTGCAGGTATCGCATTTTGTTTTGCTCTGCTATCTGCCGGCTGCAGTTCAGCATTTCGGCTATGTCGGCGGTGTCGTATTGCGACATGTCGAGTGCGAGAGTCCTTGCCTCGTCGTTGAAACGTGGCTCAGTCGTTGTGATGCGTGCTGCCTGTACGGGCTTGTCGCGCATTATTTTTGCCGATGCGAGCAGTATTTGCATGTTACAGTATATCTATGAGTTTGTCGATGCTGTCTATCGTGTAGTCGGCACCAGCCTCTGTCAGTTCGTCCTGCGTGCCGTTGCCGTAGGTTACTCCGCATGTCCTTGTGCCTGCGTTGGCGCCCATCAGTATGTCCACCGCCATGTCGCCTACGACAAGTGTCTGGCTTGGCTCGCAGTGCATGGCAGCGAGTGTCTTCGTCACGGGCTCCGGCTTGGGCTTTGCCTCCTTCACGTCGTCGCCTCCGACGATGTATGCGAAATAGTCGGCAAGGTGCAGTCTGCCGACGAGTTCCACGAGCGATTCGTGCGAGCGCGACGATGCTATGGTCAGCGTGTATCCCTTTCGTTTCAGTGCCGACAGCGTTTCCTTCACGCGCGGAAAGGCTTTTGGCTCAATGTTGTGCAGGTTGTCCTGGAAAATACGCTTGTATGTATCCGTGCAGCGCCGTATCACGTCTGCAGGGAGGTCGGGGTACATCGCAGTGAAACACTCGCTGAGCGGCAGTCCTATCGTAGCCGTACATTCCGCCTCGCTGCGCACTGGCAGTTGCAGTTCGTCCATTGTCATCTGCATCGTGGCGACGATGTTGCGATGGGTATCGCCGAGCGTACCGTCGAAGTCGAATACTATCAGTTTTATTTCGTTGCCCATAAGTCGGTCGGTCAGAACGTTTCGTCAGTTTGCTAACCACCTGCAAATATAGCAATAATATGCCGAAAGTCGGTCGTCTGTTGCAGTTTTTTGTCGCTGATGCGCGAAAAGTCAGGTTCACGCTGCTGTTTCGCAGTGCAAAGATATAATCAATTTTGGGCTGTTTTAGTGTCGCGTGAGTGCCCGCGAAAGTCGTTTCGGAAATCTGAGGGGCAAAATACGGCAGTATTTTGAATGTTGTCGTAATTGCCTGAAGGTAAGAATGATAGCACGAAGAGTGGCGGTTTTAAGAACGAAAGAGAAGTGTTAAAATTGTCAAAGAGCATGTTTGAGATTGTCAAACACACTGTTTGAGGCGGTCAGACATAGTGTTTGGGGGTATCGGATATAGTGTTTTGCAGGGCAAAACAGGCGAAATAGGCGCGTCAAACATGCTCTTTGACAATTTTAACAGTTGTGTCTGACTTGGAAATTAACAGATTTTTGCAGTTTCAGGGGCTAAAAATTTTCTATTTGGAGAGTTTTTGTCTGTCAAAAATTTTCATATTTTTCGGGGTCGGGAGAGAAGGCGCGAACACTTTGGCACGGTTTTTGCAGGGAAAAACTAACGGGAACGGGAAAACTAACCTTAACGTTAACGGGAACGGGAAAAATTGGCGGAAAGGCGCTTTGGATAAGTTACTCACGCTCGGGAATGAAAAGAAAAACAAGTTTTCCTTTTGCATTCCGCTCGCTTATTACATAAAATCCTTACGCTCTACAAAATAAAATAATGTTTATTTTGTCATCACTTAAA
>OMZM01000043.1 GCA_900315545.1 uncultured Prevotella sp.
GAATTGGTCGCGGTTGATGTGTGATGCCAGTCCTGCACTTGGGTCGTTAGCATGATAAGCTATATTGACGGTCATGGAATCTTTGAGGATATTTATCTGGTCTCTCAAACGATCCAGTTTTCCTCCATCAATCACGCTACTAACCTGGTAGCGAGATGCGTTACTGCTTAGTTGAGCAGGAATGGCGTGAAACAAATCTGAGGTTTGACCTGATGGGTCCAAGTCGTAGAAATCCTCATCGTAGAGGTCAAGAATGCTACGCTTGCGTTGATCGACAATACTCATGTCGTGAGTATCAAGGTAGTCATTGACAGCTTGGGGCATGCCTCCAACCAAAACATACAGACGAAAATCGCGCATCATACGACGATTAGTATCATCACTCAGCGGACTCAGACTGTTGAACATTGTTCGCAAAAGGGGAATTGTTTGGTCATCTCCCAATGCCCAACGAAACTCCTCATAGTCCATAGGATACATATCAAGGCGTGTTTCCTCGCTGGGAATGAGAATGTTTTTCTGTTGCCCGAAGTTGCCTGCTGACTTTCTTTTACGCTTGATGCTCAACAGAGAGCCAGTCTCTATATAATCGTAGCGTCCGTCGGCCACAAGCGTTTTAATGGCTTGCCGGGCTAATGGCTGCTTTTGTATTTCATCAAAGATGATGACAGACTTGCGTGGTTTCAGGCTTTTTCGATAATTAAGTTGCAGCTGGGTGAAGATGTAGTCCAGATTGGAGACATCTTCAAACAAACGGTGTATTGCTGGCGTTGCCTTTGAGAAATCAACCAATATGTAGCTCTCGTATTCACGTCTGGCAAACTCCTCGGCAACAGTGGATTTGCCGACACGCCTTGCACCTCTGATAAGAAGTGCGGTTGTCCCGTGCTGATTTTGTTTCCAATTCAGCATTTGCTCATAGATTTTGCGTCTAAATATCCTTTCTGCCATATTATTTAATTTTATTCGGTGCAAAGGTAGCTATAAAATCCCAATTACCAAAGGAAAAGAAATAAAAATGCCGAAATTCTCAAAAGTTTGTTATTGAAATACGCCGAAATTCTCAAAGAAACAAATTCTGTATATGCCGAAAATCTCAATATATACTAATCAAACAATCCATTAGTCAGGTTGTAGTATTCCCAAAGAAAGATTATACTTGTTGCGAGCCAGCACGTAATTATGCAATACAGAGTGCTTCATATAAATGGGTATTAGTTGTTGATGCAGATGAAATAATACCTGATTATCTGCGTGAACGCCTTTATGAAGAAATAAAGAAAGCAGATTGCCCTTGTGGTTATTACATCCCTCGGCTTAATAAGTTCATGGGAGAATTTAGTCGCGATTTCAAATACGACTATCAACTTCGTTTCTTCAAAAAAGAATGCACAATATGGCCTCCGACTATACATTCCGTTCCAATAGTACAAGGAAGAATAGAAAAGCTTAAAAAACTAAGGAGAGTAGACGTCATCCAGCATTATGCAAATCCAACGCTATTTCAAGTGATAGATAAGTCAAATGACTATACAAATAATGAAGTATTGAGAAAACAAAAGAAAAAATATGGAGTTATGGCTCTGTTTTATCGACCAGCTTTACGTTTCTTTAAGAATTATATTATCAGTGGCGGTTTCCGAATGGGTATACGAGGATTGATAAGGGCGCAGAATGCCGCATTTTACCAGTGGCTTGTTGTTGCAAAGATAATAGAGAAAAGAATGCAGGACAATAACAGATAAATAATGATAATATGAGAATTTCCCTAATAATTTCAACGTATAATTTCTCGAAAGCTCTCAACCTGTGTCTTGAGAGTGTTTCTCGCCAAACGGTCATGCCAGACGAAATAGTGATTGCCGACGATGGATCGTCCGAAGAAACAGTAAAAATAATTTCACAGTGGAGACATCGATTACCCCTGCGAATTTTGCATGTATGGCAAGAGAACAAAGGTTTCCGTAAAAGCATGATAATGAATAAGGGATTAGCTGTATGTAGTGGAGACTATATAATACAGATTGATGGAGACATAATAATGGAAAGACATTTCATTTCCGACCATATAATGTATGCACGCAGGGGATATTTCTTATGTGGCAGCCGTAGTCGTATAAATAAGAATTATACACAAAAATTGTTGCAAGGTAAAAATGTACAATTATCATTTTTCTTACCAGGCATAGAAGATCGTGTGAATGCATTCCGATGCAGGTTGCTTACACCTTTGTTCTACAAATATAACCATCTAAGAGGATGTAACATGTCGTTCTGGAGGGATGATATTATAGAAATTAATGGATATGACGAAACATTTACTCAGTATGGCTACGAAGATGAAGATGTACAGGAAAGACTAAAACGTTTAGGAAGGACAAAAAAGTTTATCAAATTTATGTGCATACAATACCACATATGGCATCCAGAACATCCGTCAAAGAATAATCTGGCTGAAACAAGAAAACTAATAGATAGAAACAATGAACTCGATATTATACGCTCACCACATGGTATAGACTTACATATGAACGAAAATAACATACTAGATGATAACATCAATAATTAGGATATTACGTTATAGCAAGGCAGTTTAAGGATAAAAAAGACTAAGACAGATGATGGTGTACCATACGTGGTACACCATCATCTGTCTTATGTAGCAACATTGTCTGAAAATATTGCTTACTCTATGCTATGTCATCGTCTAACGACTTTCTTGCCGTTTACAATGTATATTCCGCGTTGCAGTTGTTTGTTCTGTGTTCCAATGCGTCTGCCCTGAAGGTCGAAAACTTTGTCTGCATGTTGTTCACTTGTCATTTCTGCCGACTCTATGCCTGATGATGACTTGTAGGTAAGTTGCGGAGTGATGCAGAACGATGCGGCATCGTCAACATTCTTATACCATGTATATGTTCCCAGCGGAGCATACGTTACAGGGTCTTCGTCCTCAAGCAGATGCCATGTGGTGGTCTTGCCGCCTTCGTTGCGACGTACAGCCATGATGCTGATGTTGTCGGATGAGCTGCCCGCAGAGTTGTGTGGGAAAGGACCGATGACAACGAAGAAAGGCTTATCTACCGTTACGGGACTTGCGAAATTGAAGTCGGTAGCAACTACGGTGTTGGGATCGTAAGCAAGATTGTCTGCCTTGACAGATGTCTCTGCCAGCACCTCGCCAGGATTGCCGTCGCTGCCTTCAGCGCAAAGTTGAACGGTAATGTCGGCACCAGGAGTAACGGTAGAAGTGTTGTAGAAGTAAACCTGAACCTTATCTATCTCCACAGGAGCGGCTGGAGCATCGTAGCGTTCGGCAAACTTCTCCATGCCGAGCCAGTTGCTGCCGCCGTAGAAGCCGTAGAAACCTAATGCTATTTCGTTGAACATGTCGTATTCGTCAAGTTCTATGTTCCATACATACTGTGTTCCGCCTACTTGTATGGCGTCTTTCATGAAGTCGTTTGTAGTTCCTGACGAGTTGGATACTTCCAGAGTCAGTCCATACTTGCCTTCTTCGTTGTATGTAACTATGGGGTTTTGCTCTGTGCTTTCTGCCGGTGTGCCGCCATCGAATGTCCAGTACCATGCTGTTGGGTTACCAGTCGAATTGTCGTGGTACTGCACGGGAACGTTAGGAGCGACAAACAGAGCTGCCCATGGCGACAGGTAGCCTTCTGTCGGCATGCCAATCATTGCGCGTGGAGCCTGTGTTACAACATTGACATAGCCGGTAATGGTAGTTGATGCACTCTCGTTGTTATCGTCGGTAACAGTCAGAGTAACGTCGTAAACACCGCCATTCTTATATGTAACGACAGGATTCTGTTCTGTGCTTTCTGCCGGCTCGCCACCTTCAAATTTCCAGTGCCATGCTGTAGGATTGCCTGTAGAATTATCTATGAAGTGAACTTTCTCTCCTTCATTTATGGTAATGTTTCCTTCGGCATCGTCTGATGGTTTCAGCAGTTTGAAACCGTCGATGGCAAGGTCTTCGCCGTCGGGACCAATGTATTGGAATGCAAACGATGCATTCATGCCTGCAAACGACGAAAGGTCGATGGAGAACTTTTGCCATGCCGGACCAGTAAATTCGTTTTGTTGCGACCATGTAAACGCACTCAGGGTGTATGCAACATTTTCGTTGTCTTCATCTATAATATACATCTTCCAGTCGTCGTATACGAGGAAGATAGACTGGAAACAAGCGTAGAATTCCAACGTAGAGTTAGGCTGTATCTTTATCTTTGGCGATACGGCAAACTCGTTTTGTTCCTTACTGCCTCTGCGTACACACAGCGAGTATTTGCTGTTAGGGTCTATGCTGCTGAATTCCGGTTGTCCGCTGTATGGCGGAGTGTTGTTGAGATGCCAAGAGTATATGCCTTCGTTTTCACGGCTGTAGTCCCATGTAGCAGCTTCTTCTTCCGTATCCCAACCCATAGAGTAATATGCCTCCTGTGTTTCCTCTGCCGAGAAGATTGCTGCAAGCGGTTTGCTCTCTACTACGGTAAGCAGATAATGTCCTTCGCCGCCGATATAGTCATCGTCGCCGTCGAAATAGAAAGATATTTCCGATGTACCGGCAGCAAGGGCATGCACTGTTCCGTCGTTGTCGACAGTAGCTACGTTCTTGTCTGACGATTCAAAATACAGTGGCAGATTGAATGGGTTATGTGGTTTTACAAAAATTCCTACGTCGCCAATCGTTGCCTCGTAGTTGCTTGTATAGTCTTCAAAGTGCAACTGTGGGTCGTGCAATATGAAATATTTTTGTTTGCTTACGGTGCTGTAAGTCTCCTGACGGAAGGCTACGGCACTGACGGTTGTTGTATTCTCAACAGTGAAAGGCTCGCTGTATACTATTCTCGTGCCAGAAGATGTAGGGTCGCTCTCGTCGAGGGTATAGTAGATGATGTCTTCAGGGTTGTTTGGTGTGAGCGTAATAGTCTTAGGACTCATCGAATATCCTCCCAGAGGTGAGAAAGTCGGTGGCGTTACCTGTATGATTTCCATGCCTCCGTTGTCGTAAACAATATCTATCCTTTTAATATATATAGGCAATTTCTTGTCCGAAGTTTGGTCGAAGCGTATTTCTATCTTGCCTTCCTGTTCTTCTGTGGGAACGAAAGTAATGAAGTTGACAGTGTCGGTAGCAGCAGTAGGCACTACCGCTTTGTCTGCATTGTTGGCAAGATAGTTTATTCCGTTTACCTTTACCGACAGTTCTACGGTGCAGTCGGTGAAAGCCTTAGCTTTCAGAGCCACAGACTTAATCTTACCTGACAGTCCTGTTGTCGACATAATTGCATAAGAAGGCTTGTCTGTAGATGATCCAATGACCTGTCCCTGATTGGCATAGATGCTGTATTTGGAAACATCTGATTCGATGCTCCATGCCACTCCATTTATAGTAGTCGTCATTTTGCTTTCACTTCCAGAAAATCCTTCGCCGCCGTTTGTTGCTGTACGGTAGAACGAGTAGCTCCATGTCTGCGACGTATCGTCAGCCATGCTTGTCATTGAGATGCAAAGCAGGCACAAAGTTGTAATAATAAAGTAAAATTTGTTCATAATAAAAATAAACCATTTTAAAGATACAATAGTATTTAATTAAGCAGGCAGAGTATCATCATAGATGAAGGCTCTGCCTGTCGTGTATAGTATAAAGTGTATTAAGCCATTTGTTCAAACGACTTCTTGATGATAGCTATTGCTTTCATCAGTTCCTCCTTCGTGATTGTCAGTGGCGGTGCAAAGCGGATGATGTCGTCGTGAGTTGGTTTTGCCAGCAGTCCGTTCTCCATCAGTTTCAGGCAGATGTCCCATGCCGTCTTGCCATTGATAGGCTTGGTTACGATGGCATTCAGCAGACCGCGACCGCGAACCTGTACGATGTGCGGAGATTTAATCTTGTTTATCTCATCGCGGAAAATCTTACCCATCTTCTCTGCATTCTGTACGAGTTTCTCGTCTTTCACTACTTTCAGCGCTTCAACGGCAACGCGTGCAGCCAGTGGGAAGCCGCCGAATGTAGAACCGTGCTCGCCCGGCTTGATGTTCATCATTATTTCGTCATCTGCAAGACAAGCCGATACAGGCAGTACACCACCACCGAGAGCCTTGCCTAAGATAACGATATCGGCGCGTATGCCGTCGTGCTGATGACACAGCATCTTACCTGTACGTGCAATACCTGTCTGTACCTCATCGGCAATGAACAGTACGTTGTGCTTCTTACAAAGGTCGTAGCATTTCTTCAGGTATCCGTCGTCTGGAACAAATACGCCAGCCTCGCCCTGTATAGGTTCTGCTATGAAGCCGCAGACTTCCTTGCCATGCTTTTCGAGAGCCTTTTCAAGTGCTTTCGTGTCGTTGTAAGGTATGCGGATAAATCCAGGAGTCAGAGGACCATAGTTTGCGTAAGAGCTTGGGTCGTCGCTCATTGTTATCACGGTTACCGTACGTCCGTGGAAGTTTCCTTCGCAGCAGATAATCTTAATCTTGTCGTTTGGTATGCCTTTCTTTACGGCACCCCAGCGGCGTGCAAGTTTAAGAGCCGTCTCAACACCTTCTGCACCGGTATTCATTGGAAGTATCTTGTCGTAACCGAAGTAGTTGTGCATAAATTTCTCATATTCGCACAGTGCATCGTTGTAGAATGCTCTTGATGTCAGACACAGTATGTTTGCCTGATCTTTCAGTGCCTTTACGATGCGTGGATGACAGTGTCCCTGATTTACAGCAGAATATGAAGACAGGAAATCGAAGTATTTTTTACCTTCGACGTCCCATACGTAGATGCCCTTACCCTTGTGGAGAACGACAGGAAGCGGGTGATAGTTGTGTGCACCATACTTCTCTTCCAAACTCATCAGTCGTTTACTCTCTTTTCTTTCAGTCTTTGCTGCCTTTGAGGTAGTGGGCTTACTCGATTTTTTGCTTGCTGTTTTAGTTACCATATAATTTTGTAGTTTTATGTTATAGATTTTCCGCAAATATATGCATTTTATCCCAATATGACAAATTTTTATGCAATTAATTTACAATCTCGTATATTGTTACTGCATTATGATACGATAGTATTGTCATTTACGACTTTATTTTCTCGCAGATTAACAGCAAGTGTTGGTTTCTTGAGTCGGTAGTTCCGAAGATGTAGGTTTCCCCTCCGTCTTTCAGTTTCAGTCGCTTTCTCAGTTCTGGTGCCGACAGTGGAAAGTTTCTCACGCTGATGTTTGCGTGAGTAATGCCTTGCAGCGACTGTTGCAGTTCGCGTTTGTTCATGGTAGTAATCTTCTTTATCGTGAAAGAGCGGAACATCCTCGAAGGTTTGCAGTTGTTGTTTCCTACAAACAGATGGCTGTTTGGTGCGATTGCTTTGGCATTTAGCCACTTGCACATATATCCGTATGCGCCAGTCTTCATCATACAGCTCGACGGTTCAGCCAGCACCATGCCTTCTTCCAGTGTATCGGCAATGCTGACTGACAGTGCCAGATCGTCTTTCCAGAAAGATACAGTCTCGCCGTCATCGAAGCAGAACAGCTGCATGTGAGTGTCGGTATCGTGTCTTGACATGACGACAAGCAGCTCCTTACATTCGCCATTAGTACCTACAACGTGGATTTCTCTGACGCATTTCAGTTCGTCTTCCATTTTGCTGATGTCGAGCATGGGCGACAGTTTCACCATTACCGTGTCTGCTTTTTCGAGCAGAGTGTCCTGCAAGGCAGATATGTCAGGCGTGCAGTCAGATATTGCGTATGTACGTCCTCCGTTGCTGTCGCGTCGTGCAGGGTCGGCAAAAATAATACACACATTATCAATATTGCCTGTCATCGTCGTGCTGTCGCCATTCTCAACATTGATATTTTTCAGTCCGAGAGCATCAAAGTTATGCTTTGCTATCATGCACAGATGTTGTTGCTTTTCCATGAACAGCATGCTGCACTTGTCTGTATATAGGTCTTTTTGCTTCTGTATTGCCTCTGCCATGAAGGCGAAATCCACACCAAAACCGCCAGTCATGTCAGCCAGCAGCAGTTTTTCGCCTTCGTTATTCCTGTTGGTGCAGTCTCTCCTGAGCCATCTCAGTGCCACGTCAGCCTTATAGCGTGCCGTCATTTCGCTCGAACATTGTTCCATGCCTATGTGTGGAGGATAGACAATTTCGCTGTTCCTGCTCCATGTCGGCAATTTCTGTTGTGCTGTCTGCCATCCGGCAATCTGTTGCAGAGCCTCCTGCATGTCGATGTCAGGATACTTTTTTGCCTGCAATGCCAGTTGTCGTATGTCGTCGTTGCGGTGTTCTGCTATAAATGTTTTCAGTGTCATTCCTTGTGAAGGTATTGTTATTTTCTTATTCTCCTTATTTCCTTCTCTGCCTTCTTCATGCTTCTTCTGAAATCCTTTTCGGCATGAAGCCTTGCCACTACAGCCGAAGCTGCCAGTCGTGCAGCGTCCACGTCGCTCTGATAGTGGTAGCCTGCTATTACGCGGCTCTGTCCTGCTTCATATCCCCAGTGCAGCAGGTCGTTCTGACATTCCGGAAACAACTCTGTCATTACGAGTGTTGCAGCCCATGCCATTGCCGAGTGCGACGATGGGTAGGAATATGTCTTTCTGTGGCTTTCTTCCTCCGACGGTATTGACGTCGGCTCATTGAAGTAGACGAATGGTCGTGTGCGCTTATAGTATTTCTTTGCTTCGCTTCCCGACAGGTATCCGTCGTTCATAACTTTCTCTATTAATATAAAAAGGTTAGGGCATTTCGTTCTTTCAAGTTCAGTCCCAGTGATGTCCGACATGACCTTCATGGTCCTGTCTATACTTATGTCTGCATCCTCCACAGCCAGCAGTCCGCGTGAAGTGTTTCGCAATTTCTTGCTTTCACGATACGCTTCGGTATCAGCCTCAAATGCTTTTGAAGCCGTGTCGGGCGGTGCAGGCAGGAAACAGCGATGGTCGGCTACAAGGTGCTTGTTCAGAAACGTCGGGTAGTCGGTGTTTGTCTGACCTGTGGCACTAAGTGCGACAAGCACCGCAAACAGTATTGTAACGATGTTCTTTTTCATATTTCTTTGGTATGTTTGTTTATCTGTATTTAGTATTTACAAAAGTAATGTTTTTTCTTTTAACATTAGTCTAAATCGGAATATAATTGCATAATAAATGTTAATACTGTTACGTTTACATCTTTTTTTCATTCAATCTTTTTGTCTTTGAAATTAATTTATTACATTTGCATTGCGTAATAGGAGCATAAAGAAATTTATATATCCTGAAAGGGTATATTCTCATAATAGTAGTTTTCAATAGTTAGTAGTAATTCTTAGAATGAAGAAATGAAAAGTGTGTACTTCCGAAGTGATTGTTCATAATGTAGGGAGTACAGGAATGGGGAAGGTTTGCGAAAATCTTCCCCATTTTCCTTTTCTCCGATATTGTTGTCAGCATTATTGTTGCCGACGCGCATGGCAGTATTCCGTGCCGGTGTCATAGGGTTGAATTGCTTAGGTCTTCATGTCTTTTCATGGCATATCATAGCCTTTTACCTCTCCGTCATGACGTTTTTTCTGTTGGCTTTCCGTTCGTCCAGCATTCTGATAATCCTTCTTTCCATGCAGGGCTTTATCGTTTCGACGTAGAAACAATGGTTGCACACATGTCTGCGTGTAGTCTTTCCCGTGCGCAGGAACTTCGTTATCAGTTTTGTTTCTCCGCATCTGCGGCATGTTCTCATGTCATTCTGGCTCATGGTCATAATGTTTTGCTTGTCAGTCCTATCTCATGTCTATCACTTCACCCCTGTTTTCCTTGCGTTCCTTCTTGCTCGAAACGTGTATCCACATGCTGCCTGTCTTCCTGTTGCGTTCGTAGATGAGTTGGTCGAACAGAGTGTTTCGCTTTATCCATTCAAACATTTTGTTGCCTTTTTCGGGTGTACCTATTCTTATGTCGGCAGCCTCTCCCTTAGTGTGTTGCGAGAGCAATACCCCGCCTACAGCCTTGTTGAGTGCTACAGAGCGGAATCCCGACGTGATGACTATCTCCCCAAACTCCTTCCGCAGCGGTTCAAGCACGTTGTTGCACAGTGTCCTCATGTTGTCCACCTGATAGGCTTTCGGCGTGTTTTCGATGTTCAGTTTCTTTGCAGTGTCTGAGTGTAGAAACTCTTTCAGTGTGAAATGCTTTGTCAATGGTTGTTCCAAGCTTATCATGTCTTTTTCGTTTTAAGTTGGTTATCTGTAGTAAATAGTTGCGCATCTATCATTGTTTCGGCTGCAAAGATAGTGCAGCAATGAGAACATTAGGTTCAATATTAATATTTCTTTGTTAAAAGTGCAAAGTCGGCACGAAGTGTTGCATATTTTCACATTAAGTGTTTTGTTTTTTCTCTATTCGTGAAATTTTCGTATATTTGCACACTCTACATAGCGGAGTATATAATTATTAATGTAAAAATATAATTAGGTATCTACTAATATGAACATATACAGTACGATAGAGTCAAACTACTTCCAGCGCATAGCCACCCGAGTAGTTCTTGTTCTCATAACGGTTGCAGCCATAGTTGTTTTCCTTCCACATTCCGAAGGTCCTCAGCGCAAGTACGACATAGGCAAGCCATGGATGTATGGCACGCTCATTGCGCAGTTCGACTTCCCTGTCTACCGTTCCGACGATGTGTTGCAGCGTCAGCGCGACAGCGTGGAGCGCAGTTTCCAGCCGTATTATGTCTTCGATTCGTCTGTCAGCGACAAGGCTATCACGACCTTCATGTCGCAGTTCGACAGCAAGACTCCTGCCGGCTTGCAGTCGATGAAGCCGTATATCATCTACCGCATGCAGCAGCTCTACCAGAAGGGTATCATGGGCATGCAGGAATATTCCAAGCTGTCGGAAGACACTACGTCTATGGTGCGCATTGTCAGTGGCAAGGAAGTGTCGAGTGTCAGCGTGCGCGAACTGCTGTCGACGATGATGGCTTACGAGCAGCTGTTTCTCGACAGTCGCATGGCTGACGAGCGTCATATTCTGCAAAAACTGAACTTCAACGACTATATGCGCCCTAACCTTATCTACGACAAGCAGCGCAGCGAGACTGAGCTGGAAGATGCCATCAACAGCCTGCCCACGTCCGACGGCATGGTGTTGCGCGGTCAGAAGATTATCGATCGCGGCGAGATGGTTACCGAGCGCACCTTCCGCGAGCTCAGTTCGATGGAGAAAGAGGAGAACAAGCGTGGCGATGGCTCCAACGGGACGGTTGTTACGCTTTTTGCGCAGGCTTTCATGGTGCTTATGTTCGTAGTCCTGTTCACGGTATATCTCATACTGTTCCGTGTAGACTATTTTGAAAAGCCGCGCAGCATTCTCATGGTCTACGCGCTGATAGCCATATTCCCGATAGCCGTGTCGCTGATGATGAAGCACATGGTGCTGAGCGTATATATCCTTCCGATAGCTATGGTGGCTATCTTCGTGCGTGTGTTCATGGACTCGCGCACGGCATACATGGCGCATTCCGTAACTGTGCTGCTGTGTGCCGTAGCCGTCAAGTATCAGTATGAGTTCCTCATCGTGCAGCTTGCTGCCGGTCTGGTGGCTATCTTCTCGCTCCGCGAGTTGTCCAAGCGCGCACAGTTGTTCAAGACTGCCTTCTTCGTAGTCCTGACAATGGCGCTTACCTACTATGCCCTGCAGCTCATGCAGGACCCTACGCTGCTGCCGAAAGACCGCATATATATCTACTTCATAGCCAACGGCATACTGCTCTTGCTGGCTTATCCGCTGATGTACATCATCGAGCGCACCTTCGGCTTCGTATCGTCGGTAACGCTCTTCGAACTGTCTGACACCAACCGCGACCTGCTGCGCCAGCTTTCTGAGGCTGCGCCGGGCACGTTCCAGCACTCCATCATGGTCAGCAACCTTGCCTCTGCCATTGCCAACCGCATCGGCGCGAAGGGATTGCTGGTGCGTACGGGTGCGCTGTATCACGATATAGGAAAGATGCAGAATCCGGTTTTCTTTACCGAAAACCAGGCAAAGGTTAATCCGCACGATGCGCTGACGGAGATGGAGAGTGCACAGATTATCACCGGACACGTTGAGGACGGTCTGCGACTGGCAGAGAAATACAACCTGCCGAAGATTATCCGCGACTTCATCAGCACGCATCATGGCGACGGCGTGGCTAAATATTTCTACATAAAATATAAGAATGAGCATCCCGACGAGGATGTAGACATGCAGCCGTTCAGCTATCCCGGTCCTAATCCATTCACGCGTGAGCAAGCCATACTCATGATGGCTGATGCCGTCGAGGCTGCCTCACGCTCGCTGAAGGAGTATACGGAGGAGAGCATCAGCGAGCTTGTCAACCGCATTGTCGACGGACAGGTGGAGTCGGGAGCGTTCAAGGTGTGTCCTATCACGTTCCGCGACATAGAGATAGCCAAGCATGTGATGATAGACCGTCTGAAGACTATCTATCACACGCGCATCAGCTATCCGTCGCTCGTTCAGTCCTTGCAGCCCATACAGTGATGGCAGCCGGTGCCGTCGAAGCAGTGGGTACAGATTTTTTCCTTTGGCAGTCCTATTGATTTCACAAGCGTTTCAACGGTGTTGAAGCGCAGCGACGTCATGCCCAGACGCCGATTCATTTCCTCCACCATGCGTTTGTATTGCGGTGTGCCGGTAGTGGCATACAGTTCAAGGTCTTTCTTGTCGTCGCCCTCGAAGTCGCGTATGATGCGTCGCGTCAGCAGCTCGAGGTCGCTCTTTGATGCCGTGAAGCCTATGAACGGGCATCCGTAGACCAGCGGCGGGCACGAGATGCGCGCGTGCACCTCCTTTGCGCCGTAGTCGAAGAACATCTTTACGTTGTCGCGAAGCTGCGTTCCGCGCACTATCGAGTCGTCGCAGAACACTACGCGGTTGCCTTTCAGCAGCGATTCCTTCGGTATGAGCTTCATCTTAGCCACGAGGTCGCGTCGGCTCTGGCTGCCCGGAGTAAAGCTGCGGGGCCATGTGGGAGTATATTTCAGTACGGCGCGGCGATACGGTATGTTGTGCCCCTGTGCGTAGCCGATAGCCATGCCCACGCCCGAGTCGGGAATGCCGCAGACAAGGTCGGCTTCGGTATCGTCTTCCATGCCCATCTGCCTGCCGTATTCCTCGCGCACGTCTTCAGTGTTGATGCCTTCGTAGTTGCTTGTCGGAAAACCGTAGTACACCCACAGGAACGAGCATATCTGCATCTTGTCCGACGGTTTCTGCAATACCTCCATGCCGTCGGCGCGCAGGCGTATGATTTCGCCCGGACCGACGTCGCGCACCACCTTGTAGTCGAGGTTGGGGAAGCTCGACGACTCGCTCGTGGCGGCATAGGCACCCTCCTTGCATCCGATGACGATAGGCGTGCGCCCCATGTAGTCGCGTGCGGCTATGATGCCGTCTTCAGTCAGTATGAGCATCGAGCACGAGCCGTTAATCTTCTTGTAGACGAGGTTGATGCCTTCTACGAAGGTCTTGCCCATGTTGATGAGCAGAGCCACGAGTTCCGTCTGATTGATGTTGTTGGCAGACATCTCGCTGAAGTGCATGTTCTGAGCCAGCAGTTCGGCGGCAATCTCGCGGATGTTGTTTATCTTTGCAACGGTAACGACGGCATAGCGCCCCAAGTGAGAGTTGACGATGATAGGCTGCGGGTCGGTGTCGCTGATGACGCCCAGACCCTGATTGCCGAAGAAGCTGTCGAGCTCGTCCTCGAACTTGCTGCGGAAGTAGTCGCGTTCCAGACTATGAATGGAACGGCTGAAGCCGCGCTCGCTGTCGAAAGTTACCATACCTGCACGCTTGGTGCCTAAATGTGAATTGTAGTCGGTTCCGTAAAACAAATCGTTTACGCAACTCTTAACCGAAATTGTGCCGAAAAAACCACCCATTGTGTTGAGAATTATTTAAGTGTTGCAAAGTTACGAATTTTTTATTAATCCTTAATTCCGCAACACTATAATTTAACTTTATTTATAAGTTCCTGAGCAACAAAAAGTTGCCCAGGATTTTGCCATGTCAGAATTTTCACTTATCTT
>OMZM01000016.1 GCA_900315545.1 uncultured Prevotella sp.
GTCAGACATAGTGTTTGGGACTGTCAGACACAATGTTTTGCAGGGCAAAATACGCAAATAAGCGCCTCAAACATGCTCTTTGACATTTTTAACAGTTGTATTCGGTCTGGAAATTAACAGATTTTTGCAGTTTCAGAGGCTAATTTTTTTCTATTTGGAGAGTTTTACTGTGTCAAAAATTTTCATATTTTTTCGCTCTCAAACAAAAAACCGTTCACTTTGGCACACTTTTGCTGTGTGTTCATTTTCATGCAACAGAAAATAGTCTGATATTCAGAATTTTCCTCGCAGGCAGAAACATAAAAAGGAGTTGACAGCCATCCGGCTGTCAACTCCCCATTTTCCGTCGGGATTACTGGACTCGAACCAGCGACCTCGCGCCCCCCAGACGTGTGCGCTACCAACTGCGCCAAATCCCGATAAGTGCAGATTTTGCGGCGCAAAGGTAAGCAGAATGCTCCAACTATGCAAATTTTCCATAATCTTTTTTTGTTACTGCAAAAAAAATATTATCTTTGTGGCAACTATAATAAAGATGAACGAATCAGATAATGAGAAACACTGAAAAGAACGCGTTTTCCGTTTTTCCACCGCAGGCGATAGATGCCACCATCAGCCTGCCTGCATCGAAAAGCATCAGCAACCGCGCACTGATAATCGCTGCGCTGTCGGGCGGACACTCGGAACTGGAAAATATATCGGAGTGCGACGACACGCAGGTCATTCTCGATGCGCTGAGCAACACGCCTCCAACTGTTGATATACACGCCTCAGGCACGGCTATGCGCTTCCTGACGGCATACTTCGCAATAGCAGGAGGCACGCACGTGCTGACCGGCACCGACCGCATGAAGCAGCGACCCATAGCGCCGCTCGTGGATGCGCTGCGACACTTGGGCGCCGACATAGAGTATGTGGAGAACGAGGGCTATCCGCCGCTGCGCATAACGGGACAGAAACTGCGTGGCGGATATGTGGAAATAGTAGGCAACGTCAGTTCGCAATACATATCGGCACTGCTACTCATAGCCCCCATGCTGCCCGATGGGCTGGAACTGCGCATAAAGGACAGCATCATCTCGCGACCGTATATCGACCTCACGCTCGACGTCATGCGCGACTTCGGAGCCGTAGCCAACTGGACAAGTGCCACCGACATAAAGGTGGAGCCGCAGCCCTACAAGCAACAGCACTTCGTAGTGGAAAGCGACTGGAGTGCCGCTTCATACTGGTATGAGATGCTTGCGCTTGCCAAAGACACCGACGCAGAGATACGACTGAGAGGACTCGTAGACGGCTCGCGGCAAGGCGACTCAGCCGTGCGCTACCTGTTCTCGATGTTCGGAGTGAAGACAACCTTCGGAAAAGACGATGCGACAGGCGAAACAATTGTGGCTATAAAGTATCATCAGCGCACGCTGCCGCGACTGGACTACGACTTCACCAACCAGCCCGACATAGCACAGACATTCGTCGTGGTGTGCTGTCTTGCCAACATACGGTTCTCGTTCAGCGGACTGTCTACGTTGAGAATAAAGGAAACCGACCGCCTGCAAGCCCTGCAGCAGGAGATGCGCAGGCTGGGATACGTCATCGACATGCCCGACGGCAACAGCCTGACGTGGAACGGAGAGCGATGCGAGCCGGAAGAACACCCTACGATAAGGACATACAACGACCACCGCATGGCTATGCCTTTTGCCGCAGCAGCCTACGCCGTGCCAGGCATAACGATAGAAGACCCTGAAGTAGTTGGAAAATCGTACCCGCAGTTCTGGAACGACATGAAGACGGCAGGCTACAACATAGACGAAACGACGACAGAACACAGCCAACCGTGAGCAGAATATGTGGTTCCTTATTATATTATTAGCATTAGCCGCCGTCATAGCCGCAGCCGCCCACCTCTTGCAGCGTGGCAGCGATGACGGCGAAACAAAGGTTGCACCGACGTGCGACACCTGCAACGGAGCCGATGAGCGGTGCGAGCAGGAGTGCATGATGGAAGCAGCCACAAAGCCGATAGAGTATTTCGACGACGAGGAACTCGACAGATATGCCGGACGGCAAGACGACGGTTATACCGACGAGGAGGCTGACGAGTTTCGCGAAGTGCTCTACACCATGAGGCAGGAGGAAGTAGCCGACTGGTCGAGGAGCCTGATACTCAGAAACGTAAACCTGCCTCGACAGCTGCGCGACGAAGTGATAATGCTCATCGGCGACACTAACAGATAATGCCACAAGACTACAATAAAAGGCAGAAAATTGCGTTATATAAGAATGAAACGTGAAAAATTGAGACCACTGTCGGCACTTCTGGTGACAGCACTGCTTGCTCTCACCGCATGCTCTACGCAGAAAAATACTGCGCAGACACGCTGGTGGCACTCGTTCAATGCCAAATACAA
Source organism: uncultured Prevotella sp. (assembly GCA_900315545.1). Classification (GTDB taxonomy): domain Bacteria; phylum Bacteroidota; class Bacteroidia; order Bacteroidales; family Bacteroidaceae; genus Prevotella. The sequence continues at coordinate 2,412 of OMZM01000016.1, forward strand.
CACCTACTACAACGGTGCACAAGCATATATCGACGCCTCGCTGGAAAAGGAAAAAGGCAACGTAGACAACTTTACCGAGATGATTCCGCTCTACACCGTAGGCAACAAGAACAGCAGGGAAATAGGTAAAGGCAACTACGACAGGGCTATCGAGAAATGCGAAAAGGCAATAAAACTGCACAGCATAAAGCGTCGTCCGGAATGGACAAAGCGCCGACGGAAGACCGAACGCGACATAGCATGGCTCAACAGAAAGGAATACAACCCGTTCCTATGGAAAGCATGGATGCTGATGGGACGCTCGCAGTTCTTCAAGGGAGACTTCGACGAAGCTGCATCAACATTCTCATACATGAGCAGACTATATCAGACACAGCCGGCTATATATGCAAAGGCAAGGGCATGGCTGGCTAAATGCTACATAGAACAGGACTGGGCTTACGATGCGGAAGACGTCATAAGGAACATGCAGCGCGACTCGATAGACTGGAGGGCTAAGAAGGAATGGGACTATACGTTTGCCGACTACTACATACATACGAAAAACTACGAACAGGCAATACCATACCTGCGCAAAGTGATAAAGCACGAGATGCGCAGAAAGCAGAAAGCACGCGAATGGTTCCTGCTCGGACAGATATACACACAGCTTGGACAGCGCGACAACGCATACAAGGCTTTCAGAAATGTCATAAGGCAGAACCCGCCTTACGAACTCGAATTCAATGCACGCATAGCCATGACGGAAGTGCTTTCGGCAAAGAATGCAAAGCAAATGATAGGCAGGCTGAAACGCATGGCACACTCCGACAAGAACAAGGAATATCTCGACCAGGTGTACTATGCCATCGGTAACATCTATCTTTCCCAGAATGACACAACGGAGGCAATAGCTGCATACGAGAAAGGAAACGAGAAAGCAACGCGCAACGGTATAGAAAAAGGTGTGCTGCTGCTGAAACTCGGAGACCTATATTGGGACAAGGAGAAATACAACGATGCACAGCGATGCTACGGAACGGCTATCGGACTGCTCGACAAGGACAGGGAAGACTATCAGTTGCTGTCCGACCGCTCGAAGAAACTCGACGAACTGGTGCCTTACACCGATGCCATACACCTGCAAGACTCGCTGCTCAGACTCGCCGACATGCCCGAAGAGGAAAGAAACAAAGCCATCGACCGAGTGATAGAGGCACTGAAAAAGAAAGAAAGAGAGGAGCGCAGGGCACAGCAGGAGGCTGAGGCGGCACAGCAAATGCAGCAGAACGGAGGCGTCGGAAACAGAAACCAGCAGAACAATATGCCGACAAGAAGCCCGCAAGACAATGGCATTTGGTATTTCTACAACCAGATGGCAGTCATTCAGGGTAAGTCTACGTTCGAGAAACAATGGGGAAAACGCGAAAACGTAGACGACTGGCAACGTATAAACAAGACCGTCGTCGGCGGACAGTTTGGCGACGAGGAGATGACACAGGAAATGCTTGACTCCATAGCAGCGGCTGAAGCACTGCAAGATTCGCTAAGCAACGTGAAGGACAGCGCACAGAACGACCCGCACAAACGCGAATACTACCTCGCGCAGATACCGTTCAGCGAAGATCAGAAGCTGGCAAGCAACCTTATCATACAGGACGGACTGTACAATTCCGGAGTGATTTTCAAGGATAAGTTCGATAACCTTCCGCTCAGCAAAAAGCAGTTTGACCGACTGATAGCTGACTATCCGGAGTTTGAGAAGATGGATGACGTCTACTATCACTTATTCCTGCTATACTCAAGACAGGGACTTCACGGCACTGCCAACGACTATGTTGAGTTGCTGAAGAGCCGTTTCCCTGAAAGCACATGGACCAAATTGCTCTCCGACCCATACTTCAAGGAAAACGCAAAGCTCGGTGAACACATTGAGGACTCGCTGTATGCTGCAACATACGATGCATTTAAGGCTGACAGATATGGCGAAGTGGAAGCAAACAGTTATATCTCGGAAACACGATTCCCGCTCGGTGCAAACCGCGATAAGTTTATCTTCATCAGCGGACTGAGCCAACTGAATGCCGGAAACGTTAATGCCTGCGTAGAAAATATGGAGAAAGTCGTTAAAGACTACCCACAAAGCAGGATTAGCGAGCTTGCCGGTATGATTGTCAACGGTGTGCGTGCAGGCAAGCGACTGCATGGCGGCAAGTTCGATATAGGCGATATATGGAGTCGCCGCTCGGTAGTGCTGAACGATAACGACACTACCGCTGCCAAGACGTTTGTCAAGGATCGAAACGTAAACCATACATTCCTGCTGGTCTACAACCCCGATTCGCTGAACGAAAACCAACTGCTTTACGAGATGGCGAGGTTTAACTTTACCAACTATCTGGTGCGCAATTTCGACTTGAACATAGAAGATATTGACGGCTGGCACCGTATGTCGGTGTCTGGTTTCCAGAGTTTCGACGAGGCACACCTATATGCTCAGCAACTCTACGACAACCGTGCTGTCGCCCAGAAGGTAAAAAAGGCGCGCGGAATGATAATCAGCGACAAGAACTTGCCGCTGCTCGGAACTAATTTTAGTTATAAAGAATATGATGAGTTCTATCAAAAGAACTTTGCGCCGCTGCGTGTTGACAATCTCTATCTGCTCACTGAGCCAACTGAAATAGCCTCGCAGCCTGAGCCGGAAACTGCCTCCGACAACAAGAATGTAGAGGATGAGGAACTTACGGAAGATGGAATGACGGTTACAGAGGAATACAGTTTCGACGAGCCAGGCGATGTTACAGACAGCGAAACGAAAGAAACGTCAGAGCCTGTAGTTGATGCTGTCGTTACCGAAGGCACTGAGACTGCTCCGCCTGCAAGGCGTGTCGAAGAGCCGATAGAAGCCGAAGATGCCGTACAGACTATTGTCGTACAGGATGAAACATCAACTCCAGATGAGCCGGCAGGCGAAACGACAGTTACAGAGGTTGTGGACAGCAGTGAAATTGAAACTGTTTCAGAGCCTGAGAGAACTGTTTCAGATCCTGAAAAGGAAGAATCAGCACCTGAAACGGTAGTGGCTGAGCCGGAGTTGCCTGCTAAAGAGCCTGTCGTAGAGACTGAAACAGACGACGAACCAGTAGCCGACGAGCCGCTGGAGGATGGAGTCTACAGTTTCGACGATGACGACAACAACGGTCAGAGTAATGATGACGAAGGATTTACGTTTGACGATGAAGACGACAGCGGTAATGAAGACGACAGTTTTGTGATAGATACAAACGACGATAAAGGAAAGAAAAACAATGCCGACGATTTCGATGTAGACGACGAATACTATGAACTTGACGGCTTCTGATAAAATAAAACGAAGATGACAAACGGACTTTTACTGTGGGTTGACGACGAGATTGAACTGCTCAAGGCACACATTCTTTTTCTTGAGAAGAAAGGCTACGAGGTCATAACGGTCAGCAACGGCACCGATGCGATAGAGGAGTGCAGTCAGAAAACCTTTGACCTGATATTGCTCGATGAGATGATGCCGGGTCTGACGGGGCTTGAAACGCTGCAGAAGTTGAAGGAGATACAGCCTGCAACGCCTGTCGTGATGGTTACCAAGAGCGAGGAAGAGAACATCATGAACCAGGCTATAGGTGCTAAGATAGCCGACTATCTCATCAAGCCTGTCAATCCAAATCAGATATTGCTGACGCTGAAGAAGAACATACACCGCCGTGAAATTGTTGCGGAGGTTACGCAGACTACCTATCAGCAGAACTTCCAGGATATTGCGATGCAGATAGAGAACAGTCAGACATGGCAGAACTGGACAGATGTCTACCGCCGTCTGGTGCATTGGGAGCTTGAGCTCAGCAGCACCGACTCGTCTATGTCGGACATGCTGAAGATGCAGAAGGAAGAGGCAAACATAGGCTTTGCCAAGTTCATCAAGCGCAAGTATCTCGACTGGGTAAAGCCTTCGCAGCCGTCATCGCCGTCGTCTGATGGCGACGAGCGTCCGCTGATGAGTCCTGACATCTTCAAGCGTAAGGTCTTTCCGGCACTCGACAACGGAAAGAAAGTCTTTCTCATAGTCATAGACAACTTCCGCTACGACCAGTGGCGCATGGTCTCTCAGGAAATCGGCGACAGTTTCGACATAGACGAAAGTCTGTATATGAGCATCCTTCCTACGGCTACGCAGTATGCGCGCAATGCCATTTTCTCAGGTCTCATGCCGCAGCAGATAGCGCAGATGTTCCCAGACTTGTGGATCGACGAGGAGTCGGAGGAGGGCAAGAACCTCAATGAGGCACCGCTGATACAGACTCAGATAGACCGTTTCCGCCGCAAACATACATTCTCTTACTATAAGATTAACGATTCGCGCGGTGCCGAGCAGTTGCTGCAACAGTACAGCAATCTGCAGCACAACGACATAAACGTGGTTGTGTTCAACTTCATCGACATGCTGTCGCATGCCCGTACCGAGACCAAGATGGTGCGCGAGTTGGCAAACAACGAGAGTGCCTACCGTTCCATCACTCTCAGCTGGTTCCGCCATTCGGTCATGTCGGAGCTTTTCCGACGCCTTTCGCAGAGCGACTATCAGGTCATCATCACCACCGATCATGGCTCCATACGTGCCAGCAAGCCTGTGAAAATCATCGGCGACCGTAACACAAACACCAATCTCAGATACAAGTTGGGCAAGAGTCTCAGCTACAACGAGCGCGACGTGTTCGTCATAAAAGACCCTCGTCAGGCTCAGTTGCCTGCGCCAAACCTCAGTACGTCGTACGTTTTTGCCACAGGCGAGGGTTTCTTTGCCTATCCTAACAACTACAATTACTACGTCAGTTACTACCGCGACACGTTCCAGCACGGCGGCATTTCCATGGAAGAGATGCTTGTTCCGCTTGTAACGCTGACGCCGAGAAAGAGATAGAGAGACATGAGCGAGATAAGATTTCAGATATCAGACATAAAGACGGCAGCCCGCGAGTTTGTAGACAGCATGGGCGAGAGCCGTGTTTTTGCCTTCTACGGCAAGATGGGGGCGGGCAAGACCACCTTCATCAAGGCTGTCTGCGAGGTGTTGGGCGTTGACGATGTCATCACGTCGCCCACGTTTGCCATTGTAAACGAATACAGTGCAGGTGCTGCTGAGGGTGCAAAAACCATCTATCATTTCGATTTCTACAGGATAAAGCAGATGGAGGAAGTCTACGATATGGGCTACGAGGACTATTTCTACAGCCGTGCGCTGTGCTTCATAGAGTGGCCCGAGCTCATCGAGCCGCTGCTTCCCGAAGATGCCGTGCGTGTTGACATCGTTGTCAACGACGACGACAGCAGGAGCATTATTCAAAGTAGAATGTAAGTACAACCATTTTCGAGCGTGTGTCGCGTGCTGCATTGGTGTATTGCAGCATCGACTTGTCGCGCAGGTTTTTGCCGTGCTCGGTGTCGAGACTGTTTATCAGTCCGTAGAGGAATTTCAGTTCGGGACGCAGTTTGAAGAACGGCAGATAGAAGTCGCAGCCGATGCCGAGTTCCACAAACACGTCGTAGCGTTTCAGTTTCAGATAGTCGTTGTCCTTCGGCGAGAGATTGAGCATAGGGTTCAGTCCTGCCATGATGTACGGTCGGTGGTTGTTGTATCGTGGTCCGGCAAAGATAATGTCCGACGCCAGCGATATGTATGCCGACTTCATGTCCTGCCGCTGTTCCGTAGGGCGCCCCTCGCTGTCCACTTCCGAGAAGTTTCTGAACGTGAAGTGGCGCGTGCCGAAGTACATGGATGGTGCCAGTCGCAACTGAAAATTCTCCGTCAGACGCAACTCTCCAAGCACTCCCACGTTGAAACCGGCATCCCAGCGGTCCTGGTCTACGGTTACGAGTCGGTCGATTGACGTTCCGTCTTCCAGCGTAATGGTTTGCGGACCGACATTCTCCAGTTCGATGTCTTGCAGGTGTGTGCCCACGAGCACTCCGAAGTGGAATGGGCGCAGGTCGGTGTAGGGGCGGTTCTGCACCTTGCGGCTCTGCGCAGAAACGCTTGCTGTCGCTATTAATATAAATATGTATGTATATAAAATCCGTCTCATCATATTTAATAACGCACAAAGTCGGGTTTTATTGCATTGCGCTGCCACATTCTGCGAGCAGCAGAAAAATTTGCAGCAAAAACCGTGCCAAACTCGTCAGGATTTTCTTTCGGGGCGAAAAACGATGAAAATTTTTGACAGGGAAAAAGTCTCCAAATAGATGCAGAACAGCCCATGAAACTGTGAAAATATGCAAAAATCGACCTCAAACATGTGTGCAAAAATCGTCAAAGAGCATGTTTGAGGATGAAAACTGCATGTTTTCGCACGATTACGGCTAAGCAGTCATATCGTTACAGAGTGTTTGTAAGGGTGTGACGGACTGTCTGTAATAGGATTACAAGATGCTTGTAAAAATCCTGTAATCCATATTTCGGTGTCAAAATACTGACAGCCAACGACTTAGCCGACAAGCCGAAATACTCGCGTATTTGCCGAAAAATATTTCGAGACGACTTTCGCGGGCATTCTCGCGACAGTAAACGGGCTAAGAATGATTAAACATTCATGACGCATGAGTATGGGTTCAGAAGCTGAAAAACAAGGAAAATTATTAAGAAATAATATAAATAATAAAAAAAAGTCTCATCATTTGTAGGTATTATAAATAAAAATTGTACCTTTGCAGTGTTCAAAAGTAGGTACTACTACTGCGAATATAGTATAAAAACATTATTAACAATAAAAAGAAAGATTATTATGGCTTATGTAATTGGTAACGACTGCATCGCATGCGGTACATGTATTGACGAATGTCCAGTAGGAGCAATCTCTGAGGGCGATATCTATTCTATCAACCCAGATATGTGCACAGAATGCGGCACATGTGCTGACGTTTGTCCATCAGGAGCAATCAGCCTGCCTTAAAGAGCAGCGAGGACTTTCTCCTCATTGAAAGGATAAAAGACAAAAGTTTGCAGTTCCCGTTGCGGATGCTGCAAACTTTTTGTGTATATATGCTCCTATAGTCTTTTCAGCAGAAACACCCTCGAAGCAAAATCACCATTCATAGGTATCTGCAAGCCAGTGTCCATCAGCATCTCGCCGCTGTAAGTCTTGCCGTCGATGCTGCATGCCGGCTTGCCGTTCTCTATGTTCTTTTCCTCAAAGACATACAGCCCGTCGGGTTGCAACGCCTGCAATCTCAGCCTTGCCGTAAGCCCCTCGTCAGCATTGTCGGTCTTGTAGACCAGCAGCACGCACTCGCCGTTGCCAACATATTGCGTTGCGCAGAAACCATCCTCGCTGTACGGACTTTCCAGCCTGTACATCTCTCCGCACTGTATGGTCTGTCTCATCTGCTTATAGTCGGCAATGGCAGTCATCACCTGCCTGCGCTCGTCGCTGCTCATGTGCTTAGGCTGCAGCTCCAAACCCATCCTGCCGTTCATGGCAACATCGCACCTGAACTTCACGGGTATGCGCCTGCCCGTAGTATGGTCTGGCGACGAGCCGATGTGCGTAGCCATCGCGTTGGCGGGAAAGAACATAGAAGCACCGTACTGTATCTTCAGACGCTGCAAGGCATCGTTGTTGTCGCTCAGCCAGTATTCGTCGAAGAAAGGCAACAGCCCGTAGTTGGCACGTCCGCCGCCAGAGGCACAGTCCTGAATGACAACGTCGGGAAAGCGCTCGCGTATGCTGCGCAGCACTTTCTCCAAACCCTTGTGATAGTCAACATAAATGTTCTGCTGCCTCGACAGCGGCAGATAGTCAGACCCATAGTTGTTCATCGGCACGTTGGCGTCCCACTTTATGTAGGCTATCTCCGGATTTTCCGTCAGCAGTCGCGTAACCATGTCGACGACAAACGCCTGCACGTCGGGGTTGGTCAGGTCGAGTAGCAACTGCGTTCCGCCACGCCCCATAGTCTGCCGGTGTCCCTTTTTCTTCAGCACCCAGTCGGGATGCTGTTCGTAGAGACAGCTCTTCGTGTTCACAGCCTCAGGCTCTATCCAAATGCCAAACTTTATCTTTCTTTTCCGAGCCGCCTTCGTCAGCGCCCTTATGCCGCCCGGCAGCTTCCTGACGTCAACAGTCCAGTCGCCGAGAGCCGACTCGTTGTCGCGCTGATACTTGCTGCCAAACCATCCGTCGTCCATGACAAACAGCTCGCCGCCCATGTCGGCAATGTCGTCAATCATGTCGGTAATGCGCTTTTCTGTAATGTCGAAGTAGACACCCTCCCACGAGTTGAGCAGCAAGTCGCCATACTTCACGCCCCTGTGCAGCATGCCTTCCTCTCTCGCCCAGCGGTGGAAATTGCGGCTCACGCCACCCATGCCGCTCTCGGAAACCGTCATGGCAAGGTGGGGAGTGGCAAACGTGGTGTCGGCATCAAGCATATAGTGCGAAGCCTGAGGGCAGATGCCAGCCATGAGCAGATGTCTCTCGCCTGCAACAGATGCCGTCCGAAGTTCGTAGTTGCCGCTCCAGCAGAGCGAAACCCCGATGGTCGTGCCGCTGTTTTCGGCAGGCGACTGTCCGAGAGTAAGCATCAGCGACGGCATACTCGTCTGTGCGTTGCGCGAACCGTCGGTGTTGGCTATCGTCTTTATGCCGTCGGTCAGTCGCTCCTGCACCATGCGAGCCTCGTAAGCCCATTCGCCGTGAAAGTGGGTCAGCCATGCCTCGTCGGAAAAAACAGGCACTACGGCAGAATCGAACCTATTGAGCGACACAGCCGACGGCTCGTGATGAACAATCTCAGTCCATGTCTCTATCATGTCGACATGGCTGTATGCCTTGTAGAAAAGCCTAATCTGAAAGTCGTGTACGTTGTCTTTCAGCGTGAAAATGTGTGTCGTGTGTCGCTCGTTGACAATGTTTTCGTATGCCTCAACGTGCAGTTCTGTGTTCTGGCAGCCGTCGCTGTGAGCCACTTGCAGGGCTATAGGCTGCTGCAAGTCGTCGGTTCCGAATGTCGGCAGTGCCGGCTGAGGCTTGCGTTTGCAGTCTTTCTTCAGGCTGTCAGCCGATGTCGCCATGCCGGTGCCATAATAAATAATGTATAGCGTGCCGCCCTCCTCAGCCGTAAGCACCATTTTCGATGCCGGCGTAGAGACCGTAACTTCGCCGTGCCATGCCATTGTCGCAAGCATGTAGAATATGAACAGCAGTGAAGCATATAGTCGTTTCATAGCGCAGATAACATGTAAGAAAAGTAAGTTTATAGTCGCTCGCTACGCCTTGTCAGCCTTTTTTCTCCACGTTTCAGTGAGCCATCTGCGCACAGGCATGTCGTACAGTCGCATGCAGAGCCATCCGAGCAAGATGCAGGCAAAAGGCAGCGCAACGGCTTCAGGCACTACGTCGCCAAGTTTCTCTATCGGTACGAGTTCGCCGCTGAAACCAATGTGTGCATAGAACAGATACATCAGCGGATAGTGTACTGCATAGAGAGGGTAGGAGAGGTTGCCCAGAAACATGCTTATGCGCTCCGTGCGCTTTCCGACCGACAGCTCCGATGCGCCGAGCCATACGAGAAGTGGAAACAGAAAGACCACGCACACGGCATCGTAGATACCGTTTGCCACAGGCGAAAGCTCTCCGAGCAGCAGCGGCAGGCATGCTACGGCAATGAGAATGGCACTGCACAGCCAGAAGGAGTGGCTTATTTTGACAGGGCGGAAGATACGCGCCATGAGCATACCCATGCTGTATGGGAACAGCATTCTTATCAGTCCGGTCCAGAAACCACTGTCTATCATCGACCAGCCTACGCCGAGATAGCCGTCGTGGAGCGATATCCTGAAAAGCAAAAAGCCCATGACGGCAGTTAGCACAGCAAGTGTTCGGGTTGAGAAACGCCTGAGCAGCAGGGCATAGAGAATGTTGCCGATATACTCGAAGAACAGCGACCAGTTCGGACCGTTTAGTGGAAACAACTCTCCGTTGCCCCTGACGTCGGCAGCAGCACCCACCGGCAGCGGCAGCATGAGCATGTTGAGCAGCATGGCAAGCATGACCAGTGACGTGGAAACATGGGTGCCGTCCCACTTAACGCTGCCCTGCAATATGAAGCAAACTGCTCCGATTGCAGCTCCAATGATAACCATGGGATGCAGACGGATGATGCGTCGACGGAAGAAACCGCCCATTGTCAGTCCCTTTTGCCAACGGTCGTCGTAGGCATAGCCGATGACGAAACCCGAAAGTACGAAGAAGAAATCTACGGCAAGATAGCCATGAGGCATCGGCGACCATGAGAAACACTCGAAAACGTGGTATATTATGACTATGAGTGCTGCTACTCCACGCAGTCCGTCGAGTATGTTGTAGTGTTGCTTTGTCTGGAAATCAGTCATAAGAGTATAAGTTTTGTGTGTTGATATTATTACTTTTTTATAACACATAATGCCCTATGGCTTGAAAATAGAGAAGTTCACGCTGCCGTAACTGCGGTGTTCCACAAAGTTGGGGTGTGCAGAAAAGTCGTTGGTCTTGCCGTGTTCAAATACGAAGATACCGTCTTCGGCAACGAGATGGTGCTGGAATACGAGGTCGGGAATAGTCGGAAGTTCCTTCAAGGCATAAGGCGGATCAGCAAAAACGAAGTCGAACTGCTGGCTGACATGCTTCATATATTTGAATACATCGTTGCGCATGATGATGTGCCTGTCAGTGTTCAGTTTCTGAGAACATTGCCTGATGAAAGCCGCATGGTCGCGGTCGGCTTCTATGCTTACCACCTGGCTGCATCCGCGCGACAGCAGTTCGAGCGATATGCTGCCCGTTCCGGCAAAGAGGTCGAGGGCTGATGCACCGTCGAAGTCTATGTATGCATTCAGAACGTTGAATATGTTTTCCTTCGAAAAGTCGGTGGTCGGACGCGCCTTGAACGTGCGTGGAATATCGAAGTGGCGACCTTTGTATAGTCCGGTAATTATTCGCATCGTGTTCAGTTGTTAATGAAATAAGCCATGAGGTCGTATGGCAATCCGCTGACCTCAGTATAGCGGTGTCGGTTGAAGTCAGCGCGTGGATGTACGAGAAATACGTTCCTCAGGTATATTCTTATCGATTCGCATACATCTTCAGCGTTATCAACTTGCCCGACAATGTGCAGTTCGTCGCGCTCTTGGTCGAAACCGAGTTGTTTCCACACGCTGACGGTATAGTATGCGGCATCGTTATTGCCTACAATATCAAACGAATTGTAGAAAATGAAGTGATTGTTGGAGAAAGCAAACAGTTCCATCTTGCTGTCGTGGAAATGGGCATACAGTTTCCTGTAAGTGTTGCTGTAGTTACGACTGTTCATAGCCGACCACACGGGCATTGTCAGTGGCATGACCCTGACGTCGCGGAAATGGTCGTTGAGCACAGTCATAATGTCGCTGTCTACCGAGAAAACGGCAGCTACAGACAAGTCGGGAACGATGCTGTGTAGTATTGTTTGCTGCTGTTTCTTCCTGAAAGTATATTCATAAAGCACGGACTTATCGTCATTGTTGAACTCTTCTACAGGTTCGAGAAGTACCTGACTGTCGACGAAAACGGCAGCGCGTTGGTAGTCACGCATCAGCAGTGTCGACTTTTTGAAAGCCTCGCGCAGGTTGGCAGCGACGGAAATGCTGCTGTTAAACATATACGGCTCGTATGCCAGACCGTTGGCTGACGTATCGTCTTTTGCTGCAAATGCAAGCGATTGATTGCCTATGCGAATGGCGATAATGTTGTTTTTATCTGTCATTGATTTGTCGTTTCAAATTCTTTTCGTACTTTTGTACCTCAGAAATAATGCAACAAAAGTAATAATAAACACTTGATTTCACAAATTTTAGACAAAAAAAGGTGGAAGAAGAGTTAATGTTTCAAATATGTCGCACGTTTGGTCTTGAGCCGACGGCAGAACAACGGCAGGCAATTTCGGTGTTTGCCAAGTTCTTTCTGTGTAGCGATGAGCACTCGCTGATGCTCCTTCGAGGGTCTGCCGGAACGGGAAAGACGTCGTTGGCAGCCGCTATTGTGCGCACAATGATATCGTTGCAGAGGAAGGTTGTGCTGCTTGCACCTACGGGAAGGGCAGCAAAGGTTTTCTCGCTGACAAGTGGTGTGCCTGCTGGAACTATACACCGGCATATCTACAGACAACGGATGTTCGGCGACCTGACTAACTTCAACCTTAGCATCAACCTGCATCAGCACACGCTTTTCATTGTCGATGAGGCTTCGATGATAGCCAACGACAGCATGGGCGACAGTGCTTTTGGCAGTGGATGCTTGCTTGACGACATAATAAGATATGTATATAACAATAAAGGGTGCCGTCTTTTCCTCATCGGCGACAAGGCTCAGTTGCCGCCAGTAGGGCAGGAGGAGTCGCCGGCGCTGTCGGCTGCAGTGCTCGAAGGATATGGACTGCATGTGTTTCAGACTGATTTGAACGAGGTATTAAGGCAGTCTGCCGAATCGGGAATACTGTATAATGCTACAGTAATACGGCAGATGATAACTCACGACAGCGTAACGCTTCTGCCGAAAGTCAGGTTTCGCGGGTTTGCCGACATAGTGATGGTCAGCGGAAACGAACTTATCGACGAATTGCAGTCGAGCTATCGCAACGTGGGACTTGACGAAACGATAGTCATAACGCGGTCTAACAAACGGGCAAACATATATAATAATGGTATAAGGAACAGGGTTCTCGACCGTGAGGAAGAGCTGTCGCAGGGCGACTATCTTATGGTTGTGAAGAATAAATACGTCATAGACGGCGACGACGAAAAGCATAAGGAGGTCTTCCTCATTGCCAACGGCGACCGCGTGAGGGTGAGACGTGTCAGACATGTGCGTGAGTTCTATGGTTTTCGCTTTGCCGATTTGCTAATAGAATTTCCCGACTACGACAATAAGGAGATGGAAATGACAGTCATAATCGACTCTTTGCATACTGACGCGCCTGCACTGACACGCGAACAGAGTCAGCAACTGTATGAGCGAGTGATGGAAGACTATGCCGATATTCCTAAGAAGGCAGACCGTCTGAAGAAGTTGCGGGAAGACAAACACTACAATGCTTTGCAGATAAAGTATGCCTATGCCGTTACCTGCCATAAGGCGCAGGGTGGTCAATGGGAGCATGTGTATGTTGATCAGGGCTACATGACCGACGACATGGTGTCGCCTGGATATATTCACTGGCTGTATACGGCGTTCACTCGGGCAAGGGAACGGCTTTTCCTTGTCAACTGGCAGGAGACTCAAATAGATAACAATTAGAATCCAAAAACATATAAAACAAAGTAAAATGAAAAAGCATTCAATCTTAACGGCAGCAAAAACGACACTTGCTGCATCGGTAGTTGCACTGACAATGAGCGGTTGCGGAACTATCGGAACATCACAGGGCGGTACCGACATCTTGGGAAGCATTCTCGGAGCTGCTACCGACGGCAACACCATCACTAATGTCATAACGAGTGTTCTCGGTGCCGACAAGGTTTCGGAGAAAGCACTCATAGGCACATGGCGCTACAGTAGTCCTGGCTGTGCCTTTACTTCAGACAACCTGCTTGCTAAGGCTGGCGGCGAGGTGGCTGCTACGGAGGTAAAAAACAAGCTACAGACTTACTATTCGCAGATAGGCATCAGTTCGTCGAACACTTATATTACTTTCGGCGAGGACAAGTCGTTCAGCGGAAAAATAGATGGAAAGAGCGTCAAGGGTACTTATGTCTACGACCAAAAGAGTGGTCAGATAACTCTCAAGACACTGCTTTTCTCAGCAAACGGATATGTAAAGCGCAATGGCATGAGTGGCATCGGACTGCTTTTCGAGTCGAAGAAGATGCTCACACTCTTGCAGACTGTGGCTGCCATGAGCGGCAACTCTGGCGTTCAGACCATTGGCGACTTGAGCAAGAACTACGACGGAGTGAGGGTTGGTTTCGACATGACGAAGTAGTCGGGGTCAGCTTCTGCTGCATTGAAATCCTTGTTTGCTCAGGTTCATTTCCACGAATCGGGCATTCCTGTTAAGCGGGTGTGCGGTTAGCGTCTCACGAATGCGAACTGCGGCATCCGCATCTTTTGCTATCATATACAAGTACCCGCCTCCTCCGGCACCCGGAAGCTTGTATCCGAGACAATAGTCATCGATGACTTTCGTCAGTTGTTCTATTTCCGGCGGGTTTGTTCCGCTGTCGAGCAGTTGGTTCTGCGCCCATGTTTTTCTGACGAGTCGTCCCATTGTCTCGAAGTTTCCTTGCTGTATAGCCTCGTACATCTGCATGGTATGCTCTTTCATTTGGCGCAGCATCTGCAGCTCGTCACCCTGATTTAGGAACATGCGGCGTACTATTTGCTCAAGTATGAGTTTTGCAGTTCTTGTTATTCCTGTATAGTATAGCATGTGGCAAGGCTGGTATTCGGCTTGTGTGAAAACCTGTTCGGGCAGCCATCTCACTACTGGCGACTGCATAAATCCGCGTTCTGTCTGCAAAAGTTTCACTCCTTCGAGTATTCCTCCGAACTGGTCTTGCCATCCTCCGCCAGTCGTCAGCAGCTGTTCGAGCACGAGCGTGCGTTGTCCTATCTCGTTCTTGTCCCATCCAAGACCGCAGAAATTGCTTATTGCGCCGAGCACGGTGGCTGCCAGAATGCTGCTCGTGCCAAGCCCGCTGCCTGCCGGAATAGCCGACAGGAGTGTTATCTCTATGCCGCATCCGAAGTCTTCGAGTTGCTGTCGCAGTGTGGAATATTCGCTCATCTGCGTGAAGGAGTAGAATCCTGCGAGCGCCAGCGCAGCCTTTGGAATGGAGAACGGGCTGCCCACCTTGTTGAATTCAGCCAGTTGTTCGTAGGTTTCCACCACTTCTGTTGCCCCCAAGTCGATGCTTCTGAGCACTATGTGGTATTCCTTCGACGGTCGGATGTATGTCTGTATGGGCTGTTGTCCGTTGAGTTCTATTGCAAGATTGATGACGTTTCCGCCTTCCATCAGGCAGAACGGCGGTGTGTCGGTCCATCCTCCGGCAATGTCGATGCGTACTGGTGAGCGTCCCCACACTATCTGGTCGCTGTAGACGTCCATGCGCGGATGCTGCTGATTTCCTATAATTGGCGACACGATGCCGTCGCTCAGCAGCGAAAAGGCTTTCTTCTGCTGTTCGCCGACGGTTGTCTCGAGTTTCCTGACGATATCGCCTGCCGTGCCGGCATCCACTTTCTCCAGTCGTCGGCGAGCCCATTCCGAGCGGAACATGGCATCGTTGATGCGTATCATCAGCGGCTCGTCGTCGCCGATGGGGTGTGGCTCTGCTATGTTGCCTTCTGCAAATTCCTTTGCCGCATCTTCCAAGTCTATCTGATAGAAGACGCTGTGCTGATGGTTTTTGGCAAGGAAAGCCCAGTTGCGGTGTCTGTATTCGCGTCGCTGCAGGTTGAGCCGGTGCAGGTTGGCATAGTCGGAAATTTCGTCGGCAGACATTTTTTCAGCCGTCGTCCACAGTATTCTTCCTCCGTCCTGCTCTGGCTCGTTCATCATCCAGCGCAGCACCAGTCCCATGTCGTGTACGTTTTTCACTACCGGGAATATGCGTGCAGCCTGCAGGTCGGTGTCGGCAGGTGTCGTGTTTGCTGCCGACGATGCTATGTCGTCTATGTTTATATGTCGTGCGGCAGCCCACATGGCAAACGGCTGTCCTATGAAAAGCGTTGCCGCGTTGCCTATCTTGCCGCGAAAGGCATCGCTGAATCCGTATGGCCGCACAGCCCATGCGTCGTCGCCTACGGGCACTATGTCGACACATTGCCCGTCGCGCACGTCAATTTTCCATGCGTTTTCAGGCACTCCCGTTATGATGTTGTTGCGGCAGATGGTCCAGTCTTCGCCTATCGACGAGTTTTCTATCCATAGGTTTTGGTTTTGCTCGCTTATCTTTATCCATACTTCGGAGTTCTGTATGAACATCGACGGGTGTGGTTTCTGCGAGTGGTGCATTATTTCGCGCTGGTCGCTGACAACGTTTTGCAGTCTCAGCGACGACGATATTATCTCGCGTGAAGTGCCGAAGTGATAAAATTCGCCTCCCTGCAGCGGTATGACTGCCACGCTCAGGCTGTTCACTTCGTCGTCTGCCAGCGTAGGCTCGTAGCCCAGAGCGCATCCAAATTCAGAGTAGAGGTCGTACTGCCTGATGCTCTCTCCGTCGTGCGAGCGCTTCATGAGCATGCTTACAGCTCTGTCGCTGAGCAGCCATACGCCTATGTCGGTGAGGTAGAGATTGTCTCTTTTCAGTTCGTTCAGTTTCTCAACCGACGGCTTTTGCAGCATGCACTTCATGTGTGCAGGTGTTCTGCGGTCGCAGACGAATACTCCGTGGTTTGTTGCCACTTCGGCATCGAGCCACAGTCCGAGGCACACGACGTCGGCTTCGGGCAGTTTGGGCAGTGTCTGCGAAGTGCGTATCAGCACGTCGCCGCTGACAATCATGGTATGCAGCGTGTCTGGTGCAGCCTCAATAAGTCTTTCGTACAGAGGTATTTGCAGTTGAAGAAGGTTCTGCGACAGTTTCTGTCCGCGTTCCCATCTGTAGACGGGTATAGGGGTCAGCACCTTTCCCGACGGTGCGTATGCCGGCAGTCGTCGGCTCTGTCCACCCGCATGCAGCAGCAGTCTGCGTTCTGATGCTATCCATTCGTCTATGGTCTGCTTGGTACCCGATGCCCTGTATGCTTCTTCGAGCAGCCATACCGAGCCTCCGCCGGAGCCGAGTTTGCTGCCTATGGGGTCGTTGGAGCAAAACCATTCGTTGCGACTATAGCCCGTAACGTCGTGGAAACACGATACGAGGTTGGGTGGGAGAGAGAGAAGTTTCTTCATTTGTCTGTATGTTTGTTCTGGTTTAGACTTATTTGCTGACTGTCAGCGAGTTATGTCTTTTAATCTACAATCCTTTTTTATGTCGTAGTTACAGGTAGTCTGTAGTTTTGTTACAAGCACTCCGTAACGTCGTGACAAGTATTTTGTAATGGTGTTACAGAGTGCTTGTAACAGGATTACAGAATTTTTTAGAAATCCTGTAATTTCCCGTGGGCTTTCCCAAGTGTTATGCTTATGCCTCAGAAGAGTCCTGTTTCTTGTTCTTACCCATTGATTTTCTGATGGTTATGCCTGCCACTACAAGTATGCTCAGAATGAGTATGGCAATGGCAACGTAAGCCACCGTTTCGGTCATCGCCACCGACTTTGGTCTGAAACTGAGCACGATGTCATGCTTTCCTGCATCCACCTTTATGGCTCTCAGCACGTAGTTGACGCGTCCGACAGGCGTGTCTTTTCCGTCGACGGTGGCAGTCCATCCCGGATAGTATATCTCTGAGAATACAATCACGCCTCCGTTCTTGCTGTCAGCCGTATAGTGCAGTTCGTTCGGCGCATACGACTTTATCTCTACGAGCGACGTTTCCGCCTGCTCATTGCTTGTGCCCAAGATGTCCTCGAAGCGTTTGTCAGCCACAGCCTCGTGGCGCAGTTTCAGCCTGCCCAGCGCCTCCAGCTCCTTGTTGGCATTGTCGGTATATTCCACCTTGTCTACAAACCATGCGTTGCCGTAGGTGTAGATGTTTTGCAGCGCTACCGAACGACCGTCTTGCAGCGGGAAGATGAAATATTTGGTGTTGAGCATGTTTATCACCGGGAACAGCGAGTCGCCGTTGATTTTCGACATGTCGCCGGCGTTCTCAGCCACAGCCTCCATGAGTTTCTGCATCTCCTTCTGGCTCGCATGCTCACCGTTTGGCGCAATGTAGGCATCAATGAGCTCCTGATATCGGCGCAGCTTGGCAGCGTGATAGCCTCCGATACTCTTGTGATAGAACGATGTCTCGCTCTCGTTGAAAGCATTTGAAGCCACGTTGAACACGCGGTAGTCGGGCGATTCGTCCTGCAGTATCATCTCGTCAGCCTGCGACTTCTCGTGAGGCAGGTCGCGCACACTCTTCTCTACAAACATGCTGTCGTTGAGATAGCGCTTGTTTATAGTCCACATGTCGCCTATGCACAATACAATCATCGCGCCAATCATCCATTCAGCCTTAATCTTCCTGTACTTGAAAAGCAGTATCAGCGCCATGCCAGCGGCTATTATGAAGAACGAACGCCAGCAGTCGGCAGTGAAGATGCTGCGACGCATGTTCTCAATGCTGGAAATGAAACTGTTGAGCAGGTCTTGCGGTATCTGCGGTATCTGCGAATACTGCTTTACTTCGTCGGGCAGTATGAAGTCGGAGAAGAATACCGACGGCATGACGGCAAACAGCAGTGCGATGCCAGCGGTAAGTCCGAAACTGACATACACATACTTCATCTTGCGCCGGAGCATCTCCTCCGGCTCGTCGACGATGCGTTTCAGAGCCATCATGGCAAGCAGCGGTATGGCAAACTCGGCTACGACAAGTATGGAACTCGGCGTGCGGAACTTGGCATACATAGGCATGTAGTCGATGAAGAAGTCGGTCAGCGGCATGAAATTCTTACCCCACGACAGCAGTACCGACAGCACTGTGGCAGCAAGAAGCGCCCACTTCATCGGTCCGCGAACAATGAACAGTCCGAGAATGAATAGCATAAGCACGAAAGCACCCACATATACGGGTCCGCTCGTCATAGGCTGTGTGCCCCAGTATTGTATGACGTTGTTGTAGATATTGTCTATTCCGTACATCTGCTGGAAGCTGTCGAGCACCTCCGGCGATGCATGCTTCATGGCTTGTTCGTTCTGTCCCATAGGCATGCTTGCGCCTCCCTTAGTGTTAGGCACGAGCAATGTCCAGGTCTCGTCGATGCCATACGACCACTGAGTGATATAGTCGCGGTCGAGCCCGCTGCTGGTCTGCTGTGCGGCATCGTTGTTCTTCACGAGCTCGCTTTTGCCCCTGAGCGACTCCTTAGAGTATTCCCAAGTGTGGTAAAGGTTTGATATGTTGACGAGAATGCCGACAAGTGCGGCAGCCAAGCACACAGCCGTAGCCTTGAAGAACTGCTGCAACTGCTTCTTTCTCACGGCATCGGCAAGGAAAGCCAGCACCATGAAGAATATGAGGAACAGGTAGTAATATGTCATCTGAACGTGGTTGGCTTTCACTTCAAACGCCGTGAACAGCGCCGTCAGCACAAAGCCCCACAGGTATTTGCCGCGATAGGCAACCACAACGCCGGCAATCATCGGTGGCAGATATGCCAAAGCATACACTTTCCAGATGTGTCCGGCAGCAATGATGATGAAGAAGTACGACGAGAAAGCCCATATTATGGCTCCCAAAGCAGCCATTGAGCGACGGAAATCGAACGCACGGAGCAGGATGTAGAAGCCCAGCAGGAAGGCAAACACATACCATACGTTCTCCGGCAGCCACAGGTGATAAGCCTTCATCACCTCGTTCAGCCCGTCGGTACTGGCATAAGAAGGTGCCGTCTGGTAGGTAGGCATGCCTCCGAACATGTTGTTCGACCATCGCGTACGCTCGCCTGTCTGGGCAAAATAGTCCTCAAACTCGTGTCCGGCATTGCGTCCGGCAGCGGCATCGTGCTGGAAAAGTATCCTGCCCTCTATGTCGGCAGGAAAAAAATATGCGAAAGAAATAACTGCAAAAAGCAGCACAGCCACTACGTCGGGCAATATGTGTTTCAAATTTTTCATAACTGTTGAACGTTTATTTTATATTCTTCAAATCCTCATGCGAGGACAAATCAATGCTGCAAAAGTACAAATAAAAATCGAAATCAGCCACCTATTAATATTATAATTGGCTGTTTTGCACTGAAATATGTGCTTTCAGAAATTGTTAATGGCATGTATGACCGTGTCAACCTCATCGTCTGTCATTGCCTGATGGCACGGCAGCGAGAGCTCCTCGCGGTGTATCTGCTCGGTTATGGGCAGCGACAGGTGTGCAAACTGTGGGTAGCAGTGCTGCCTGTGGGGTGGAATGGGGTAGTGAATCATTGTTTCCACGCCTTGCTCTTGCAGGAACTGTTGCAGTTCGTCGCGCCGTTTGGAAAATACGGGAAATATGTGGTAGACATTGTCGCGGCTGCCGTTGCAAGTTATCCTTACGTCATCGTGGCTGATTTCCGTCTCGTATCTGCGCGCAATTTCCTTTCTGCGGCGGTTGTCATCGGCAAGATATTTCAGCTTAATGCTCAGCAGCGCCGCCTGTATCTCGTCTATGCGGCTGTTTCTGCCACAATGGTTGAAGACGTATTTGCGTGCCGAGCCGTAGTTGCCGAGCGAGCGGACAGTGTCTGCCAGCTTGTCGTCGTCGGTGGTAACGGCACCCGCATCGCCCATAGCGCCGAGATTTTTGCCAGGATAGAAACTGTGTCCGGCAGCATCGCCTATGCTGCCCGTGCGCCTCAGTGTTGCTGTTTCTGACAAAGCATCAGCCTGACCGTCTGCAAAATACAGGCATCCGTGAGCCTGAGCATTGTCTTCTATGAGTTTCAGACTGTGCCTGCGGCATATCTCGCCAATATCTTCGGTGTAGGCGCAGCGACCATACAGATGCACGAGGAGTATGGCTCTGGTCTTCTGACTTATGCTTTCCTCTATCTTTGTGTAGTCAATCTGCAGGCTGTTGATGTCCGGCTCAACCATCACGGGCACCAGTCCGTTCTCTGTTATGGCAAGTATAGATGCGATGTATGTGTTTGCCGGAACGATGACTTCGTCGCCTTTCTGCATGACACCCATCTCGATGTATGCTCTGAATATGAGTGTCAGTGCATCCAGTCCGTTGCCACAGCCTATGCAGTGCCTGGTGCCGATGAAGTCGGCATAGCTGTTCTCGAAGGCAGTTGTTTGTGTGCCCTTCAGATACCATCCGCTTCTAACAACATTGTCGACGGCGGCAGAAATCTCTTCGCCATGCATGGCAGTGATACGGTTAAGGTCTAAATATCTTATCATCTTCAGATTTATGTTTTGTTTCTGCTCGTCCTGACTGCCTGCTTTGTCGTGATGGGTGGTGTCAGAACGTGCATTCGTAAGTGTCGTAGCATACGGCACGCGCACCGAATCCTTCTTTCTGGAACAGCAGATTGCGGTTCAGCATGTGGCAGTCTTTTCCTGTTGACTTGCCGAAATCAAAATATTTGTAGTTGGAAAATGCTTCATCGTTGATGATATGGTCGAACAACAGGTCAATCGCTCCGCAGTTCTTGCCTTCGTGTGAAGCAGAAATGTATTGAGAATGTATGGTCGTCGACGTTACGTAGAGTACTGTTCCGCCAATGGTTTTGCCGTCTTTCTGTGCAACAAACAGTCTTATGTTTTTGGGGAAACGACTGTGCAGAAGCATAATTTCGTCAACCGTATGTACCGGTTTTACGCCATGTTGCTCCATGAGATTTGCCTCAAGAATGTCCCAAAATGTGTGGTAGTCTTCCGATTCTGCTATAGTCAGCCCTTCGCGCTGTGCCTTTCTGATGCCAGAACGTCGCGACTCGATGAATCCGAGACGGTCTGCCAGGTATATCGTTGATGATATGTCACGCTCCAGCAGATGTGAGTTGCACACCGTAAACAGTGCATACAGGTCTTCGTCAGACGGTTGCGTGAAATAAATATAAGGTATAGCCCTATAGATAAAACGGCTTATTCCCTGACTCATGAGATATCCTCGCAACTCGGAAAAGCAGCCGATAATGGTCTCTGCCTTAGTCTTTCCGTCGGTTACCAGTCCTCCGTAAGTCAGTCCCTGATGGCTGTAGAGAGTGCCGTCGTCAATGTTTGCCGGCAGCAGGGCGCACAGTTTGTGCTTGTCGTTGTAGAACATGAGCGAGAAATCGGCAAACCTGTCGGCATGATAGTCCATGTAGTTGCGGTCGAAAAGGAATGTTCCATTCTTCGACTTAGCTACAAATTCGTCCCATTCGGCTGCTTTCTCGGCTGTGTATCTCTCTATGTTTATAATCTTCTTATACACTTTTTTACACGTTGCAAACTGTGTTTTACTCTATGTTTATTGTTCTTTTTTCCATCTGATGAACTCGTTGTAGTCGCGAATATAGTCTTCTTCTTCAAACTTTTCGGAAGCCAGTACGAGACAAACGGCACCAGACGAGAAGTCATCGAGCGTTCTCCATGTTCCAGGTTCGATAATCAGTCCCTGCCAAGCGTGATTCAACAGATACACCTCGCTATGCTCACCGTTGTCGAGAGTAACGTGGAAAGAGCCGCTGAGAGCAATCACGAGTTGTGTCAGTTGCTTGTGTGCATGTCCTCCTCTGCATTCGCCTCCCGGCACGTCATACACCCAGTAGGCGCGCTTTATGTCGAAAGGGATGTTTGTAGACGACTCTGCTACGGTCAGGTTGCCACGCAGGTCTACAATCTTCGGCAACTCAATTATCTTTCCTATTGTGTTCGTCGCATTCATGTCTGTATGCTGTTTTGTGTGAATATGCCCTCGACAGGGTCATGTTGCGCAGCGACTGCCATTCCGGTGTTATGGCAATGCGCCGCAGCGAGTTGTTTATTATTTCCAGTGCGGCTTCTTCTGACAGGTGTTTCTCTCTTGCAATGTCTTTCAGCCCCTGCTGGTCGGAGCCGAGAATACCATAGTATTTTGTCAGCATTTCGCTCTCGTCATCGGTCAGCAGCGATATCAGATGATGCATGAAGTGGCTTATCTTGTCGTTGACAAGTTCCGGTTTCATGTGCATTGCGACAAGAAAAGAGTGAAACTCGTGTGTCAGTCTGTCCATCGGTGCTTATCGGTTGGTGTACATATTGTCGTAATACTTCTGGTAGTCGCCGCTCGTTACGTTGTCGAGCCATTCCTGGTTGTCCAGATACCAGCGTACCGTGCGTTCTATACCTTCCTCAAACTGCAGGCTCGGCTCCCATCCGAGTTCGCGTTGCAGCTTAGTAGAGTCTATTGCGTAGCGAAGGTCGTGGCCTGCGCGGTCGGTTACGTAGGTGATGAGGTCTATGTCCTCGCCTTCTTTTCTGCCGAGCAGGCGGTCTACGGTGTTTATGAGTACCTTAATTATATCTATGTTCTTCCATTCGTTGAAGCCGCCGATGTTGTATGTTTCGGCTATCTTTCCCTTGTGGAATATCAGGTCGATGGCGCGTGCATGGTCTTCTACGAACAGCCAGTCGCGTACGTTTTCGCCCTTGCCGTAGACTGGCAGAGGCTTGCGGTGGCGTATGTTGTTGATGAACAGCGGTATCAGTTTCTCTGGGAACTGATATGGTCCGTAGTTGTTAGAGCAGTTGGTAACAACCACAGGCATGCCGTATGTGTCGTGGTATGCCCGTACAAAGTGGTCGCTCGAAGCCTTAGCGGCAGAGTAGGGCGAGTGTGGATTGTACTTCGTTGTCTCTACGAAGAACTTGTCTCCGTATGCCAGATGGTGTTCCGACGATGATGCCGTAGTGCTGAACGGTGGCTCTATGCCGTCGGGATGGCTCAGTTCGAGTGCGCCGTAGACCTCATCTGTAGAGATGTGATAGAAGCGCTTGCCTTCGTATTTCTCTGGCAGCGACTCCCAGTAGAGTTTTGCTGCCTGCAGCAGCGACAGTGTTCCCATGACGTTTGTCTTAGCAAAAGTGAATGGATCTTTTATGCTTCGGTCTACGTGCGACTCTGCGGCAAGGTGTATGATGCCGTCAACCTTCTTTGCTTTCATCAGTTCGTAGAAAGCATCGAAGTCGCAGATGTCCATCTTAACAAACTCGTAGTTGGGTTTGTCCTCTATGTCTTTCAGGTTGGCGAGGTTTCCGGCATACGTCAGCTTGTCGAGGTTGATGATGTGATACTCCGGATATTTGTTCACGAACAGTCGAACTACGTGGCTGCCAATGAATCCTGCACCACCTGTGATTACTATTGTCTTCATACTTATATTTGTTTATTTGTTAATTGTTCTTTATTAATTAAATTATGTGTCGTATAATATAATAACTTGTTATTTTGTGATTTATTGCCTTCGGGATGTATAATTGTTGCTTACCTGCCCAGACTTATCACTTCGCAGTCGGTAAATTTGCTGCCTTCTATTGTCAGTCTTATCAGCGTACGTTCCTTGTGCCATCCCTGCTGTCCTGCCGCTCCTGGATTTATGTGCAGCAGGTTGAGGGTTTTGTCGAACTGCACTTTCAGTATGTGGGAGTGTCCTGCTATGAACAGTTGTGGCGGCGAGGCATATATCTGGCTGCGTATGGAGGCGTCGTAGTTGCCTGGATAGCCTCCTATATGCTTCATCAGCACGTCTACGTCTTCGCATTTCCACCGCAGCTTTTCCGGGTATATGCGTCGCAGGTCGCCTCCGTCGCAGTTGCCGTGCACTGCCCTCAGCGTGCGAAACTCTGCCAGCCTGTCTGCCACTTCCATGCTGCCTATGTCGCCTGCGTGCCATATCTCGTCGCAAGGCTCAAAGTAGTGCAGGTATTTATCGTCCCAGTAGGAGTGTGTATCGCTGATGATTCCTATTCTTTTCATTTTGTTTGCTTTAGCGGCTGGCTATTTTTCGGTAGTCAGACCGTTGTGTTTCTTTATGAAGTCGGCTATGAAATCGACTGTAGCATCTATTCCGAGCATCGAGCTGTCTATGCAGATGTCGTAGCTGGAAGCATGTCCCCACTGCTTGCCCGTGTAGAAGTTGTAGAACTTTGCGCGGTCGTGTTCCTTTTCTCTTATTATCTTCTGCGCCGTGTTTCTGTCGCATTGGTGTCTTTCCTGCACTCTCCTTATGCGTTCCTCCATGTTTGCCGTGATGAAGATGTTGACAGTCTCGGGCACGTCGCGCAGCACGTAGTCGGCAGCCCTGCCCACAAACACGCAGTTGCCCTTACTGGCTGCATGGCGTATGGCGTCGCTCTGGAACTGAAACAGGCTTTCTTCTGAGAATCGGTTGGGATAGAAGTTGCCGTCGGAGATGTGCGGCAGGTGTATGTGCGACAGGGCTTTGAAGAATCCCTTGTTTTCGTCGCTGCGTTCAAAGAACTTTTCGCAGAATCCGCTTTCCTTAGCCGCAAGGTTCAGTATTTCCCTGTCGTAGAATGTGCAGTCGAATCGTTCTGCCAGTTTGCGGGCTATCGTTCTGCCGCCGCTGCCGAGTTGGCGGCCTACGTTTATTATTATGTGTTTCATTCCGTACGGGTGTTTTGCGTTGATAACTTTGTTTTTCTCATGTATCTTACCATGACTGTCAGCGTTACTACGAATGCCGTGAAGTCGCTTGCCGGCAATGACCACCACACGCCGTCTACTCCGAGCATCGGCGGCAGCATGATGAGCATCGGCAGTAGGAATATCAGTTGTCGCGACAGCGAGAGGAAGATGCTGATGCGTGCCTTGCCTATAGACTGGAAGAAGTTGGTTACTACAGCCTGATAGCCTATCAGCGGAAACATCAGTGAGTTTATCCTTACGGCGTGTATGCTTATGTCTATGAGTTGCTGGTCGGTGGTGAAGAGGCTGACGATGGGTCGCGGCAGAAACTCGCTGACTATCCATCCGACTGTCAGTGCGGCTACGGCACACATTATTGTCAGTTTCAGCACGTGGAAAAGCCTGTCGTTCTGCTGTGCGCCATAGTTGTAGCCGGCTATCGGCTGCATGCCCTGATTGAGTCCCATCACTATCATAAAGAAGAAAAATCCTATGCGGTTGGCTATTCCGTAGGCACCTACGGCAAGGTCGCCGCCGTAGCGCACGAGGGCAGTGTTGATGAATATCACGATGATGCACGACGTGGCGTTCATGGCGAGCGGCGAGATGCCTATGGCAAGTATGTTTCTGATGATGTTCCACTCCAGGCGGTAGATGCCGCGCTTGAAGTGCAGCAGCTCATCTTTGTTGCTGAACAGCCGCAGTTGCCAGCACAGGGCAGTCATCTGCGACAGTATCGTGGCAATGGCAGCACCGCGTATGCCCATGCCGAAAGTGTAGATAAACAGTGGGTCGAGGGCAGTGTTCAGAACGACGGTGAATATCGTCGCATACATGGCTTGTCGCGGTTTCGATGCTGCACGCAGCATAGCGTTCATGCCGAAATACAGATGCGTGAAGACGTTGCCGAGCAGTATTATCTCCATATACTCGCGTGCGTAGGGCAGCGTGTTGTCCGTTGCTCCGAAGAAACGCAGTATGGGGGATAGAAACAGCAGGCACAGCGTTCCGAAGAGTATGCCGGTAATGATTTTCAGCACTACGGCGTTGCCGAGAATGCGCTGCGCCATAGAGTAGTCCTTCTGTCCGAGTTTCACCGACAGGTAGGTCGATGCACCCACGCCGATGCATGCGCCGATGGCACCGCTGAGGTTCATGAACGGGAACGTTATAGCCAGTCCAGATATAGCCATTGCTCCGACGCCCTGTCCGATGAATATGGAGTCGACCATATTGTATAGCGACGAGGCAGTCATGGCTATTATCGCAGGCAGCGCATACTGTGCCAGCAGGCTGCCTACGGGCTTGGTTCCCAGTTCCAGTGTAGATTTCTTGTTGTCCATTAAAGTAATGTTACAATAGATATGCTCGCATGTCGTAGAGAGCAACGATACCGTTATTACAACGGAATTATTTTGCAAAAATACGAAAAATCCGATTAAGCGAGCACAAAATAAGTAAAATTTATTATGTCGAGCGTGAGGATTTTATTTAAAAATCCGATTAAGCGAGCACAAAATAAGTAAAATTTATTATGTCGAGCGCAATGATTACGTATAATTAACGGATGTCCCCGCCAGCATCAGAAACTTTCCGTTCCCGTTCACGTTAAAGTTAGTATCTCCCTACAAAAACCGTGCCAAAGTGTTCGCGCCTTCTCTCCAGACCACAAAATTTATGAAAACTTTTGACAGAGAAAAACTCTCCAAATAGAGAAAAAACAGCCCCTGAAACTGCAAAAATCTGTTAATTCCGAGACCAAACACAACTGTTAAAATTGTCAAAGAGCATGTTTGACACCCCTATTTCGCCTGTTTTGCCCTTCAAAACACAATGCCCGACACCCCCAAACACTATGTCTGACCTCCTCAAACAGTGTGTTTGACAATCTCAAACATACTCTTTGACAATTTTAACATATACAATTCGTGTGCTTTTTCGATACTTGTCGCGCTATTGTCTTGACCGTCAGACGATTACAGCAAAACGCAAAATACGGGCGTATTTTGCCCCTCAGATTTCGTAAACGACTTTCGCGGGCATTCTCGCGACAGTAAACGGGCGAAAAATTGATTAGTCTTTTTCTCCGGCATACAAGCCGAAACAAAATCATTCTGCGCACAATAATCCGCAACTTTAAATTAGTTTTTCACGCTCGGGACTGAAAATAAAAACAAGTTTTCCTTTTGCAATACGCTCGCTTTTACGTATCTTTGTCGCCAAAATAAATAATTATCATTACTTACAGAAAATGAAAAATAAGATTATCTTACTACTTTTATTGACTACGATTGTAACGTCGTCGGCTGTAAGCGCTGCGCCGCAGAAACGTGAAAACAAGGAGGCGCAGGACATTTACAGGATTACGCTGACCGACAAGAAAGGCACGAAACATTCGCTGCGACATCCCGAAAAGTTCCTCTCGCCACGCTCGCTGGAGCGACGCGCACGACAGGGACTGACAATAGACTCTACCGACCTGCCCGTGTCTGATGCCTATCTGAAGCAGATAGCAAAGACTGGCGCCAAAGTGCTTGGACAGAGCAAGTGGCTGAACACCGTACTGATAAACGGATGCAATGCGGAACGGCTGTCGAAGATTGGAAAACTGAACTGCGTTACGAAGATAGAAAAAGTATGGGCAGCACCCGACACGCTGTATGCACCGGCTGTGCGCGACGAGATAACGCGAAGCGAGGTGGGCACCGCCAAGCCTGACGCAACATACTACGGCAACGGAGAAACGCAGATAGACATGCTCGGAGGAAAGGTGCTGCACGATGCCGGATATCGTGGACAAGGCATGATGATAGCCGTAGTAGACGGTGGATACATGAATGCTGACAAGATAAAGCTGATGGACAACATAAAGATACTCGGAACAAAGAACTTTGCGCCGACACATCCGGAGAGTATCTTCTGTGAAGTGGATCACGGCACGATGGTGCTGTCGTGCATCGGCATGAACCGTCCGGGCATATTCGTTGGCACTGCACCAGAGGCGGAATTCTGGCTGCTCAGGAGCGAGGTGAACGACTACGAGCAGGTGGTGGAGGAAGACTACTGGGTGCACGCCGTAGAGTTTGCCGACTCTGTGGGAGCCGACATCATCAGCAGCAGTCTGGGATACCAGAACTTTGAAACAAAGACAGGCGACCACAAGTACAGCGACCAGAACGGACAGACTGCAACCAACAGCCGCGCGGCATCGATGGTGGCAAGAAAGGGAATGATACTCGTCAACAGCGCTGGCAACTTCGGACGTGGCTCATGGAAGAAAATCAACTGTCCGGCAGACGCACACAACATCCTCGCCGTAGGCGCAGTATATGCAAACAGAGTAAACACCGACTTCTCGTCCATCGGACCATCTGCCGACGGACGAGTGAAGCCAGACGTCATGTCGATGGGTGGAGGCTCTACGGTCGTCGACGGTACGGGAGAAGTAACGACAGCCAACGGAACATCGTTCGCAACACCTATACTCACCGGAATGGTGGCTTGCCTGTGGCAGGCACACCCAACGATGACGGCAATGGAAATAATGAATATCGTGCGACGTTGCGGAGACTCATACGAAGAGCCAAACAACATCTTCGGATATGGCATACCAGACTTCGGCAAGGCACACAAGATGGCAAGATAAACAACAGAAACAGTGAAAAGTCTTACACTATACGAACTAAACGGCATCGTACGCGAAGTGCTGGAACTCTCGCTCGACAACAGTTACTGGGTGGAAGCCGAACTGTCGGAACTGCGGGAGCATGGCGGACACTGCTACATGGAACTCGTACAGAAAGACGAAAATACGAATACGCCCATAGCAAAGGCTTCGGCAAGATGCTGGCGAACGATATGGATGCTGCTGAAACCGCGTTTCGAGCGTGTCGCAATGCAGAGACTGTCGCCAGGAATGAAGGTGCTGATGAAAGTGTCGGCACAGTTTCACGAGCAATACGGCTTCTCTTGGATTGTCAGCGACATCGACCCGACATACACAATGGGCGACATGGCACGCAAAAGGCAAGAGATAATAAACAAACTGAAGGCGGAAGGAGTATTCGACCTCAACCGCGAACTCAGACTGCCCATGCTGACACAGCGCATAGCAGTGGTCTCGAGCAAGACGGCAGCAGGCTACGGCGACTTCGTAGACCAGCTGCAGAACAACAAGCAGGGACTGAAATTCCATCTGGAACTGTTTGCCGCAAGCATGCAGGGAGAGCAAGTCGAACAGAGTGTCATTGCTGCGCTCAACGCGATATATGAACGCAAGGAAGAATTCGACTGCGTCGTGATAATAAGAGGTGGCGGAGCGACGAGCGATCTAAGCGGATTCGACACGCTGATGCTGGCAGAAAACGTAGCCAACTTCCCGCTGCCGGTTATTACGGGAATAGGACACGAGCGCGACGAGAGCATCCTCGACCTCGTGGCTAACACGCGAATGAAGACACCGACGGCTGTGGCTGCATTCCTCATAGACCGCATGATGAACCTGTGCGACCGCATAGACACAATGGAACAGACCATCGTGGCATGCGTGGAGCGACGCCTGCAAATGGAAACGATGAGGATTGAGAGAATGACGGTAGCCATACCGCATATATTCTCGTCAATACGCGAGAAGCAGGAACGTAGGCTTGACACCATGTACAGTGCTGCACTGACAAGCGCAAAGATGATGCTGAAAGACCGGAACGACACTCTGGAACAGTGGCATGGCAGGCTTGTCGCCGCGATAGACAGGCGCATGGAAAAGGAAACACACCGCATCGAGATGATGGACAAGCATATCGAACTGTCAAGTCCTGAGCGCATTTTGCAGCGTGGATACAGCATAACGATGAAAGACGGACATGCCGTAACGTCGTATGAGCAGCTGGCAGAAGGCGACACGATAGAAACAGTCTTTGCAAAGGGAACAGTACGCTCGGTAGTGGAAAAGAAACAATACAGTAAAAGATAACGAAAACACACTATAACGGTTATGAAAGAAGAAATGAAATATGAAGAAGCGATGCAGCGTCTGGAAACGATAGTGTCGCAGATAGAAAACGATGAGCTCGGCATAGACGAACTGACAGCCAGGCTGAAAGAAGCCAAACAGATGCTGAAGACATGCAGGGACAAGCTCACGAAAACAGATAAAGAAATAAGAAAACTGTTGGACAAAGAATAGTTTTGCAGAAAGTTTGATTTCTTTTTTAAGCTAAAATTTGGTTGTTACAATCATTCTTCGTAATTTTGCGCAATGTATGAGCGGGACATCATATCCGTTCGGTGCGAAATCAGTAGATGAAAAAAGTTAAACAAAAATAAATTCAATAATTTAAAACTTTAAATAAACCGTATGAAAAACTTAGATTGGGCAAGTCTGCCTTTCGGATATGTGCAGGCTGACTACAATGTTCGCTGCTACTATCGCGACGGAAAGTGGGGAGAAATAGAAGTAAGTTCTGACCCTAACATCAATATGTCTATCGCTGCAACATGTCTGCACTATGGACAGGAAGGCTTCGAGGGACTGAAAGCATATCGTGGCAAGGACGGCAAGGTGCGCATGTTCCGCGTGAAAGACAATGCTGAACGTCTGCAGCAGACTGCTCGCGGACTGCTGATGGCAGAAGTTCCGACAGAGCTTTTTGCAGAAATGTGCAAGAAAGTAGTATTGATGAATGAAGACTGGATTCCTCCATACGAGACTGGAGCAACACTCTATCTGCGTCCGCTGCTTATAGGTACAGGCGCACAGGTTGGTGTTCGCCCTGCAACAGAATACTGTTTCCTTATCTTCGTGACACCTGTTGGTCCATACTTCAAGGGTGGTTTCAGCTGCAATCCTTACGTTATCACACGTCAGTGGGACCGTGCTGCACCTCTCGGAACAGGCCGCTACAAGGTTGGTGGCAACTATGCTGCTTCCCTGCAGGCAAGCAAGTTTGCTCACGACAAGGGCTATGCTGCTGAGTTCTACCTCGATGCAAAGGAAAAGAAATATATGGACGAGTGTGGTGCTGCCAACTTCTTCGGTATCAAGGACAACACATACGTTACTCCAAAGACTGACTCTATCCTGCCAAGTATCACTAACCGCAGCCTGATGCAGCTTGCAGAAGACTTCGGAATGAAGGTAGAGCGCCGTCCTATTCCTGAGGAAGAGCTGTCTACATTCGAGGAGGCTGGAGCTTGCGGAACAGCAGCCGTCATCAGCCCGATATCTTATATTGACGACTTGGAGAACGACAAGCGCTATACTATCTCAAAGGATGGACAGCCTGGTCCTATCTCTAAGAAACTTTATGACACTCTTCGCGGCATACAGTATGGTACCGTAGAAGACAAGCATGACTGGATTACTATAATTAAAGAATAATTTTACGATTTTGAAATATCCCCTTTGCGACAATCAGGCAAAGGGGATATTATTTTAACTAACAATATTAATAATAAAAAAACTGTATTATCATGAGTTTAAGAGTAACAAACAAGGAACTGAAAGAACGCGCACTGTCGCATCTTACCGGCAACTGGGGCAAGGCTGCCATTGCCACATTAATTATGTATCTCATTGCATATATACCGTCAGTGGGAATAGACTATGCTATCGCTCAAGGATTTGGCTCATTGTGGTATTTTGTTCTCCTTCCATTGTACTATGGCTATTATGTGCTGTTTCTTAACCTCAGCCGTACTGACGAACTGAGAACGGAAATGCTTTTCGACGGTTATAAGGAGTTCTTCCCTGTTTTCCTGACGATGCTACTGAAGGCTATCTACATCTTCCTGTGGTCGTTGTTGCTCATTGTTCCTGGCATAATGAAAGCATATTCCTACGACATGACTGAGTTTATCATGAGAGACAACCCCGATATAAGATACGATGCAGCCATAGAAAAGAGCATGGAGATGATGAGAGGACACCGCATGCAGCTGTTCCTGCTCGACCTCAGCATGATAGGATGGGGAATATTGTGTCTGTTAACTCTTGGTATAGGTTATCTTTTCTTAGCTCCTTACATGCGCACCTCTCATGCTGAGTTCTATCAGCAACTGCTCATTGAGGAGGAAGGAAATACATTTTAAGGCTAATACATATATTAATATAACAACGAAACCATAGATGGGCAAAGGAAAACTACAGAAGTTTGCTGAGATGGAAACGTTCCGCAACGTCTTCCAGTACCCTTATTCGGTCATCGAGAACGTTCCTTTCGAGATGAAAGGCAGATGGCGCGACGAGTATTTCCACAACCAGAACCCCATTGTTCTGGAGCTTGGCTGTGGCAAAGGCGAATACACTGTCGGACTGGCACGTATGTTTCCAGACATCAACTTCATCGGTGTCGACATAAAGGGAGCACGCATGCACAAGGGCGCGAAGGAGGCTATCAGCGAAAATCTGGCAAACGTGGCTTTCCTGCGCACCAACATCGAGTTTATCGACCGCTTCTTCGGCGAGGACGAGGTGCAGGAGATATGGCTGACATTCAGCGACCCGCAGATGAAAAATCCGCGAAAGCGACTGTCGAGCACCTATTTCATGGAACGATACCGCAGGTTTCTCGCAGACAAAGGCATAGTCCACCTGAAGACTGACTCAAACTTCCTGTTCACATACACCAGATACATGGTTGAGCACAACAGCCTGCCATTGCTTTTCAGCACGGAGGATTTATACCATACCGACGGCATAGACGAAGCCACAAGGCAGATACTCGGTATCAAGACATACTACGAACAGCAGTGGATTGAGCGTGGACTGAACATCAAGTACATGAAGTTTGAGCTTCCGCGAGCCGGACTGCTCGAAGAAGCTGACATAGAAATACCGCTTGACGAATACAGAAGTTATCATCGCAACAAGCGTAGCGACAAAGAAACGGCGAAGTAAACCCTTCGCCGTTTTCATTTTCTTTCATCACAGAACAGACATAAAATAATAAATATAGGTTACCTCTCTGCAAAAAAAACACTAATCAATTATTGCCCGTTTACCCTCGCGAGAATGCCCGCGAAAGTCGTTTCCGAAATCTGAGGGGCAGCGAACTCGCCCTCAAACGAGAACCACGTGATATGCGCCTTGTCATCGCTCATTCCATATTTTACATATTTGAAACATCCTTCAATGACAAAGCCAAACCACCGTGCAGGGGGCACCCTCGCGCTCCAACTGGTCACCCTTACGGTACTCCACCATCTTGCCATCATGCTCGCAAAACTCACGCAGCACCTGTAGATTCAAACTGTTAATCCCGAATTTCTGTTCCATCTATTTGATATTATACCATGTTATATTTGTCATT
>OMZM01000005.1 GCA_900315545.1 uncultured Prevotella sp.
TATATAATATATAATAAGGTATGCACACCGCGCTGCTTGCTTCTTGTACTACTTTCTTTGCGTATGTAAGTGTTTCAAAGAACTCTTCTATTATTGCCACGCCCAACGTTTATGGGCGAAAGCGGATGCAAAAGTACACACTAAAAACCAAACAAGCAAATATTTACAACGAAAAATTCGGAATTTAACAAAGATTTAACATTAAAGGACGGAAGAATGGGAATTTTTGATGTATTTGAGGCATAATTGCTGGTTTTTTCATAACATCAATATTAGTTTCTTTACTCAGGAAGTATAAAATAACAAAAAAATAAATACGGCTGCTGCCTCAAATATAAAAAACAACAATGCGAATGACATGCACTTCATTTGCCATTTAAACGGTTTCTCGGAAAATTCTTCAAAATACTCGACTCCATTTTTTGTAAGTATATTCTCTAACTTAAATTCATACCAACCATAAATTGAACTGATGCCTACTATAACTGCAAAAGACAGGAATCTATTTGATAATATCGAAAAAGTATTCATTATCTTCCCCGCAATAACAATTATAATGATAAAAGCACAGATAAAAAATATATATTCTGCAGTATTAATACCCATCAAATCTGTCCCATCTTCTTGCAAACAATAATATTTTACATGAGCTTTTATATCCTCTTCTTGTCT
The DNA here is from genome assembly GCA_900315545.1 of uncultured Prevotella sp. GTDB lineage: Bacteria > Bacteroidota > Bacteroidia > Bacteroidales > Bacteroidaceae > Prevotella. Next base: position 673 of record OMZM01000005.1, read on the forward strand.
AAATCTCCTTGAGAATAGAGTTAAAAGGAATAAGAATATAATTAAAAGAGGGAGAGATAGAACTTTAAAGCACATTCTCCATCCATATATTATCATACAAATATACTTTACTAGCCTCTCCTTAGAATATCTTGTCATAAACTTCTTCAATTAAAAACTAATTCGTTTATTCCTTTTTTACATAGTATATCCAATCACATTGCAAAGATACATATTTAAAATTATACGGGAAAACTTTCTGTCAATTATTTCTTACGGGCTACCCCGCCGCTTCGTCTTAAAGAAAAAGGGCTAATCAATTTTGGGGTCGTTTACTGTCGCGTGAGTGCCCGCGAAAGTCGTTTCCGAAATCTGAGGGGCAAAATATGGCAGTATTTTGAATGTTGTCGTAATTGTCTGAGGGTCAGAATTATAGCGTGAAGTATGGCGATTTTGTGCGCGAAAGAGAAGTGTTAAAATTGTCAAAGAGTATGTTTGAGATTGTCAAACACACTGTTTGAGGCGGTCAGACATAGTGTTTGGGGGTATAGGGCATAGTGTTTTGCAGGGCGAAAATGAAGAAATAGGCGCGTCAAAGATACTCTTTGACAATTTTAACAGTTATCGCCGACTCGGAAATTAACAGATTTTTGCGGTTTCAGAGAGTAAAAAAATTCTATTTGGAGAGTTTTTCTCTGTCAAAAGTTTTCATAATTTTCGGGGTCGTCAGGGAAGGCGCGAACACTTTGGCACGGTTTTTGCAGGGAGATGATAACGGGAACGATAACGGGAACGGGAAATATTGACGGGAACGCTAACCTTAAGGGGACGGGGACGGAGGCTTAACTGTACCTGCGTGAAGGAGGACTTTAGTATTCTGCGTGGGATCTTTTCGCTATCATTGACTTTATCTTTCCGTTTAGCTGTCTTGCGCGCAACAGCTGTTCTATCGTGATGTGCATACGATACTGCCAGTAGTTGTCTGGATTTGCCGGTACGTTTACTCTCTCTGCCTTCACGTCTGTGCGTCGCAGGCTGCTGTCGACGGCGAGCCAGTCTTGCAAGGCGAGTATGCACAGAGCCGAAGGGGAAAGCAGTTGGCGGCTGACTATCTCGGCTGCTACGTCGGACGGCAGCGGATGTGGCGCTGTGCCACTGTGGCGGAGCACTTGCCCGTAGTATTGCTGGCTGCGGCTATGGTCTTCGTCCCACCACTCGCGCAGCGTGGGCATGTCGTGCGACGATATGATGGCTACGCTGCGGTAGGGATATGCCGACACGTCGGCGAACTGCCTGCCACTGGTCTTAGGCATGAATTCTACTTCGAGACTCAGTATGCCGAGTTCGTCGAGCACCTGCGCCACACACTCGGGCACCATGCCTAAGTCTTCGGCACATGGCAGCATGTCGGTGCTGTCGACTATGGCAGGCAGCTTGCGCATTGCCTCGTTGCGCCAGAAGAATGTGTTGCGATGGTAGAAGAAATCGTCGCTTAGACTGTCGTATGCTGCTTTCTGCCCTGCCGTAAGGTCGGCATAGGCTTTTGTCTGCCTGCCGTAGATGTTGGGATGGAAGAGTGCGGCATTGCGGTGGTCAGCCTGAAAGAGTTGCGTCTCGCCGACATTGCATCCGCGACGCGCTGCCTCTGCTGCCGTGAATGCCAGCGCAGGGGCAAACTGTCCCTTCAGTCCGCTCGCCTCTGAGACAGGTATCTCCCAGATACGGAAGAAGCCGAGCACGTGGTCTATGCGGTAGGCATCGAAGAAGAGAGACATGTGGGCAAGTCGCTGACGCCACCACAGGCAGCCGTCGGCAAGCATGGTGTCCCAGTTGTATGTTGGAAAGCCCCAGTTCTGCCCTTCACGGGCGAAGTCGTCGGGCGGTGCACCGGTCTGAAAGTCAGTATTGAAGTATTCGGGATGCTGCCACACGTCGCATCCGTCGCGGCTGACACCTATGGGTATGTCGCCCTTGAGCATTATGCCGCGTGCATTGGCATAGGCATGGGCTGCACTCATCTGCGCATGCAGGATGTACTGCACGTAATAGTAGTATGACTTCGGATGCTTCCTGCCGTCGCGGCGTGAACAGTAGGCGGCATAGGGCTCAAGCCAGTATCGGTGGGCATCGATAAAGCGCTTGACGTCTACACGTCGCAGCACCTGCCGTCCTTCCTGCGCATACAGCTGCGTGAGATAGTCTTCTTTGGCTTCGTTGACACGCTCATAGTCGACGGCAGGCAACGCATTCAGCTGCTTGCGTAGCGACTCGAAACGCGACTGCTGACGGCGGTCGGACAGTTTGGGGAGCTGTCGCAGGTCGACATACTGAGGATGCAGGGCAAAGACCGACACGGGACTGTAGGGATAGGAGTCGCGCCATGTGTGAGTCAGCGTGGTGTCGTTGACAGGCAGGAGTTGCAGAACATGCTGTCCGGACAGCGCAAGCCAGTCTGCCATGAGCCGCAAATCGCCGAAGTCGCCAATGCCAAAGCTGCCCTCAGAACGAAGAGAGAACAGCGGCACGAGCGTACCGGCATAGCGCGGACGGGACTTGCAGAAGTGAGATACTCCGCCGTCGACGACAACAGTATCGACGGCAGCAGCACTGCTTATGTCTACTGTGCGGTTGTCGCCTGTCTCCCAGACGATATCTTTCGGGCTATCCTTGCGCAAAACGACGAACTTAAACTCGAACTGCAGGGGCAGACTGTCAATGGGGATGTCGACAATCCACAGTCCACTGTCGGCAATCTGCATGGGCAGCGACTTGTCGGCACGCCACTGTCCCAACGCCTTGCAACTGCCAACAACGGCAGGATGCTCGTAGGCAAGTAGCGCGTCTGTGCGCATCTGGAAACGCATACAGCCACTATTGACGGCACTGTCGGTGCCGACCGTTGCCTCTGTGGCGTCTGCCGGTTTAGTCCCGATGGATGAATGGGCAGCACTCTTACGTAAGAAAAGGTCGACAGGAACGGCTAATGCCAGCGCATCAATCCAACTATCATAAATGGCAACACTGCCCTGAGCATGCTGCAGATGGAGCATGCTGCGCCGGCAACGCACGCGCTCACTGCGCACATCGATGCCGTTGCGGCAGACTGCATAATAGTATTCTGACTGAAAACCATCCGGCAACGAGTCGCGGTCGATGCAGCATGTCCACGTATCACCATCGGCAGTATGCATTGGCACGCGTCTCGTATTGCCACTGCCAGGCTCTGAAGTACTGTCAGAATTCTCGGCACTGGCGGTGTCAGGAGTATAGTTGGATACATCGGTGTTGGCAAACACAACTACCAGCTGCTCGCCAAAAGTCGTTTTATAGTGTATAGTTAAGCGTATCGTCATCTGCGTATATAACAAATTATATTACAAAATTAAGAAATTGCTGTTTATTATACAAGTCTTTAAACAATAATTATTTACGGCAGCTGCCATACGGGATGACTATAACGTGGACGAAAGCAAACAAAAATGGGGCAAATGCAACATGCATCTGCCCCACCTTACTATTTGCGTAATAAAAATTATTCAGCCGCTTTTTCTTCTGCCTTTGGCTCTTCTGCCTGTGCTTCAGCAGGTGCTGCAGCCTCTGCCGGCGCAGCTGTCTTTGCTGAAGAACGGCGGCTACGACGTGTCTTCTTGGCTGTCTTTGTCTTAGCCATGTTCTCGTCGAAGTCAACAAGCTCTATGAAGCAAATCTGTGCAGCATCGCCCTCGCGGAAACCGAGCTTGATGATACGTGTGTATCCTCCTGGACGGTCGCCAACTTTCTCTGCAACAGTGCTGAAGAGTTCCTTAACTGCATACTTGTTCTGAAGATAGCTGAAAACAACGCGACGAGAGTTTGTTGTGTCTTCCTTCGAGCGTGTTATCAGTGGCTCTACATACTTTTTCAAGGCCTTAGCCTTTGCGAGAGTCGTAGTGATTCTTTTGTGCATAATCAGCGAGATAGCCATGTTAGCCAACATAGCATGACGGTGAGATGCAGTACGACTCAGATGGTTGAATTTTTTATTATGTCTCATTATTGTTTACTGTTTTTGCGACAAGTGTTTCTAACTTTTATTCCTTGTCGAGTTTATACTTTGTTATATCAGTTCCAAACGACAGATTCAGACCTTCGAGCAAATCATCAAGCTCTGAAAGCGATTTCTTTCCAAAGTTGCGGAACTTGAGGAGATCGGTCTTGTTGTACTGTACGAGGTCGCCCAGTGTTTCCACGTCGGCTGCCTTAAGACAGTTGAGAGCACGAACGGAGAGGTTCATGTCGATGAGTTTAGTCTTGAGCAACTGGCGCATGTGCAGCACTTCCTCGTCGAACTCCTGATTGTTGTCGATATCAGGATTTTCGAGTGTAATCTTCTCATCGCTGAAAAGCATGAAATGATAGATGAGTATCTTTGCAGCTTCCTTCAGCGCATCCTTTGGATGAATGGAACCATCTGTAGACACTTCAATGACGAGCTTCTCGTAGTCGGTCTTCTGCTCGACACGGAAAGGCTCTACAGAGTAGCGTACGTTACAGATAGGGGTGTAGACAGAATCGATTGGAATTACGTTAACATCAGTGCAGAACTGGCGGTTTTCGTCAGCAACGACCCAACCACGACCCTTGTTAATAGTAAGATCTATCTGCATTGAAGCCTTGACATCTAAATGACAAATCACCAAATCAGGGTTTAACACTTCAAATCCAGTCAGATACTTACTGATATCACCTGCTTTGAATTCTGTGGAATTCTCTACTGTAATACTAACTTTCTCGTTCTCGAATTCTTCTACTATTTGCTTGAAACGTACTTGTTTCAAGTTCAGGATAATGTTGGTAACATCTTCTTTTACGCCAGGTACTGAAGAGAATTCATGCTCAACTCCACCTATCTTGATGGTGTTGATAGCATAACCCTCTAACGACGAAAGGAGAATGCGACGCAAGGCATTACCTATTGTAACGCCAAAGCCAGGCTCTAATGGACGAAATTCGAATTTACCGAACTTGTCGTTTGCCTCCAACATTACCACTTTGTCAGGTTTTTGAAATGCTAATATCGCCATTAATTTAATGATTTATTTAGAGTACAACTCAACGATTAACTGCTCCTTAATGTTCTCAGGGATATCGGCACGCTCCGGCTTGTGCAGGAACTTACCACTCTTTGAAGCTTCATCCCACTCTATCCATGGATATTTGCTGTGGTTGAAACCAGCGAGTGATGCCTCAATTACTTCTAACGACTTGGCTTTTTCGCGAACACCAACAACCATTCCAGCCTTAACGTGGAAAGAAGGAATATTCACAACCTTACCGTCTACAACGATATGCTTGTGGCTTACCATCTGGCGTGCAGCAGCACGTGTTGGTGCTATACCCATACGGAATACTACGTTGTCTAAGCGACTCTCAAGGTTCTGCAACAGAACTTCACCTGTAATGCCTTCAGACTTAGAGGCTTTCTCGAACATGTTACGGAACTGGCGCTCAAGAACACCGTATGTGTACTTAGCCTTTTGCTTCTCTGCCAACATGACAGCATACTCCGACTGCTTGCGACGGCGGTTGTTGCCATGCTGTCCAGGAGGGAAGTTTCTCCTAGACAAAACTTTGTCCGCACCGAAGATTGGTTCACCAAAACGGCGGGCAATTTTAGATTTCGGTCCAATATATCTTGCCATAATACTTTTTTATGAAGGAAAATGTATCCTTCGCTTTTAATAATTTAGAAAATTCAATTATCAGTTTATACGCGGCGACGCTTTGGAGGACGACAACCGTTGAATGGTAATGGTGTAACGTCGATAATCTCGATTACCTCGATACCTGCTCCGTGAGTAGCACGTATGGCAGACTCACGACCGTTACCAGGTCCCTTAACGTATGCCTTCACCTTGCGAAGACCTAAGTCATATGCAACTTTTGCACAATCTTCGGCTGCCATCTGCGCTGCATAAGGGGTGTTCTTCTTAGAACCACGGAAACCCATCTTACCAGCTGAAGACCAAGAAATAACTTGTCCCTCGCTGTTAGCCAAAGATACGATGATGTTGTTGAATGAACTATGGATGTGAAGCTGACCTATTGCGTCAACCTTTACATTTCTTTTCTTAGAAGTGACTGTTTTCTTTGCCATTTTCTTAAATGTTTTAAATGTTTAAAACTTTATTTTACTTTGTGGCTTTCTTCTTATTAGCAACAGTCTTCTTCTTACCTTTGCGGGTACGAGCGTTGTTCTTAGTGCTCTGTCCGCGTACAGGAAGACCGTGACGATGACGAACTCCACGATAGCAACCAATATCCATCAGTCGCTTGATATTCAACTGGATCTCTGAACGGAGATCACCTTCTACTTTGAATTCAGCTCCGATGATTGTACGAATCTTGGCTGCCTGATCATCACTCCATTCGCTAACCTTGAGGTCACGATCGACACCTGCTTTGTCCAATATCTTTGCTGAACTACTTCGACCTATACCATAAATGTAGGTCAATGCGATTTCGCCACGCTTATTCTGGGGCAAATCTACTCCAACAATTCTTATTGCCATTGGTAAAATTTAATTGATAAAATCAAAATAAAAAATTGATAACAAGCTAAAAAGCATGCAAAGGTAAGCAAAATATTCTTTTTCCTTAACCTTTTATGCTTATTTAACATTAGCCCTGACGCAATTTGTACTTAGGGTTCTTCTTGTTAATTAAGAATAAACGACCTTTGCGACGTACAATCTTGCAGTCTGGCGTACGCTTTTTTAATGATGCTCTTGTCTTCATATTTAAATCTAATTATTTATATCGAAACACAATTCTTCCTTTCGTTAAATCGTAAGGACTCATCTCGACCTTAACTTTATCGCCGGGCAGAATCTTTATATAATGCATTCTCATCTTGCCTGAAATGTGAGCGATTATCTGAACTCCATTTTCAAGCTCGACACGAAACATCGCATTTGAAAGAGATTCTATAATCGTGCCGTCTTGTTCAATAGCTGTCTGTTTTGCCATATAATGTTTACTATAAGTTTTCTATTTCTTTAAACGAAGATAAAATTTCAGACTTTCCGTTACGTATTGCTATGGTATGCTCGAAATGCGCCGCAGGTTTACCGTCTCTTGTACGAAGTGTCCACTTGTCGGGCATCATGTAAATATGACGGTCGCCCATTGTTATCATCGGCTCAATAGCTATGCACATGTTTGCTTTCAGTATCTTGCCATTTCCACGACGACCATAGTTGGGCACCTGTGGATCTTCATGCATTTTCTTTCCAATACCGTGTCCGGTCAACTCCCTGACAACGCCATACCCGTAACTCTCCGTATAGTTTTGTACGGCCTCACCTATATCTCCCACATGACTGCCAGCCTTAGCAACGTCTATTGCCTTATAGAGGGCTTCTTTGGTAACCTTCAAAAGCTGCTTTACTACATCGGAAACTTCACCAACACAAAATGTGTAGCATGAATCTCCATTATATCCGTTCAGCAAGGTTCCGCAGTCGATTGATATTATGTCTCCGTCGCGGAGTATTGTCTTGTCGTTTGGAACGCCATGAACAACAACATCGTTGACAGATGTGCATATACTCGCAGGAAACGGCTCACCATAAGGATTGGGAAAGTTCTTGAACGTTGGTATAGCACCATGGTCGCATATAAACTCCTCCGCAATCTTGTCCAACTGCAAGGTAGATATACCTGGCTTGACGTGCCTTCCTAATTCCGCCAAAGTCAAACCAACTAATTGGTTTGCTTGGCGCATTAGTTCTATTTCATCTTCTGTCTTCAGAAAAATACTCATCCTTAGCAGAATTAGTATGCAGACACACCTCCTGCGTTGTTGCGTGTACGTCCAGAGTTAAGCAGTCCGTCATAATGGCGCATCATCAAATGACTCTCAATTTGCTGCAGTGTATCAATAACTACACCAATGAGAATGAGAAGAGACGTACCACCATAGAACTGTGCAAAGCCCTGCTGCACGTTCAGCAAGCCTGCAAATGCCGGCATTATAGCAATGAATGCTATGAAGAGTGAACCTGGGAAAGTAAGACGAGTCATCACTGTATCAATGTAGTTCTCTGTATCTTTTCCTGGTTTAACTCCTGGTATGAAACCGTTGTTACGCTTCATGTCCTCTGCCATCTGATTAGGATTGAGAGTAATTGCTGTATAGAAATATGTGAATGCAATAATAAGAAATGCAAATACAACATTATACAACAGACTCGTATGATCCATCAGTGAACGGAAAATAGCATTCGTATTGTCAGTAGAATACTGCACGATTGCCAATGGTATGAACATGATTGCCTGAGCAAAGATGATAGGCATCACATTGGCAGCAAACAGTTTCAGAGGAATGTACTGACGTGCACCGCCATATTGCTTATTGCCCACTACACGTTTGGCATACTGTACTGGTATTTTTCTGACACCCTGTACCAACAGAATGGCTGCACATACAACAGCGAAGAGAATCAGTATCTCAACGATGAACATCACCAATCCACCACCAGAGATAGCAGTGAAACGTGAAGTTACTTCCTGTATGAAAGCCTGTGGCAAACGTGCAATGATACCAATCATAATAATGATGGAAATACCGTTGCCGACACCCTTGTCTGTGATACGTTCACCCAGCCACAGGACAAACATACTGCCCGCAGCCAAGATGAATGTTGAAGGGATTGCAAACATTGGCCAACTTAAGCCGTCTGCTATTGCGTTTCCAGACTGAACATTTAAGTTTATCAGATAAGTTGGTGCCTGGAAGAGCAAGATAGCCACTGTCAATATTCTGGTATACCAGCTTATTTTCTTACGGCCACTTTCTCCCTCACGCTGCATCTTCTGAAAATAAGGAACAGTCACTGCCAGCAGCTGCATCACAATAGAAGCAGAGATATATGGCATGATTCCCAATGCAAATATTGACGCATTGGCAAACGCACCACCCGAGAACATGTCAAGGAGAGACATCAGTCCACCTTCTGTTTGTGAATGCAGATTTTCCAAACTGGACGGGTCAATGCCAGGAAGTACGACAAATGATCCGAAACGATAAATTGCAATAAACAGGATAGTGATGAGGATTCGCTGGCGCAAATCCTCCACTTTCCAACAGTTTCTTAGTGTCTCTATAAACTTTTTCATTTACTTAAATTTGTGTTGTTGTACCACCAAGAGCCTCGATAGCCTCTTTTGCTGTCTTAGAAAATGCGTGTGCCTCAACTTCAAGCTTAGTTTTCAATTCACCGTTACCGAGAATCTTAACTAACTCCTTGCCGTTTGTCAGACCCGCTGCTTTCAACTCAGCAATTCCTATCTTTGCAACATTCTTCTTCTCTGCAATAGACTGAAGAGTAGAGAGGTTTACTGCAAAGTATTCCTTGTGGTTTATGTTCTTAAAACCAAATTTTGGCAATCTACGCTGTAATGGCATCTGACCACCTTCGAAACCAATCTTTTTCTTATAACCAGAACGAGACTTGGCACCCTTATGACCTCTTGTAGAAGTACCTCCAAGTCCAGAGCCTGGTCCACGACCAATTCTACGACGTGAGTGTGTTGAGCCTTCAGCTGGTTTCAAATTATGTAATTTCATTGTCTTTCAATTTAAAAATTATTAGACTTATTATTCTACAACTTTCACCAGATGGTGAACCTTACGAATCATTCCTCGAAGACTTGGAGTATCCTCATGCTCTACAACCTGTGAAATCTTGCGTAGTCCTAAAGCCTGAAGGGTTCTTTTCTGGTCAATAGGCTGACCTATCTTACTTTTAATCTGCTTAATCTTTATTGTTGCCATAGTAAATCTCCTTATCCTCTAAATACTTTTTCCATACTGATACCACGATCGTGAGCTACAGTGTAAGCATCACGCATCTCGCTAAGTGCTAATATTGTAGCCTTAACAAGATTGTGAGGATTAGACGAGCCTTTTGACTTTGCCAAGACATCCTTGATGCCTACGCTCTCCAGAACGGCACGCATAGCACCACCTGCCACCATACCGGTACCGGCAGCTGCTGGTTTGAGGAAAACTTGTGCTCCGCCAAACTTCATTTCCTTCTCGTGAGGTATCGTTCCGTTTACGACGGGAACCTTAACCAAGTTCTTCTTAGCCGACTCAACACCCTTTGCGATTGCAGCAGTTACTTCGCCAGCCTTGCCAAGTCCCCATCCGATAACTCCATTTCCATCTCCGACAACGACGATGGCTGCAAATGTAAATGTACGACCACCTTTTGTTACCTTTGTTACACGGTTGATTGCAACAAGACGGTCTTTCAGTTCTACATCACTATTTATTTTTACTCTATTCATTGCCATAATCGTTTAAAATTTAAGTCCACCCTTACGCGCAGCATCAGCCAGTTCCTTTACGCGACCATGATAGAGATATCCATTACGGTCGAATACTACTGACGTTATTCCAGCTTCGAGAGCCTTCTTAGCCACTAATTCGCCAACTTTCTGAGCCTGTTCTTTCTTCGGCATGGTTTCCATTCCGAGAGAAGATGCTGTAGCAAGTGTAGAACCTGTTAGGTCATTAATTATTTGAACGTATATTTGCTTGTTTGAACGGAAGACGCTCATGCGAGGACGTTCATTTGTACCGTTCACCTTTTTACGAATTCTGTATTTAATCTTTATTCGTCTTTCTTCTTTCTTTGTTGTCATAATTGCAATTTTTATTACATATTATTTAGCCGCAGCTGTTTTTCCAGACTTTCTGCGAATAACCTCACCTTGGAACAAAATACCTTTTCCTTTATAAGGTTCCGGCTTACGGAAAGAACGAATTTTTGCACATATAAGTCCGAGTAATTGCTTGTCACAAGACTCTAACATCAAAAGAGGGTTCTGATTTCGTTCTGATTTCGTTTCAACCTTAACCTCTTTAGGCAGTTGGATGAAAATAGGGTGTGTATAACCGAGTGCAAACTCAATAAGGTTTCCCTGATTTGAGACACGGTAACCAACACCTACGAGTTCAAGAGTTTTCTTGAAACCTTCGCTTACTCCAACGACCATATTGTTCACGAGAGAACGATAAAGTCCGTGAAAAGCTTGTTTCTGCTTAATGTTTACAGGACTCTTTTCGTCTATTTCGAAAGTGATGTGTCCGTCCTCAACCTTCATTATGATAGAAGGGTCAATCTTCTGAGATAATTCTCCTTTTGGACCTTTTACGCTAACGATGCCGTCATTCTGAGTAATTGTTACTCCAGAAGGGATACTAATTGGTAATTTTCCTATTCTTGACATAAAAATATCCTCCCAATTAATAAACGTAGCAAAGCACCTCGCCACCTATTTTCAGTTCTGAGGCTTCTTTGTCTGTCATTACACCTTTGGATGTAGATATTATTGCAATACCCAATCCGTTAATTACTCTCGGCATGTCCTTATAACCAGTGTATTTTCTAAGACCTGGGGTAGATACTCTCTTCAAAGACTTGATTGCGTTGGTCTTAGTTACAGGATCATACTTCAAGGCAACCTTGATGCTGCCCTGTGGTCCATCTTCTATGAATTTGTAATTCAAGATGTAACCTTTTTCAAAAAGAATCTTTGTGATTTCTTTTTTCAAGTTAGAGGCAGGAATCTCGACAACACGATGGTGTGCCATGATAGCGTTTCTCAGCCTCGTTAAATAATCTGCTATTGGATCTGTCATTTTATAAAAGTTTAATTAATCGGGACACCCCCGACAATATTAAAAATATGTTCTGTTTACTACCAGCTTGCTTTCTTTACTCCTGGAATAAGGCCTGCAGAAGCCATTTCCCTGAACTGGATACGAGAAAGTCCGAACTGGCGGATGTATCCCTTTGGACGTCCTGTTATCTTGCAGCGATTGTGCAGACGTATAGGGTTCGCGTTTTTAGGAATACTTTGCAATTTTCTTGCAGCTTCATAAGCTTCAGCTGGATCCTCAGCCGTTGCAATGATTTTTTTCAAAGCAGCACGTTTTTCAGCATAACGAGCAACTAATTTTGCACGCTTTACCTCACGGGCTTTCATTGATTCTTTTGCCATACAATTTAATCGTTTTTGTCGTTTTTGAATGGTAGACCGAATGCTTTCAGAAGTTCATAACCCTCTTCGTCTGTCTTTGCAGATGTTACGAAAGTGATATTCATACCCTGTATGCGGTCAACTGTATCAATATTGATTTCTGGGAATATAATCTGTTCCTGGATACCTAAGGTATAGTTTCCACGTCCATCAAATTTGCTTTCTATACCTTTGAAGTCGCGGATACGTGGCAGAGCGATGCGTACAAGTTTCTCGAGGAATTCGTACATGCGCTCACGACGTAGAGTAACCATTACTCCAATAGGCATCTTCTTGCGAAGCTTGAAGTTTGCAACGTCTTTCTTAGAGAATGTTGCTACTGCCTTCTGTCCGGTGATGGCAGTTATTTCGTTGATAGCAACATCTATGATCTTCTTATCTTGTGTGGCATCGCCCAAGCCCTGATTTACAACAATTTTCTTTAATACAGGAACCTGCATTGTTGATCTGTAGTTAAACTGCTTTTTCAGAGCGGGAGCAATTGTCTCAACATAAGTTTTCTTTAACTGAGCTGTATTCATTATTTAATGTCCTCCCCTGATTTTTTAGCAACTCTTATCACATTCTTTCCTTCTTTTCTGACAGACACGCGTGTCGGCTTTCCGCTCTTCGGATCTATCAGACTCAGGTTAGAGATGTGGATTGGAGCTTCAACTTTTACTATACCACCCTGAGGGTTCTGGGCTGATGGCTTGGTGCTTTTAGAAACCATGTTGACGCCTTCTACTATTGCGCGCTGTTTCTCTACAAGCACTTTCAGCACTTTACCTGTCTTGCCCTTGTCTTCTCCTGCAAGAACATAGACAGTATCGTCTTTCTTTATACGTAACTTGTTCATTACTAATCTTATTTCTTATTTAACAATTAGAGAACCTCAGGTGCTAAAGACACGACTTTCATGTTTACTGCACGGAGTTCGCGCGCTACTGGTCCAAAGATACGGCTTCCACGAATTTCGCCTGCGTTGTTCAAGAGTACGCATGCGTTGTCGTCGAAACGTATGTATGAGCCGTCTGCACGACGAATTTCCTTCTTTGTGCGAACTACCAAAGCCTTAGATACTGCACCTTTTTTCAAATCACTTGATGGGATGACATTCTTTACAGAAACGACTATCACATCACCCACACTTGCATAGCGACGGCGTGTTCCGCCCAGTACACGGATGCACAAAGCTTCGCGAGCGCCGCTGTTATCACATACAGTAAGTCTTGATTCTGCTTGTATCATAATTACTTAGCTTTTTCTATTATTTGTACTAATCTCCATCTCTTGGTTTTGCTCAAGGGACGAGTCTCCATAATGAGAACTGTGTCGCCGACATTAGCCTCATTCTTCTCATCGTGTGCATGGTATTTCTTTGTTTTCTGCACGAACTTACCATACATTGGGTGCTTTTCCTTAAACTTAGCTGCTATAACAATGGTTTTATCCATTTTGTTGCTAATAACTACACCCTGTCTTACTTTTCTTAAATTTCTTGTTTCCATCTGAACCATTGTTATTTATTAAGTTCTCTCTGTCGAAGTTCTGTCTTCATACGCGCGATTTCACGACGAGTGGCCTTAATCTGCGATGGATTCTCCAAAGGAGCGATAGTGTGGTTAATCTTCATCTGACGAAGTTTCAACTCTTCTCCTTCTATTCTCTCAACCAAGTCTGTGGTTTCGAGTTTTTTAATTTCATTCATCTTCATTGCTTAAGCATTTTTATCGTAATCACGTCTAACAACAAATTTAGTTTTCACAGGCAATTTCTGTGCACCCAGTCTGAGAGCTTCCTTTGCTACGTCGAAGCTTACTCCTTCGACTTCGAAGAGGATTCTGCCCGGAGTTACAGGTGCTACCCATCCTGCTGGGTCTCCCTTACCTTTACCCATTCGGACGTCTGCCGGCTTTCTGGTTATAGGCTTATCTGGGAAGATACGTATCCACACTTGTCCTTCACGGTTCATGTAGCGGTTTACTGCCACACGCGCTGCTTCTATCTGACGGCTGTCAATCCACTTTGCCTCAAGTGTCTTTATTCCAAATGAGCCAAAAGCCAACTGTGTGCCTCTGTGTGCGTTACCCTTATTGCCACGACCATCTTGTGGTCTTCTATATTTTACTCTTTTTGGCTGTAACATAATCGATTTCAGATTTAACGGTTATTGTTTCTTTTGCGATTACCTCTGCCTGGACGTCCGCCGTTTCCACGTCCGCCGTTGCTGTGTTTCTCCTGTGAGAAGTTAGGTGTCAGGTCGCGTTCTCCGTACACCTCTCCACGACAGATCCAAACCTTGATACCGAGCAGACCTACCTTTGTGAGGGCTTCAGCTTGACAGTAATCTATATCAGCACGGAAAGTATGCAGAGGTGTACGTCCTTCCTTATACATTTCCTTGCGTGCCATTTCAGCGCCATTCAGACGTCCTGTTATCTGGACTTTAATACCTTCTGCACCTGAACGCATCGTGTTAGCAATAGCCATCTTGATAGCGCGTCTGTAGGCTATCTTGCCTTCTACCTGACGTGCTATGTTGTTTGCTACGATGGTGGCATCTAAATCAGGTTTCTTTACTTCGAAGATATTTATCTGAATGTCTTTCTTGTAGAGTTTTTTCAACTCTTCCTTCAGTTTGTCGACATCTTGTCCGCCTTTTCCAATGACGACGCCCGGACGAGCGGTGCAGATAGTGATGGTAACAAGTTTCAAAGTTCTTTCAATGACAATCTTAGAAACGTTTGCCTTAGGAAGACGCTCGTTAAGATATTTTCGGATTTTCATGTCTTCAACGATGTTGTCTCCGAAGTTTTTGCCACCAAACCAACTTGAGTCCCATGGTCTGATATAACCAAGACGGTTGCTTATTGGATTAACTTTCTGTCCCATACTTATTATTTTTCGTCATTAGTTTTTGAATCAACAAACAAAGTAACGTGGTTGCTACGCTTGCGTATTCTGTATCCACGTCCCTGAGGCGCCGGCCTCATTCTTTTCATTGTAACGCCTTCATCAACGAATACCTTAGTGATGTAAAGTTCTCCGTCTTCTGCTTTTCTGTCATTCTTCACTTCCCAGTTAGCGATTGCCGAGCGCAGCAGTTTTTCCACGTTTGCAGCAGCCTGCTTTTTTGAGAATCTGAGAACGCCAAGAGCACGGTTTACTTCCATTCCACGTATGAGGTCTACTACGTAGCGCATCTTTCGCGGAGACGAAGGCACACCTTTTGCTTTTGCAAAGTAAAGGTTTTTGCGGGCTTCTTTCAGTTTTTCTGCCCTAATATGTTTTCTTGCTCCCATTATTATTCTGTTTTTAATTCAATGGATGATAACCTGTTTATTTCTTGTTACCTGCATGGCCACCGAACTTGCGTGTAGGAGAGAATTCTCCGAGCTTGTGTCCTACCATGTTTTCTGTAATATAAACAGGAATAAATTTATTTCCGTTATGCACTGCAACTGTATGTCCCACGAAGTCGGGAGATATCATTGATGCTCTAGCCCATGTCTTAACAACGTTCTTCTTGCCACTTTCGTTCATGGCGTTGATTTTCTTTTCAAGCGACACGTTGATATATGGTCCTTTTTTTAATGAACGACTCATAATTTATTCTTCTTATCAGATTATTTTTTTGCTCTTTCGATAATATACTTGTTAGAAAGCTTCTTCGGTGAGCGTGTCTTAAGTCCCTTGGCATACAAGCCCTTGCGTGAGCGTGGATGTCCTCCAGACTGACGTCCTTCACCACCACCCATTGGGTGATCGTGCGGGTTCATTACTACACCTCTGTTGTGTGGGCGGCGTCCGAGCCAGCGGCTGCGTCCTGCCTTACCTGAGCGCTCGAGAGCGTGGTCAGAGTTTCCTACACTTCCTATAGTAGCCTTACATGCACTAAGGATTTTGCGTGTTTCTCCCGATGGGAGCTTTATTACGCAATAACTGCCTTCACGAGAAGTCAACTGAGCAAAATTACCAGCCGAACGAACGAGCAATGCGCCCTGTCCCGGACGTAATTCGATGTTGTGAATTACTGTACCTACAGGGATGTTTGCCAGTGGCAGGGTGTTTCCGATTTCGGGTGCTGCCTCAGCGCCTGACATCAGTGTTGTGCCAACCTGCAATCCGTTAGGAGCAATAATGTAACGTTTTTCACCATCAGCGTAGAAAAGCAATGCGATGCGAGCCGAACGGTTCGGATCGTATTCAATTGTCTTCACTACTGCTGGTACACCATCTTTCTCACGTTTGAAGTCGATAAGACGATACTTTCTCTTGTGTCCGCCACCTCTGTAGCGTACTGTCATCTTACCAGTGTTGTTACGTCCACCTGTTGAACGTTTTCCGAAAACGAGAGACTTCTCTGGCACGGATGCAGTAATATCCTCGAACGTGCCAATAACTTTGTGTCTTTGTCCCGGTGTTACCGGTTTTAATTTTCGTACTGCCATTTTATTTAAATATTGCTATAAAAATCAATAGTTTCACCTTCCTTGAGGGTTACGATAGCCTTCTTGAAAGCGTTTTTCTGTCCTTTAACAAGTCCTGCTCTTGTGTAGCGCGACATGCGTTTGCCTGCGTAGCGGCATGTGTTTACGTCTACCACTGTAACCTGGTACATGTCCTCGACTTCTTTCTTGATCTGGAGCTTATTAGCATCAGGACGAACGATAAATCCGAATCTGTTTGGGAATTTATCTGTTATTTTTGTCATCTTCTCTGTTATCAGAGGTTTTATTATGAATGCCATGTTTCTGTTCTCCTTTTCTTATTTGTTTAAGAGTCCGTCGATTTGCGCCAAAGAGTTTTCGGTCATGACAAGCACGTCTGCGTTCAAGACTTTGTAAGCGTTGAGCAGTGCTGCCTGCATAACTTCCACTCGCTGCAAGTTACGAGCTGACAAATATACATTATTATTACCTTCTGGCAAAAGGAAGAGCATTTTCTTGCCGTCGATTTTAAGATTTTTTGTGATATTTACAAATTCTTTAGTCTTTGGCGTTTCCATATTGAAGTCTTCGACTACCAATATTGCGTTTTCCTGTGCCTTGTATGAAAGTGCAGACTTGCGAGCAAGTGCCTTTACTTTCTTGTTAAGTTTAAATCTGTAGTCGCGTGGTCTTGGTCCGAATACGCGTCCACCTCCGCGCAGTAGTGGAGAGTTGATATCACCATGACGTGCTCCACCGCCACCTTTCTGACGTCCGAGTTTTCTTGTAGAACCAGCATGTTCACTTCTTTCCTTAGCCTTAGCTGTTCCCTGACGCTGGTTAGCGAGATACTGCTTTACGTCAAGATAAAGAACATGATCATTAGGCTCAATACCGAAGATGGCATCATTCAGGACAACCTTTCTGCCGGTTTCCTGACCGTTGATATTTAATATATTAACTTCCATTACTTATTAATTAAAACGGTTGAACCCTTACATCCGGCAACAGAACCCTTTACGAGAATAAGGTTGTGCTCCGGTATTACTTTTAACACTTTCAAGTTCTGTGTCGTTACTCTCTCGTTGCCCATGTGTCCGCCCATTCGCATTCCTTTGAACACCTTTGCTGGGTAAGAACAAGCACCGATAGATCCCGGCTTGCGTGCGCGGTCGTCCTGTCCGTGAGTACTCTGACCGACACCGCCGAAGCCGTGACGCTTCATTACACCTTGAAATCCTTTACCTTTAGAAGTGCCTACTACGTCAACGAATGCTGCATCGTTGAAGATTTCGACAGAAATAGTATCACCGAGGTTGTATTCCTCGTCAAACTTGAACTCAGCCAAGTGCTTTTTCGGTGTTGTACCAGCTTTCTTGTAGATTCCCATCATAGGCTTGGTAGTGTTCTTCTCCTTTGCCTCGCCGAAACCTAACTGAACAGCCTTGTAACCGTCTTTCTCTACGGTTTTAACCTGAGTTACAACACAAGGACCGGCTTCGATAACAGTGCACGGTACATTCTTACCGTCGGCACTGAAAACGGATGTCATTCCGATTTTTCTTCCTATTAATCCTGGCATTTCAGTTTAGAAATTTAATTATTAATTATTTGTTTTGTTATTTTCTCTTTTTAAGTGCTTCCTGCCCCTGTCCGATGCCATAATTTGCACTTAAAAAGAGCGACTGAAACTACTTCCAAACTGAAGGCTAAGTTACTCTCTGTCAGTGTATTGTTAGCATACGAGCCAGCGCAATACGCACTTTAGCGGGTGCAAAGGTAAGCATTTTTTCTCTACCCACCAAATATTTTTCTACTTTTTTACTCCGACGGCGGTTTGCGTGGCGCATTACCGGCACTTGGGCGAAGGTGCCTGACAAAGCGATGCCTATTAATATATAATATGTGTAATGTCGAATACGGATGCGGGCGACGGGGCATGGCGAGACGAACGCTTGCCGTGCAGCAGAAAAGATATAATCAATTATCAGTCGTTTACTGTCGCGAGAATGCCCGCGAAAGTCGTTTCAGAAATCAAAGGGGCAAAATATGCCTAAAATTCGCATACATACATAATCTACTGGCTGTCAATTTGTTAGCCGCGAATATAGTGATTTTGCGCTTGAAATGCATGTGTTAAAATTGTCAAAGAGCATGTTTGAGATTGTCAAACAGTGTGTTTGAGGCGGTCAGACTTAGTGTTTGAGGGTGTCGGGCACTATGCCTGACATGCCCGAAAGGACGAAACAGAGGGCTCAAAGATACTCTTTGACAATTTTAACACTCGCTGCCGACCCAAAAATTTACACATTTTCACACTTTCATCAACTGTTCCGCATCTATTTTGCAACTTTTTCCCTGTCAAAAATTTTCATCATTTTTCGGCTCGAAAGAAAATTCCGACGAGTTTGGCACGGTTTTTGCTGCATGTTTTTGTCATACTACTGAAAAATTGAAACTTATGCACTCCGTACATTATTTACCACTTTTGCATATCAAAACAACTATTTTCGAGCAAAATGTATAATAAATGTTAAAATTTGCGTCCATAATGATAGTTTTATTCATTTTTTACTTTATTTTTGCAAATAACAATACTAAATACTAAAAACATATGAAGAAACTTTACCTGATTCTGTTATTTGTACATATTATTTCATCAGGTATTTCTGCTCATGGCAGCAAGAAAGCAGAGCTGACCTTTCCGCGCCGCGTGGTAATGGAGGAGTTCACCGGCACATGGTGCGGCAACTGTCCTCGCGGCATGGTAGGCATCAGCGGCAGCATCAAGGCACCCATCGTCTGCGGCGAGAAGCAAGGCTATACCGACATAATAACAACCCTCAACAACAAGGTCATACAGGACAAGAGGCGCCTCTATGCCGTCGTTCTGCTCATCGACAGGACTACGGGCAGGATAGTGAATGCCGACCGTGCGGAGATACAGCCTTACGGCACGTCAGCAATAGAGACGACTGTCGCCACGCAGCCTGCCGACGGCAAGACCTACAACCTGCAAGGACAGCAGGTAACACGCCCCGACAGCAAGGGAATATACATCAGAAACGGAAAGAAACACTTAACTAAATAAAACCAATAGTATTTATGAGATTTTTTACATCTAAAGCATTATTCACTCTGGCAATAGCCCTGATGCTCACATCGGCACAGGATGTTTCGGCACAGGAGAATACGATTCTGGGATATACAAATATCTACACGAAGCTGATTGCCACACCAGATGGTGCGGGACAGGTATGTGCAAACACAAGTACAACAGGCATGAAAATATTTAAGGATGAGTTTGACCTGAAGCAGACTATGCCTGTAAACCACATGTTCGTGGAAATAAACGGTAAGTCAGCCTTTGCCGACTACCTTACCTACTACCTCCATGCCAAACCGACAGAAGGCTTCACCTTTGCAGGCTGGTATAAGGACGACGGCGACGGACAGCTCGACACCAACAAGGACGAACTGCTGAGTACCGAAGCCGACTATCCATACTTCGTAGAACTCGATGCAAAAGAAATCACACTCTACAACACGTCATCGGAAGCATCAAAAGGCGAGTTCCCGGAAACTCCGACTGTCATCTTCGGACACTTCACGCAGGGCGCCGTTGTCAGCCTCAGCTACTATCAGGATGCCGACAATGCCAACTGCGGTTCTGTGTTCATCGACAAGCTTGCCAATGCGCCGGGCGACCAGGTTACGGTACGCGCCATCCCAAACGACGGCTTCAAGTTTGAATACTGGGAAGACAGTCGAATGATGGGCAACGTCATCAGTACAGAAAACCCATACACCTTTACCGTTCAAGGCGGCGAACGCCTCTACGCATACTTCACTGCCATCAACGCGCCGGTAGCAGAACTGCCTGAGGAAGGCGGCTTCAAGGTAATGTACCTGAATGACCCTTGGGTCATGACCGAAGAGTCTATGAAGAACGGAGCACACGTCATCGTACTGGAAAAGGAAGATTTCACGAGAGATGCCGAGGGCAGGACATACCTCAACATGGACAATGAAGAAGTATGGGTTGACGTCGGTCAGCACAACAAGCTGCCAACAATCATCAGCGGGAAAGGCACTGTTCGCTTCGCCTACAAGTTGAACTACGGCATCGCACGCAAGTATTCAAACCAGACTCTCGTAAGATGGAGCGGCAGCAATGGAGTAACTCTCGAGGGAGAAAACTTCTACGTTTACGTCTTCGACGAAACATTGGGAGCATTCCTGCAATACGCAAACACAGACATGGTACTCAATCCAAGTGCTTCAAACATGGTAAAAGTGGAAGGAGAACGCGCATATTTCTGGATGTTTGCCTACGATATAGCAGACAGTCAGGGCAACATTCCGACAGTCATAGCACTCTCACCTGAAACATTCGACAAAGCCATTGCAACGGCAATCGAAAGTCCGCAGATAGAGACTCTCGAAGTGAAAGGACAGAAGATATACACCCTCAGCGGCGTAGAGGTCAAGTCTACCAACCAGAAGGGCATATACATCATCAACGGAAAGAAAGTTTTGGTAAAATAAATATTAACACTAACAATTAAAGCTTATGAAGAAATTTAATCTATCATTATGGCATCTTGCGGCAGTACTGCTGATGCCATTGGTTGGCATCAGCCAGGCTAATGCCGACGAGTTGACCGTCTTCGACGGCGAAAACGTCAACACTCAAATACCTTTTTATGCTGAATGGGGCGACACTCCACAGAAGAACGAATTCGTCATGCCAGCATCTGAACTCGCAGCAATGAAGGACGGAAAGATTACAAACATGCAGTTCTATTGTACTTCGGAAAAAAGTACTCCAAGCTTTGAGCTCAAGATTTTCATGAAGGAAGTTGAGCAGACTTCACTTACAGACTTCATCGGCGATGAAGATGCAACTACCGTATACGAAGGCACACTTACCATTGCTGACAGCAAATGGAGCATTGAACTGAGCACTCCATACGAATACAAAGGCGGAAATCTGCTCATCGGCGTATACACTACAAAAGTAGGCAACTATACTTATTTAGGATTCTATGGATTGAAGCAAGATCGCTTTACTGCACTCTATGGATCATCAATGTCAGGGACAGACTATACAAGCGTCACCGGCGTAACAAATTCATTCCAGTTCCTGCCTAAGACAACATTCACATACGAGGCTGGAACAGGTGGCGGCGGGGAAGTAATTCCTGTAGAAGATAAAGACCTGACCATTTGCGATGGTACAGATACTGACGGTGGACGTACACCATACGACACAAACTGGGGCGACCAATACCAGAAGCACGAATTTATCATACCTGCAGATAAACTTGCAGACATGAAAGATCTTGATATTAAGAACATGACGTTCTACGCTGCTGAAGAGAATAAAAATACTGGAGCTGAAGTGATGGTATTCCTCAAGGAAGTTGACCAGACAACACTCACAAACTTTATTGGTAATGAAGGTGCTACAACTGTTTATACAGGAGAAGTGTCTGTTGCAGACAGCAAATGGAACATTCCATTCAGCACAAACTACACTTACAATGGAGGCAACCTGCTTGTTGGAGTATACACTACAAAAGTTGGCGCCTACGCTTACTGTGATTTCTACGGAGAAAATCAAGGAGACAACGTAACTGCAATATATGGCAAAAATGAAACTGACTTAAATTCCGTTGCAGTTCAGTACACCAATAAATTCATTCCTAAGACTACATTCACATACGGCGCTGCTGGCAGCGGCGGTGGCGGTGGGGAAGTAATTCCTGAAGGCACTCTGCTCGACAACGTTCTTGCACTGAAGAACTTTCAGTTTGCTGACCCAATGGCTGACAGCGAAGACGTAGTGCTGACTCTCGACAACGCAAAGGTTACATACGTTAATACCGAAAACGATTTCGTAGTCATCGAAGATGAATCAGCTGGATACGCTCTTGAAAACTCTAAACTCAGTTCTCTTGTAAGCGCCGGACAGACACTTAACGGAAATCTGGCTATGACAATTCTATACGGATGGGCGGGAAATGAATATTCTCTGAAGAATGGCATAGAAGGCGTTACAGCTACTGACGGTGAGGTTACTCCTTTTGTTGTTACTGAGGAAAATGCAATAACTTTCGCCAATGACTTCGACTGGCGTCTTGCACAGGTTGCCAACGTGAAGATTAACATTACAACAGGGGAACACGGCGATCAAATGTCAGCTTCCATAGCACAGTTGGGCGACATGAAACTGCCTATCAACGACAGATTCAATACTATCACGACAACTGTTGAAGACGGCATGGTTGGAACACTAACTGGTTTTATCTTCTCTGCATATGGAATGACATTCTGCACTCCTGTCAGCTTCGTAGAGAATGTAAAAGCCGTAGAACTTGAAAACCTGAAGGCATTAGAGGAATTTACACTCGAAGAAGGAGTTGACGAAGTTAAGGCGGTTCTGACACTGAAGGATGCAAAGGTTACATACGTTGCCGACAACTACGATGCAGTGGTCATCGAAGACGAATCAACAGGCTACAACTTTGAATATGCAGGATTCAACGAGCTGCTGACAGCAGGTCAGGTTCTCAACGGAACACTTGACATCACAATTGCTCCATTCTGGTTCGGAACAATCAACGTAACAGTCAACAACGGTCTTGACAATGTAGAGTCAACAACAGCAGAAGTTACACCAATAGTTGTTACTGAAGAAAATATCAGTACCTACATGAACGACTACCAATGGCGCTATGCTGAAATCGCAAATGTTGTTATCAATGTTAAACAAGATGGATACGGCAAGTACTTCACACTATCAAACGAACTGCTTGGCGAAGAAGAAATATGGATTAACAATACCTTCAAACAATTTGATGAAACTGTAGAAGATGGAACAACCGGAACTCTCAGAGGATTCCTGTTCAATTCATACAGTCAATTATGGTTTACTCCTCTGAGCTTCGATGCTGATGTTACTTCTATAAACAATGTTGAGAACAACATGAAGAACAACGGTGTTATTTACAACATGAATGGACAGCGTCTGTCTGCTCCTGTAAGAGGCATCAACATCATCAACGGAAAGAAAGTTGTTATTAAGTAAGTATAAGCTGATTAGCAACGTTAATACAAGAGTGGTGGGACAATGATGTCCCACCCTTTTTTAAACTTAGAAACCTATATTATAAGACAGACATGGATAAACATATACAATACTACAAAAAGGCATTGATGCTTGTTGTCCTGTTGACGATTACAATTTCTTCTGCTAACGCACAAGCATGGTGGGGACTGTGGAAGTCAAGTGATGAACTTGCACCACGCAGAGTACTGTATGCCGGAGAGCAAGACCAGTATGTCAGGCTGACCCCACAGAACAGCAGTATTCTGGCTGACGGCAAAATACACGGTATACGCTTCTGGATACATGACAAGACTGCCATAACTTCGGCAAAGATATGGCTGTCTACAAGCTACTCTAAAGGCACGACACCAAACATTATGTCTCAGGAGATAGACCTGAACCAACTGAAAGACCTCATTCACGACGGAGAACCAAACGTAATAGCCTTTGATGAAGTCTACAATGCATTTCACAGTGGCAACCCATACGCAAATATATTTGTGGGTTTGACACTTCAACTGGCAAATACACCCGACTACTATCAGCTGGCAGGCAAAGGGAAGGGAGAAATACACAGCAATTATCTCAACGAAACCGACATTTCCAGCAATGGAGCACTGCCTATTCAGGTGCTGGCGAGCAGCCAACAGATAAAAGACAGAAACATAGAAGCTAAGGAAATCAGAAATCTTATTACTGCAAAGAACTCTGGTGCAGAAACAAAGGCTGTATTGACTAACTACAGTGCAGAAACTCTGAACAGCATAGACTACGACTTTATGATTGACGGAGTGCTGCAATATTCGAAACACTATGACCTACCGAATATCATAGACGAAATAGGTTTGGAGTTTGAGTTGCCACTGTCATTCACGACTCCATCTAAAACAGAGAAAGTCGATATGGCTGTCTATATTACAGAAATAAACGGCAATACACCATCTATTGACTTGCAGGAAGCTGTGGGGCAGCTAATCGTGCTGAACCAGCAAACAACTAAACGCACTATCATGGAGGAGTTCACGGGTACATGGTGCCTGAATTGTATTCGCGGCATAGAAGGAATAAAAATACTGTCTGACAAATTTGGAGACCGTTTCATTCCGATTGCCGTTCACGGAGACGAACGCGACCCGATGATGATAACACAGTACTATAAAAGTACATTCTTCCGAGACAAGATGAAAATACTTGGCGGCTATCCATCGTGTACAGTTGACAGACTCTATGACTGCGACCCATACTGCGGATACAATACTACTGGTACGTTCCTGACCGACATTATCGTAGCAGAGGCACTGCAACAGGTCTCAGTAGCTGACATCAACGTAGAGGCACACTGGGCAGACGAGAGTCAGAAGGAAATAGAATACAACGTGTTTACACGCTTTGGCTACACTGGTAACAACGATAACTACAGACTTGTACTGGTACTGACAGCCGACGGCTTGAAAGGCGAAGGCAACTACTGGCGACAGAGCAACGGCTACAACGAATATACCGGTACGGAAGAAGTCCTGATGCAATATGTTGGCAAGGGCAAGTATCTCGTAGACATGGAATATAACCATGTAGCGATAGAAGGCATTGGCATTGACGGAGGCATAGAAGGAAGCATTGAAATGCCTTTCACCAGCGAGCAGACACAGCACTTTAACTACAAAATGAATGTTGCAGACAACAAACTGGTGCAAGACCCACAGCAGCTGCATGCAGTGGCTATGCTCATGGACTGCAGCAACGGAACAATAGTAAATGCTGCAATGGCAAAGGTTGCAGATGCAACAGGTATTGCAACACCAAGCACAACAAAGCAGGAAAGCCAGACGATTTACGACTTGCAGGGAAGACGCATCACTACACCTGCACGGCATGGCATATATATCGTAAACGGTAAGAAAATAGCAATGTAGACGTAGATATATACATTTGCTTATAACGACAGCGGTGTGCATTTTTATTTGGCACACCGCTTTTATATTTATGCAATAAAGAGATTTCCGGGTTACACGACAAATCTATTACGAATTGACAGAAATATCATAAGGAAATGTTATCTTTTATATAATAAAATTCAAGGTAAACCCAGAGTTCTGAATTTACCTTGAACTATTATTTTCGTATTTCCTTCTTGTTTCTACGAAGTTAACTATACTTTTATTTCAACCTCTACTCCACTTGGAAGTTCAAGTTTCATGAGAGCATCAACTGTCTTAGCTGTAGAACTGTAAATGTCGATAAGACGCTTGAAGTCTGACAACTGGAACTGCTCACGTGCCTTCTTGTTAACGAAGGTACTACGGTTTACTGTAAAAATACGCTTGTGTGTCGGCAGTGGAATTGGACCACTAACAATGGCACCTGTTGCTTTTACTGCCTTAACAATCTTTTCTGCTGACTTGTCTACCAATTTGTGGTCGTAAGACTTCAGCTTGATTCTGATTTTCTGACTCATCGTTGTTTATGTTATTTGTTTATTATTGTTTATTATAGAGATGCAGTTAAAGAGTCATTTGCTCAACTGCATCTCCTATTATTGTTTATACAAGGTCTGCACGTCCCTTAACCTCCTCGAGCACTGTCTTGGCAATAGAGCTTGACAGAGGTGCATGGTGGTCATACTCCATAGAGCTTGTTGCACGTCCTGATGTGATTGTACGCAAAGCTGTAACATATCCGAACATCTCAGACAGTGGAACCATAGCCTTAACGATACGTGCACCGCTGCGTGCCTCGTCCATGCCTTCAACCTGACCACGACGCTTGTTAAGGTCGCCGATTACGTCACCCATGTTCTCTTCTGGTGTAACGACTTCAACCTTCATAATTGGCTCCATGAGTACAGGACCAGCCTTTACGCATGCATTCTTGTATGCGTTGTGTGCTGCCAACTCGAATGACAACTGGTCTGAGTCTACTGGGTGGAAAGAACCATCGACAAGTGTAACCTTCATACCTGTCATTGGATAGCCACCAAGTATACCGTTCTTCATTGAGTCTAAGAAACCTTTCTGTACTGCCGGGATAAATTCCTTAGGCACGTTACCACCCTTAACTTCATTAACGAACTGCAAGTCGCTTTCTGTGTAGTCTGGGTCTTTTGGTCCGATGTTGACAATGATGTCAGCGAACTTACCGCGTCCACCTGACTGTTTCTTGTACACTTCGCGGAGATTAACTTCCTTAGTGATTGCTTCCTTGTAGTTAACCTGTGGCTTACCCTGATTACATTCAACCTTGAACTCGCGCTTCAGACGGTCGATGATGATATCGAGGTGAAGCTCACCCATACCTGAGATGATAGTCTGTCCACTTTGTTCGTCCGTACGAACGGTGAAAGTTGGGTCTTCCTCTGCGAGTTTTGCAAGACCGTTGTCAAGTTTTGCTATATCAGCCTGGCTCTTTGGCTCAACGGCAATAGAAATAACGGTATCAGGGAATGTCATAGACTCAAGTACGATTGGTTTCTCCTCATCGCAGAGAGTATCGCCTGTACGAATATCCTTGAATCCAACACCTGCTCCGATATCACCTGCATCGATAGACTCCATTGGTATTTCCTTGTTAGAGTTCATCTGGAAGAGGCGGCTGATGCGTTCCTTCTTACCCGAGCGTGGGTTGTAGACATAGCTTCCGGCTGTTACCTTACCAGAATATACGCGGAAGAATACGAGACGTCCCATGTATGGGTCTGTGGCAATCTTGAATGCCAGAGCTGATGTAGGAGCGTCTTCTGAAGGTTCGCGACTTTCTTCCTCGTCTGTATTTGGATTAATACCCTTGATAGCTTCTGTATCCAGTGGTGAAGGCAGGAATGCACATGTATAGTCGAGAAGCGGCTGTACGCCCTTGTTCTTGTAGGAAGAACCACAGAGCATAGGGGTGATATCCATAGATATTGTACCCTTACGGATTGCTGCTATGATTTCTGCTTCGCTTATTTCCTGTCCTTCGAGATATTTCTCCATAAGTGCATCGTCGTAGCTTGCTGCAGTGTCGAGCATCTTCTCGCGCCATTCGTTAGCCTCATCGACAAGGTCTGCCGGTATTTCCTCTACGTCATATTCAGCACCCATTGTCTCATCGTGCCACAGGATGGCTTTCATTTTGATAAGGTCAACTACACCCTTGAAGTTTTCTTCTGCACCGATAGGTATCTGTATAGGGCATGGATTTGCTCCAAGAATATCCTTCATCTGCTGTACTGTCTCGAAGAAGTCAGCGCCTGAGCGGTCCATCTTGTTAACATATCCTATACGTGGAACGTTGTACTTGTCTGCCTGACGCCATACTGTTTCCGACTGAGGCTGTACACCGTCAGCAGCAGAGTATGTAGCGATTGCGCCGTCAAGTACACGCAGTGAACGTTCAACCTCTGCTGTGAAGTCGACGTGTCCCGGAGTGTCTATAAGATTTATTTTATATGATTTCTTTTCCCATGTCCAGTTGCACGTTGTAGCAGCCGATGTGATAGTGATACCACGCTCCTGCTCCTGTGCCATCCAGTCCATAGTAGCTGCACCATCGTGTACCTCGCCAATCTTGTGAGTCTTTCCTGTGTAGAAAAGTATTCGTTCTGATGTTGTTGTCTTACCAGCATCAATGTGCGCCATGATACCGATGTTACGCGTCAAGTGTAAATCTTGCTTTGCCATGTTCTAAGTTACTTCCTTTTTATAAATTACAAAATTCTTTCTAACACGACAAAAAATTAAAATCTGAAGTGAGCGAATGCACGGTTAGCCTCAGCCATACGGTGCATGTCTTCCTTACGCTTGAATGCGCCACCCTGATTGTTGTAAGCATCCATGATTTCAGCAGACAGCTTTTCAGCCATGCTCTTACCTCCACGCTTGCGCGCAAAGTTTATCATGTTCTTCATAGATATGCTTTCCTTGCGGTCTGGACGAATTTCCGTTGGCACCTGGAATGTGGCACCACCGATACGGCGACTCTTAACCTCCACCTGTGGAGTGATGTTGTCAAGAGCCTGCTTCCAGATTTCAAGAGCTGGCTTTTCCTCTTTTGCCATCTTCTCGCCTACGATGTCGAGTGTGGTGTAGAAGATTTCATACGAAAGCGATTTCTTGCCGTCGTACATCAGGTGATTAACAAACTTTGTTACTTTCTTGTCGTTAAACTTTGGATCTGGTAAGATCACTCGTTTCTTTGGTTTTGCTTTTCTCATTTCGTTTTGAAATTTAGTCTGCTTGAGGGCTGTTTCTCTTGTTCTTCAACGTCCACACCCGGACATTTACTCAACCTGTTTTCAACAATTCTCCAGCAAAACTGTTTATAAAATACTTTGTTTCATTAAGCCTTGAGTTCATCGCCTTCTCCGGTTCTAATCTCTCGGCTGTTTCGGCATTACTTCTTTGCCTTTGGACGTTTAGCTCCGTACTTAGAACGGCGTTGTGTTCGGCTTGCCACACCAGCGGTATCAAGCGTACCACGAACGATGTGATAACGTACACCTGGAAGGTCCTTAACACGTCCTCCACGAACAAGCACGATGCTGTGTTCCTGCAAGTTGTGTCCCTCTCCTGGAATGTAAGAGTTCACTTCCTTTTGGTTTGTTAAACGTACACGGGCAACTTTTCTCATTGCCGAATTAGGCTTTTTAGGTGTTGTTGTGTAGACACGAACACAAACGCCACGACGCTGTGGACATGAGTCCAGAGCTGGCGACTTGCTCTTTTCTACGAGCACCTTTCTGCCTTTTCTTACTAACTGTTGAATAGTAGGCATAATTTTACTTTTTTAATTTATATATTTTGTTTATTGTTTGTCTATGTATACAATGCGACCATATAGGTCAATTCGGGCTGCAAAATTACGGACTTTTATTTAAAACACCTAATTATATTGCATTTACACACGTCATTTTCTTGTTTATTTATAATTATATAACCCGCGTTAACACAAATTAAAATAACTTTCGTCATATCAAACGCTTTTTCCTGTATTATTCTGAGGTATGTAACTGGTTACTTTTCGTTTAATTTCGTTGCAAATTCACTACTTATATCATCTGCCAAAGCGTATTTCTCTGCAAGACACAGAGTGTATATTTGCATTATCTACATGAACAACAGTATATATATATTATATATTAATGTACGCGCGTAAGCGCATATTGTTACCATTACGCTTTATCGTGCCGTTCAGAATTGGCTTTCCCCTTCTTCATATTCCGACAGCAACAGGTGTTCCCCATCAAAGACAACGTATGTGAACTGAGTAATCCAGTCGCCCACTATCAGCATTCTCGATTTTCTCGAAAGCATCAGATCCAGTTCTATATGCCTGTGTCCGTATATGAAATAGTCAATATCCTGATGTGTTTTCAGGTAGTCTTTCGTAAATAGAACAAGCTCCTCCTTATCCTCGCCCATGTATGGCGGTTCACTTCCGTCTACTCTTTTCAAACGACTGTGCTTTGCCCAGTTCATGCCGAATGATATTCCCCATCTCGGATGCAGTGCGCTGAAAAGCCACTGACACACGCGACTGTGGAATATTGCCCTCAGTATCTTGAATTTCCTGTCCTTGCCTCCGAGTCCGTCGCCATGAGCGAGGAAGAACACCTTGTCTCCTATCTCGCACGTCAGCGGCTGTCTGTGGACTATCACACCGCATTCCTTTTCAAGATAGCCATACGTCCATATATCATGGTTTCCTGTAAAGAAATGCACTTCTACTCCATTGTCTGTCAGTTCCGACAGTTTTCCCAAGAATCGCGTATAACCTTTTGGAACAACGTGTTTGTATTCATACCAAAAGTCAAACATGTCTCCGAGCAGATATATGGCTGATGCCTTGTCTTTTATTTTGTCAAGAAATCTTACCAGCCTCCGCTCCTGCATTCGTCCGTGCGCTATTGCCAGCGAACCGAGATGTGCATCTGAAAGGAAATATACGTTTTTCATTGTCTGTCCGTTTTATAAGTTTAGTCGAATCCGAGCTCCACGCGGGCTTCCTCGCTCATCATGCTATAGTCCCAGATAGGCTCGAACACGAGGTTTATGTTTGCCTCCTTTATTTTCCCGATGCTTTCTATTTTTGTCTTCACGTCGCCGACGATATAGTCTGCCGCAGGGCAGTTGGGCGCGGTGAGAGTCATGTCTACGTCCACGCAATAGTCGTCCTTTACGTCTATCTTGTATATCATGCCCAAGTTCCACACGTCGACGGGTATTTCCGGGTCGTACACTGTTTTCAGCACTTCGACTATTTCTTCTTCTATATGCGTTTTTTCTTCCTGATTCATTTCTTGCTTGTTGTTTTGTTCCTACTACAGTCTGCCACTTTCACTGTATGAGAAGTAGGCTCCGTCGGTTACGATAATATGGTCGAGGAACAATATCCTCATTGTGTCGCACGCATTCTTCACTTTCTCAGTCAGCCTGTCGTCGTCGCGGCTCGGTCTCGGATTGTTCGAGGGATGGTTATGGCACAAGGCTACGACCGTTGCATTTTTCAGCAGTGCCTCCTTAATTATTATTCTCACGTCGACTGCCGTTTCCGTTATTCCGCCGTGAGAGATGCACTTATAGTCTATCAGTTTATAGTTTCTGTTCATCAGCACTATCCATGCCTCCTCCACGTCGCTGTCCTGCACCTTGCTGTGTATCAGTTCGTAGATAGCCTGTGCGCTGCCCATGTCCCTTCGTTCCTCCAGTTTCTCGCGCTGCCTGCGCTTGCCGAGTTCCACTGCCGCCATTATCGTGATAGCCTTTGCTTCGCCTATTCCGTTATATCTGCACAGGTCTTCCTTCGAGAATTTTCCGAGTGTATTCAGGTTGTTGTTGCAGTCGTTCAGCACGCGCTGCATCAGCGCTACAGACGTTTCCTTAGCCGAGCCCGAGCCTATGAGTATAGCCAACAGCTCGGCATCGGTCAGTGCGCCGGCACCCAGTCTGCTGAGTTTCTCGCGCGGACGGTCCTCCTCATTCCATTCTTTTATGTTCAGTTTCTCTGCCATTATCACTTGTAGAACGTCTGTTCAAAAGCCTGAAACTCATCTTTCTTTTTTACACAGCGCAGCCACCACGCCTGCAGAAATCCCGTTCCGTAGCCCATCAGCTGCACGAATGCGGCTCCGACGCTCAGCAGTCCTATCTTTGCCGACTTGTTCTTCATTGCCGAGTCGACGAAAATCATCATGCAGTATGCCATCAGCAGCAACAGCGGTATTGCCATTACCAGAGTCCACGTCTGTCGGTTTGCCGGGTCGTAGTGCATCATTGCCCTTCCGACGGCAGCCACGAGTATCATCAGGCACGTTCCCACCGTAAAGACGGCAGGCAGCAGGTGTACAGCTTTCAGCGATTCGGGGTATTTCCTGTATAGGTTTATCCTTGCTATTCCGCTGTTGAACACCTGTCGGAAGAACTTTCTGAAGTCCGTGCGCCTCTTGTGCCACACCCACGCTTCTGGGAAAAGCCTGCATCGGCATCCTGCCTTGAAGATTCTGATAGAGAAGTCTATGTCTTCGCCGAAGCGCATCTTCGAGAATCCTCCGAGCCTTTTGTAGACGTCGGCGCGTATTCCCATGTTGAACGAGCGCGGGTAGAACTTGTCGAGTTTCTTCTTTCCGCCGCGTATTCCGCCTGTCGTGAAGAACGACGTCATCGAGTATGATATGGCTTTCTGCACGGGTGTGAACGAGTCGTGTGCCGCGTCTGGTCCTCCGAAGGCATCGGCTTCCTCGCGCCGCAGTTCGTTGTCTACAGCCTCCAGGTATGTTCTTGGCAGCACCACGTCGCTGTCGAGCACGATGAGGTATTCGCCGTTTGCGCGTTCCGCTCCGTAGTTTCGGCTTTGTCCAGGTCCGCTGTTCGGCTTGCCGTAGTAGTGCAGGTCGAGCTTGCCGTCGTATTTCCGGCACACGTCTTCGCATGTCGTCGACGACCCATCTTCGACAATGACCACCTCAAAGTCTGAGATGGTCTGTGTCGTTAGGCTTTGCAACAACTCGTCCACTTCGTCGGGACGGTTGTATACAGGTACTATGATGGAATATTTCATTCTTTTACGCGCTGCAAGTAGCTGCCGTCGCGTGTGTCCACCTGTATGAGGTCGCCCTCGTTGATGAACAGGGGCACGCGCACTTCCACGCCTGTTTCCAGTGTTGCCGGCTTTGTTGCGTTTGTTGCGGTGTCGCCCTTCACTCCCGGCTCAGAGTGTGTGATGCGCAGGTTGGTCTTAACTGGCATTTCGGCATAGAGTATTGTGTTTGTGTCGGCATCGCTGACAACTTCCACTACGTCGCCTTCCTTCATGAAGTCGACGCCAGTGATGAGGTCTTTGGCGATAGGAATCTGGTCGAAAGTTTCCTGGTTCATGAAGATGTAGTCCTGTCCTTCAAGGTAGAGATACTGGTATGAACGGCGCTCCACGCGTACGTCTTCCAGAGCCTCACCGATGTTGAAACGCTTTTCGAGCACGCGTCCGCTAACCACGTCTTTCAGTGTTGTGCGCATGATAGTGTTTCCTTTTCCTGGCTTAACGTGCAGGAAGTCGATACAGAAATAGAGCTTGCCGTCCATGCGGATGCAAGTACCTTTTTTGATGTCTTGTGATTTGATCATGATTGATATTGTTTTTATTTTTAGAAATTTGTTCCTTACATTATTAAAATAACGCTGCAAAGGTACGATAAATATCGAAAAAACATAAAAATATCTGCTAAAAAACTCATATTTTTTTGTTATTTCAAAAGAAATGACTACTTTTGCAGCCCGAAGTGCTTTCTTTATCTACTTCCGGATGCATCGGAATGCACTTCTCAGACGATAATAATAACAATAAAAATAACAGAAAACGATGAAAAGAACATTTCAGCCTCACAACCGTAGACGTGTAAACAAGCACGGTTTCCGCGAGAGAATGGCAACTAAGAACGGTCGCCGCGTATTGTCAGCACGCCGTGCGAAGGGACGCAAAAAGTTGTCTGTTTCTTCAGAAAATCACGGAAAGTAAATTTCCGTTTATTAAGGAAATCATCGCGGCAGCATGAGTCTGCCGTACTGGCAGACAGGAGAAGAGATATCTTTTCCTGTTCTATTTTATTGTCCTTACATTGCGCCGGAAACGTCATGCGGCAGGCAGCCGTGCGCTTTTTGCCAGCCGCATGAAAGCCCGCGCCCGACTGTCTCTGATTTACAAATAAGCCGTAATGCTGTTACAAATAGTCCGTAACAGCGTGACAGATAGTCTGTAACACTTTTACAGGCACTCTGTAATACGATTACAAAACGCTTTCTGAAAATTAATAATTGACCAACAGCCGACAGAAGCATGCCTTTGCATGCGTCAAAAGTCTTTAAAACATTATATTATTTGGATGTTTGAGTTTTTATTCTTACCTTTGTCAGCAATATAGAATTAACAGACAATGAAGATAGGTGTGTTTTTTTCGAAACTGAAAAGCCGCCACCTGTGGGGCAACCTCGCAGCAATGGCTTTACTCATAACGCTCATCATCCTCGCCGTTAGGTATGGACTCGACTTCTACACCAATCACGGCAAGGTTGTTGAAGTGCCCAACCTGATACACAAAAGCTACGGCGAATCCGTAGAACTGCTCGACGAGGTAGACCTGCAAATGGTCGTCAGCGACACGGGCTACGTCAAGTCGCTGCCTGCCGACTGCATACTCGAACAGTCGCTGGCACCAGGCTCAGGCGTCAAGCCGGGCAGAATAGTCTACGTAACCATCAACTCGGCTCACTCGCCGACGCTCACCATACCCGACATCATCGACAACAGCTCTTACCGCGAGGCTTACATGAAGCTGAAAGCTATGGGCTTCAAGCTCGCACCGCCAGAGTTTATTCCGGGCGAGAAAGACTGGGTCTACGGCATAAAATACCGCAACAAGCAAGTGGCTGCCGGCGACCGCGTGTCGATAGAAGAGCTGCTGATACTGCAAGTGGGCGACGGCAGGCGCGACCTGAACGACTCTGTGGCATACATCGACCCCGTATATGAAGAAGAGGACGCGGAGGTCAGCACCGAAAAGCCAGCCGAGAGCAGCGAGGAAGACGACTTTGAAGTGGTTACAGGACCGGAATAATAAAACCATCAGACTAAACCATGAGCGACATAAACAACACTATGACAGACAGTTTGCTCGACGACGAGGAACAGCAACTATACGAACACTTCCGCATCGTAGCCGATGCCGGACAGGTGCCGCTGCGCGTCGACAAGTTCATGGCAGAACACCTGCCACACTCTTCGCGCAACCGCATACAGAAAGCCGCCGACAGTGGCTTCGTGCATGCCAACAACCGAGCCGTGAAGAGCAACTACAAGGTGCGTCCGGGCGACGTCATCACGCTCATGCTCGACCGCCCGCAGAACGACTCTACGATATACCCCGAAGACATACCGCTCGACATCGTCTACGAAGACTCTGAACTCATGGTGGTCAACAAGCCTGCCGGAATGGTCGTACATCCAGGCTGCGGCAACTTCTCGGGCACGCTCATCAACGCCGTAGCATGGCACATGAAGGACGACAAGACATTCGACGCCAACAATCCGGAGGTAGGACTGGTGCACCGCATAGACAAAGACACCAGCGGACTGCTCGTGGTTGCCAAGACGCCCGAAGCCAAGTCGGAACTCGGACTGCAGTTCTTCAACAAGACAACCCACCGCAGCTACATCGCCCTCGTATGGGCAAACTTCGCGGAAGACGAAGGGCGCATAGAAGGAAACATAGGACGCGACCCGAAAGACCGCCTGCGCATGGCAGTATTCCCACCCGGCTCCGACATTGGAAAGCCTGCCGTTACGCACTACCGCGTGGTGGAACGCTTCGGCTATACAACGCTCGTGGAATGCAGGCTCGAGACAGGCAGGACACACCAGATACGCGCACACATGCGCCACATAGGACACCCGATGTTTGCCGACGAGCGATACGGAGGTATGGAAATACTGCGCGGAGAGCGCACCAGTTCATACAAGGCTTACATAAACAACTGCTTCAAGCTGTGCCCGCGACAGGCGCTGCACGCACAGACACTCGGCTTCGTACACCCGAAGACACACAAGCAGATGGACTTCTCAGTGCCTGTGCCCGACGACATGCAGGCGCTGATAGAGAAATGGAGAAACCTGAAAGCCAACTGGAAATATGAATAACAACAGAACAAGATAACTCGTAAACAATAAAACAAACAATATGAAAAACCAAAAACGCATCATTGCCATCGTCTGCGGTGGCGACTCGTCGGAACACGACGTATCTATACGCTCAGGAAAGGCGCTCTACTCTTTCTTCGACAAGCAGAGATATGATGTCTATCTCGTTGAAGTGAAAGGAACAAACTGGAAAGTTTGGCTCGAAGACGGCACTACTGCACCTGTCGACCTGAACGACTTTTCGTTTAGAAATAACGACAAGAAGGTTATCTTCGACTATGCCTACATTACAATTCACGGCACTCCGGGCGAAAACGGAATACTGCAAGGCTACTTCGACCTGCTGCACCTGCCTTACAGCACCAGCGGCGTACTCGTGGAAGCCATGACGTTCGACAAGTTCGTGCTCAACCAATATCTGCGCGGATATGGCGTGAGGGTGGCTGAAAGCGTACTCATACGCAGGGGACAGGAGAACAACATCGACAAAGACGAGATAGTGAAGACCGTAGGAATGCCGTGCTTCGTCAAGCCCGTGAACGACGGCAGCAGCTTCGGAGTATCGAAGGTGAAGAATGCCGACCAGCTCGCTCCGGCACTGAGAAATGCCATGATGCAGAGCGACGAGGTGATGATAGAATCATACCTCGACGGTACGGAAATAACCGTAGGATGCTACAAGACTAAGGAAAAGACCGTAACGTTCCCCGTAACGGAGATTGCCACAAACAACGAGTTCTTCGACTACGATGCGAAATACAACGGACAGGTGGACGAAATCACTCCGGCACGCATACCGGACGACCTCGCAAAACGAGCACAGGCACTGACGTCTGCCATCTACGACATACTGCACTGCAACGGTATAATACGCATCGACTACATCGTTACCAAGGGCGACGACGGCAAGGACAAGATAAACATGCTCGAAGTGAACACTACGCCTGGAATGACTGAGGCGAGCCTCGTGCCACAGCAGGTAAGGGCGGCAGGACTGAACATTACCGACGTGCTGACCGACATAGTGGAAAACCAGTTCTAAAACGTCGCGGCAACAGCCAACAGACATATAAACATCAACGACATTCATATCGAAATGAACCTGAAAGACTTTGACAACATACGCCCGTTCGAGCCGGAAGAACTGCCGGAGGTGTACGACCGGATGATGGCTGACAAACAGTTTCAGCAGGTACTGGCTGCCGTCATGCCTCACATGGGCATCGAAACGATAGACATGATGATGCACCGATGCCTGACAAACCTCGACTTCCAAAAGGTGTTCTGCTACAGCTTTATGGAAGACCTGCTGGAAAAGGCGTCGACAAGCTGCACGATGGACACAAGCGCCATAGACACACTGAAACGCTATACGTTTGTCTCTAACCACAGAGACATCGTTCTCGACTCGGCACTTCTCGGCAAAATGCTCATCGACAACGGCTTCTCGACGACATGCGAGGTGGCTATCGGCGACAATCTGCTTAGCATTCCATGGGTGAAAGACCTCGCAAGGGTGAACAAGACTTTCATCGTGGAACGCTCACTGCAACCGAGACAAATGTTCTTAGCATCGAAACGCATGGCAGAATACATGCACTACGTCATAGCAGAGAAGCACGACAACATCTGGATAGCTCAGCGCGAAGGCCGCGCAAAGGACTGCAACGACCGCACACAGCCGGCAATACTGAAGATGATGGCTATGGGCGGAGAAGGTACAGACGTAGACAGAATTATGCAACTGCATATCGTACCGCTGGCTATAAGCTATGAATACGACCCATGCGACTACCTGAAAGCACAGGAATTTCAACTGAAACGCGACATCGAAGGCTGGAAAAAATCGGCGGAAGATGACGTGGAGAGCATGAAAACAGGCATAATGGGATGGAAAGGAGACATCTACTACCACTGCGCACCATGCATAGATGAATGGCTGGACAGCAACTGTCGCAACATGCCCAAGACTGAACTGTTTGACGCTGTAGCACGCCACTTGGACGAAGAAATACACGCCAACTACAAGATATATGCCGTAAACTATGTGGCTGCATATCTGCTGACTGGCGAAAAGAAATATGAAGAGCATTTCAGCGATACCGACCGACATAGATTTGAGCAATACATAAGCGCACAGATTGACAAAATCAACATTGCCGGCAAGGACAACGACTTCCTGCGCGAACGAATGCTGACAATGTATGCAAATCCATTGTTTAACAAAGAAAAAGCCCTATCACATGAATAAGACACTTTGGCTGATACTGTTTGCTGCACTCGCTTTTGTTTCGTGCAGCGACGATGACGGCATCGACGAAAAGTACAAGAACATGAAAGCCGAACTGGTGGAACTGCATACGTCGATGGCTACAAGGGTGAACTATGCCATTAACGACAACGACGAGACACTGACTTTCAACCCGCACATGCAGGTGTCATGGGCTGAACGCCCCGACACGCTCTACCGCGCACTGCTATATTACAATAATGTGGGCAACTCTACCAACGTGCAACCAGTGGAACTAGCACCTGTAACGGTGCTGTGGCCCAAGCCAATAGAAAAGATTGACAAGATGATAACCGACCCCGTCAGTTTTGAAAGCGCATGGATGGCACAGAACGGACGCTATATCAACCTGCTGGTGAAAATAAAGACTGGCGACAATGGCGAAGGCGGACAACGCCAGAGAATAGGAATCGCAACCAACGAGGTTAAGGAAGACGACAGCGGACACAAGACATACGTCTACACACTGTACCATGCACAGAACGGAGTGCCTGAATACTACTCTACAAATGTCTATCTCAGCATTCCTGTGGCTGGTATAAGGACTGGTGATAAGATTGTTGTCAACATCAACGACTACAAGGAAATGGTAACAAAAGAATTTATTAAATAATATTAAAAACAAACATAAATGTGTGAAATACATAAAAATATTCATACCTTTGTAAAATATTACTATTCCAATAACTGAAAGTTAATAATTTAGACTTAATTAAAATTTAAAAAGAAAGGATTTTTATGAAAAAAATTACATTATTGTTATTTATGTTTCTCATGTCCGTTTTCTCTTTTGCACAAGAGCAGACTACCATAACATGGGAAAGTTCTTCATTGCCAGATATTGACATGGGACAACCCGTGTCTAATACTATCACATTGGCAGAAGGATACACGCTGAAATTCGGCGCTGGTACAAACGAATCTGTATCTCCTGTTTATTGGACAACTGGAGAAATCCGTTTCTATGGTGGAAATACCATGACGTTTGAAGGCAAGAACATTGTCAAGATTACAATCTATGGAACTGACAACAGCAGAAGAGCTGCACTGTCTGCAAGCGTTGGCGAATTTGAAGATGCTTCAGCCAAAGACAAGGTTTGGACTGGAAAGACAAATGAGCTTACACTGACAAATGCCGAGACTGGTCAGTATCGTTTCAACAAGATTGAGCTTACCTACGAAACAGGAACAGCAGTTACCAATCCTATGGAAAAAATGGTAATTTCTCCTGCGGAAGGCGAGGTTGAATCTCTCAGCATGATTACACTTACTTTCGACGGAGCTACATGCACAGCAAAGGAAGATGCTGAAATAAACATTAAGAAAGACGGTACAGACTATTCAGATGGATTCGTTTATACAAACGATGAAGGCGATGAAGTTTATATTGAGGAAGTAGAGAGTGTACGTTTCACAGAGTCAGGAACATACACTTACGAAATTCCTGCTGGAGCAATCACTGTTGGCGGTCAGGAACTTCCTGCATTCAAACTGGAATACACTATTCCTGGACAGGCAATAGACCCAATGCAGGTTCTCAACATTACTCCTGCAGAAGGCGAAGTTGAGGTTCTCGAGAACTTCACAATCACTTTCACAGGCTTCAGTGGCATAACTGTTAAAGAAGATGCGCAGGTAACACTTACAAAAGAAGGCAGCGAAGAGGTTGTTGACGGTGGTCTGATGTGTGAAGACGGCACTAACATTGAGGTTGGTCTGATGGATCGCGTATCTGCATACGGTAAGTACACGCTCAACATTCCTGCTGGAGCAATCACTATCAACGGTGAGACTCTCGACCCATTAGCATTCAAGTACACTATTAAAGACCCTAACGCCAAGGAATACACTATCGACCCGGCAGAAGGTAAGGTAGAGAGCCTTCAGTATTTCACTATCACATTCAATGGATATGCTGAGGTTTTGGATGACACCAAGATACCTGTTCTTACAAACACGACAACAGGAACAAGCTTTGAAGGTGGCATTAGCAATCCAAATGGCAAGGTTCTGGTTTATTTCTCTGACCCAATCACAGACGAAGGTGAATATACCCTGACCGTTCCGTCAAATACTATTGTAATTTGGGCAAACGATAAAACGTTTGACGAATTGACATTCAATTACACCATCGGTAACCCACAACAGGGTGGAGATGAGGATAAGTTAGTTGAACTGCCAGCAGGCGTAACGCCAGAAAAGTGGCATGGTGCTGGTGAATACATTTATTATACCAATAATGGCTGGTCTACAGCTGACTTAGACGATACATTCAACTATCAGGTGGCTTTCGACGGCAACGACGTTTATATTTCTGGCCTTGACATTATACATGAGAACGCTTGGGTTAAGGGTACGCTCGAGAATGGTATCATAACATGCGAGCCAACATTCACAGGTGTAGAACAATACAATGGTAATGAAATGAAATACTATGTCATCGCAACCGAATCAGTTACTCCTTATGACGTTAAGCCAGTCCAATTCACATACGATGCAGAAGCTGGTATCATCAAGGTTGTTGACGGTATCGACATCACTATCGCTCCAGACCGCGGTGAAAGTGGAAACCTTTACTCTTACTATAGCGGCATTACCATTACAAGGGAAGTTCCTGCTGCTGACGAGGTTGTAGTTCTACCTGCCGGAGTAGAAACAGTGGACTACACATTTACAGGCAACGAACTTACCTTGGATGACAAGGGTACAGTAACTGAAGAAAAACCATTCTCTACAACTGTTAAGGTTGGTATCGACGGAAATGACATCTACGTTCAGGGTATCAACAAAGACTACATCCCTGAAGCCTGGGTTAAGGGTGTACGCGAAGGCAACACCGTAACATTTGAAAAGGGTCAGTATCTGGGCGAATTCATGTACATGACTTATGGTCCATTCAAGACTTATCTTATTGGAACACAGATTGGCGTTTTCAACGTTCAGGATATTGTAATGACCGTTGACGATGAAAATGGCACAATGACAGCAGCAGACGCAGTTGTTATCAATGGTAAGAAGAATTCTTTCAGCTACTGGAGCGTATTCAGCAATGTAATGCTTTCAAATCCTAATCCTGACGGTATCAGCGAAGTCAACACTGACGACAACAATGCTGTTTATTTCGACACAATGGGTCGCCGCGTAGATGCAAACGCCAAGGGATTGGTTATCAAGCAGGTTCGTACGAACAATGGCGTTAAGACTGTTAAGGTTGTACGCTAATACATTGTCAACAAGATAATATATCATTAAACTAATATTAAGGAAGACTCTATATGGTTTGGCAACATTCCATACAGAGTCTTTTATAACAATAACTATAGTAATCTGAAATGAAGAAAACAGTTCTAATAATGTGGGCCATGCTGCTCACACTCACATTACAGGCACAAAACAAGGCACCGGAGGACATGGTTGTAATAGAACAGCAACCAGAGGGAAGCCTATACATATACAATCGCGAAGGTTATGCAGTCAGGGAGAAGAAAGTTGAGCCAGAAGACCCTGACAACCCATACTATCTGCATACAGAGAAGCAGACTGGCACTATCAACATCGTGTTTGGCAAAGACAACAAGGTCTATATGTTTCAACCATTGTCTAATCTCGTTACTTACGACGGTTGGATAGAAGGCACGCTGAGCGAAGACGGCAGAACAATTACCGTGCCTATGATGCAATACATTGGCTACACGAAGTCGTTTGACATGGCAGTACAGGTTGCAATGTTCAGACTTGATACTGAAAAGAACACTTATGTCTTCGACGAGTCCGTTAAGGAAATTACCTATACTATCAGCGAAGACGGAACAATCAAGCAGAACGGAACATCAAAAAACCTTATTTTAGGCGCAATGAACCGTGCTTTTGGCGATACATTCACATATCTCGACTATGAATGGATTCAAGAAGGCGACTATGCCTCTACATATACTCTGTTCACAGAGGAACCTCTCAGTGTGCCGGAAGGACTTGAAACAGAATCTTTCTATCTGACTACATGCGAGTTTGACGGCTCTCAATGGCGACCGATTACACTTAACTGCAAATTAGGCTTCGACGGAGATGACGCTTACCTGCAGGGTATATTCGAATATATGCCTATGGCATGGATAAAGGGTAAGCGAGAAGGAAACACCGTTACATTCCCAACGAAACAGTTTATGGGTACATACGTTCAGCCTATCTTCTTCAAGGGTGCTCGCATAAACAACAATGTGGCGGAAGAATCTGACGTTGTATTTACTTTCGACGGAAATGATACTTACACTACAACAGACTATACATATATAACGACAGACAAGGACGATTTCGTATATTTTACATACTACATGGGGCTGACTGTTTCGAAGCATAAAGACACAGTTCTCAACATTACTGGACTTGAAACAGAAAAATATGTTTTCAGCTATCGTTCCAACATTGGCGAAGAAGGAGCAATGGAAGACGGTTCGAATACGGTTGAGGTGGCATTTGAAGACAAAAACATCTACATAAAAGGACTGTGGGAAGGTCTACCTGAGGCATGGGTTAAAGGATATATAGAAGGCGACAAGCTGGTATTCGACCTGCCACAGTACCTGGGAACATACAACGATGAATATCTTGGCTTATTCCCAATGTATCTTACTGCTTTTGACGACAAAACAGGCGTACTGAAGCCACAGGTCTCATTCGACTACAATGCAGAAGACAAGTCGTTCAACAATCATGACTGCCCGCTGAGCATAGGTATCAACAAGACCGGCTATCTTGGTATTCAGGACTATTACAAGGGCGCTTTTGTCTCTGAGGCTTTGTCTGTAAATGGAATAGAGACCACAAGCTCGATAGTGGAAAGCATTTTCGACGCTCAAGGCATAAGGCACAATACGCTGAGAAACGGTCTAAACATCCTCAAGATGA
The DNA here is from genome assembly GCA_900315545.1 of uncultured Prevotella sp. Taxonomy (GTDB): domain Bacteria; phylum Bacteroidota; class Bacteroidia; order Bacteroidales; family Bacteroidaceae; genus Prevotella. The sequence goes on from OMZM01000005.1 coordinate 43,625, forward strand.
ACGACGGAACCGTAAGAAAGGTTATGAAATAGTATTCTAATCCCAACAGGACTACCTTCCAATTTTGCCCTTTGGCACTGATTTCTGACAACAGATACGCAGCCAAAGGGCATTTTTTATTGTTCAACCTTACTACTGCCAGGCGAAAGCATGCCGTGCACAATAAAAACATCGGGGGGCTTTCCTGTCAAAAAACACTAATCAATTTTCGCCCGTTTACTGTCGCGAGAATGCCCGCGAAACCCATTTTGAAAATCGCAGGGGCAAAATACGCCCAAAATTCGCACGCTTACATAATCCGCTGACCGTCAGTTTATTAGCCACACACATGCGCTTTTTGAGCGCAAAATGCAAGTGTTAAAAATGTCAAAGAGCATGTTTGACAATGTCAAACACACTCTTTGAGAAGGTCAGACACTGTGTTTGGTACTATCAGACACAGTGTTTAGTAAGCACAAAAAGGCAAAATAGCCGCCTCAAACATACTCTTTGACAATTTTAACAAATATCGCCGACCTTTATTTTCACATATTTTTACACTTTCAGCGCCTGTTCCGCATCTATTTTGCAAGTTTTACCCTGTCAAAATTTTTCATACTTTTTCGTCCCGAAAGAAAATCTCGCACACTTTGGCACAGTTTTTGCTGTAACACGAAACGGCAGACGCTGAACACAATTTTCAGCATCGCGAAAATATAAACTCACGTAAAATATGATTGTATTGTTAAAGGTTTTGTTATATCAATAATATTCCGTAACTTTGCAGGAAACATAACAAATCAATCACAATACGATGGCAGACAGAAAAAGAATATTGGTTGTCGACGACGAACAAGACTTGTGCGACATTATAAAGATTAACCTGTCAAAGGCTGGTTACGATGTAGACACTGCTTATTCATCGGAAGAAGCGCTGAGGAAAGACATCACATCATATCATCTTCTCCTGCTGGATGTCATGATGCCAGGCATCTCCGGCTTTCAACTTGCGCAGATACTGAAAAACGACCACCTGACGAAGGACATCCCACTGATATTCCTTACAGCCAAAGATGCAGAAGACGACATGCTGAAAGGTTTCGACATTGGTGCAGACGACTATATTCCCAAACCTTTTTCAGTCAAGGAACTCATTGCGCGCGTCAATGCCGTGATAAACCGCACCTCGAAAAACAACAGCAGCAAGCCACTGAACGACGAATTTACAGACGACATAATATCGTTTAAGGGACTGACTATCAATGCAAACCGCAAGGAAGTAACCATCGACGGCAATCCTGTGTCGTTCACACCGACCGAGCTCTACATGATGCAACTGTTTCTCTCGAAACGCGGAACGGTATTCTCAAGACAGAAACTCATCGAACTTGTATGGCCTGAGAACGTCATCGTTACAGACCGCACCATTGATGTCAACATCAACAGAATCAGGAAGAAATTAGGCGACTATTCAAAACACATCATCACACGGCAAGGTTTTGGATATTATTTTGAGGAGAACATATAAACGGAAACATATATATGTACATGAAAAAAAAGTCTGAAGGGCGCAAAATGTTCATTACCGTAATGGGCATTTTCATTGTCTATGCAGCTGTTTTCATTATCTTCGACGACTTCGACCGCAACAAATTGCTGCAGCTCGACGACGTAGCAGAAAGACACCTGCTTGCCTTTGCCGTGATAGTTGTAGTCATTCTCGGCTTCCTTCTTCACCATTATGCCCTGCGAATGGATGCGCGCATACGTCGCGAACAGACAAAGAAGGAAAAACTGACACGCCGGCAGATGACACAAAACATATCGCATGAGCTGAAAACTCCTGTCGCCAGCATTCTCGGATATACAGAAACCATCATCAACAACCCCGACATTGACGAGCCGACACGGCTTCAGTTCATCAAGCGATGCCACAAACAGGCTCAGCGACTGACAATGCTGCTTCAGGACATATCGACACTCAACCGCATCGACTATGCCGCAGAAATCATAGAAATGACACCTATCAACGTTTCTGAAATAATAAAGGAAGTTGTGCAGGAGACATCGTTTGCACTTGAGGAACAGCAGATGACACTGACAAACAATGTCCCCGACAATATCATAGTCAACGGAAATGCACCGCTGCTATACAGTATTTTCCACAACCTTGCAGACAATTCAATAAAATATTCAGGCAAAAACACATCGATAACCATCAGTGCAACCGAACAAAACAACTACTGGAAATTTACGTTCAGCGACAACGGCAACGGCATACCACAGTCAGCACTGCCAAAAATATTCGAACGCTTCTATCGAATAGACAAGGGTCGCAGCCGGACTATGGGCGGCACAGGACTGGGACTTGCCATAGTGAAAAATGCCATAATGCTGCACGGCGGCAAAATCAGCGCATCAAGCAACAACGGATTACAATTCGATTTTACCTTGAAGAAATAGAATAATTTACATTGAAGAAGTAGAATAAATCAGCGCAACAGCCGACGCAGAGATGCCTTCCTGCCTGCCGGTAAATCCAAGTTTCTCTGTCGTTGTTGCCTTTATTGATATCTGGTCGGCAGCAACTCCACACACAGATGCCATCGTTTCTGCCATTTCGGGTATATGACGGCTCAACTTGGGTCTTTCTGCGCATACCGTCGCATCTATGTTTCCAAGTTCATAGCCTTTCTCTCGCAGCATCTCCATTGTTTTTCGCAATATTATCTTGCTGTCCATGCCTTCCGTTTCTGCAGACGTATCAGGGAAATGAAAACCTATATCGCGCATGTTGGCAGCACCGAGCATGGCATCGCAGACAGCATGTATCAGCACATCGGCATCGCTGTGCCCAAGCAAACCATGCGTATGCTCTATCTTTATGCCGCCAAGCCACAGTTCCCTGCCCTCGACAAGCTGATGGACATCATATCCATACCCTATGCGAAAACCAAAATCAGCCATTTATCTGCGTTTGAACAAGTCCTTGATTCCATCCATGTCAAACGACAGTGTGAAGCGCAAAGTCTGGTCAAGCGGATTGCTCTTTGCTGTCGCAATGACATAGCCTGCATCCAGCGAGAAAACGCTCATCCTGAAACCAGCACCGACAGTGAAATATTTTCTGTTACCCTTCGTTTCACTCTCGTGGTGGTATCCGGCACGTATGGCAAACTGGTCGTGGTAAACATACTCGGCACCTACGCTCCACTGTATTTCCTCCAACTCCTCCTCGAAGCCACGCGGAGCATCGCCGAAACTCTTGAAGATACCAGAAATAGACGACACGTCGTAGTAGTCTTTCTGCACGCGCTGCTGATAGTCTTCCAGACTCTCGCCCTCTTCCTGCTTCGGATAGGTAGGAACAAGAAGTTTGTTGGCATCTGCTGCTATGGTGAAACGGTTGTATTCGTCGATAGGAATCATGAGCGACGCTCCCAGACGCAGGTTTGTAGGAATAAACTCCGAGTTGTCGCTGCCTCCGAAGTTAATCTTCGAACCAATATTAGAGATATTCATACCAAGTCCCAACTGGCACTCGCGCGAACCGAGATTGAGATAGTTCTGATAGTACAGCGACAGGTCGGCTGCAAAGGCAGAGCCTGGCGATGTGTCTTCCGTATAGTCGTAGGTGAGGTCAGAATATATCCATCTCACTGCCGCACCAAGCGAAAATGTTTCCGAAAGCATGAGCGAATATCCCAAGTCAACCGACATTTCATAAGGATTTATCGTCATGTCTGAGCCGCCGTCCATAGAACTTCTGGTGTAAACCTCGCCGAGCGAGAAATAGCGCAGCGAGCCGCTGATGGCAGAATAGTCGCCTATGCGGTAGTAGCCGGCAAGATAAGCCAGGTCCATGTCGCTTACCAACTGACGCAACCAAGGCGTATAGTTGAGTGCGACACCGGCACGCGAGATAGTGAACGGATATTTTGCCGGATTCCAGTATTGCGACACTACGTCTGGGTCGGTAGCCACGCCGGCGTCACCCATACCGGCTGCACGGGCGTCTGGTGCTATCGACTGCGATGTTACCGACGTATTGATAGGGTTGAAAATGTCTTCTTTCTGTGCCATTGCCGTCGTTACCGACATTAGCAAGAGAGCCAGAGTCATGTATATTACTTTCTTTTTCATCTTCTTGTCTTGTGTATGTATGATTTCTTCGTATGGTTCAAGTAAATATATAAACGCAGAATAACTCTATTTATTGTTTATTACTATCAATTTCTTTGCCTTCGACACCTGTTTGCCACCGTCGCTGCTCACGAGCACGCGGTAGAGATAGACTCCCGTTTGCAGTTTCTGTCCGCCGTCGACAGTGAGGTCCCAGTCTATTGTGTATGCAGCGTTGGCTGTAACGCCTCCCTCACTGTGCTTCCACAGCAATCGTCCCGAAGTGTCGAATATCTCCAGTTCGACGTCTATCTGGCTGCCCATGCGGTCATGGCTTATTATGAATGTCGTCGACGTTGTTGCCGGATTGTTCGTACAGTCAACACTGTACAGCGACGGTGTCAGTCCCTTCACTACATTGAACGACAGTGTTGCCGTCGACGAGTTGTTCTGCACATCCCACGCACGGAACTTCAGTTGGTGTCTGCCCGGCTCAAGTTCTGGTATATAATAATGTGTACTGCCAGTCGTATAGCTTCCGTAGTCGAAACGGAAATTATCGTTCAGCGAATATGTCCGTGCCATTTCGCCGTCTATTATCAGCTCCATATCGTGTCCGATGCCTGTTCCCGACGCATTGATACCGTCCTTGTCGGTTATCTGCGCAACGAAATACGGCGTGCAGTTTACGTCGCCTCCATCTGTAAACGATGGCGAATTGAGGTAGCAATATATTGACGGACCAATCGAGTCGTTAGTCATGGTGCCAGTTCCGCCTACTATGAAACTGTTTGTTTCTCCGTGTGCTGTCAGCCGGTGGTCGTCGGTCGTGGCATGAATGGTCAGCTGTCCTGTTTCGTTGGCATAGTTAATATCGAGCGGAACAGCCAGCGAGAACGAGAAGCGACCGTTTTTCACATCGTCGGAACCGTTGAACAGCATCTTCGGACGGTCTTTGAACGTGAACGGATTTGTAGTCTGCTGCGGATGATTCATCTTGCATACAATCGTTTCTTCGGTGTCGCGTACCGTTGCTGTCATCTGTCCGTTGAAGTCGCTGACAGTCTCTCCACCATATTCTATGTGTCCGCTTATCTTTGCTATAGTGCCTGCTTGCAGCTGTGGGTAGTCGGCTGGGCGCAAATCCTTTATTTTCACACCGTTGATACTGTCCACCACAACATCGTATGTAGGCAGGTGCAGTGCCATTGCGGGGTCGCCGAGCAGATGATAGTGTATGTCGTTGACATCCCTGCCGTTGATATTATTTTTCGACAGTCGTACGGCATCGCCAAGTCGTAGTGGCTTGCCGTCGCTGTCAAGACTCAGCGCATATCTCATAAACACGCTGTTCATCTTCTTGTTTCTGTCCTGATAGACAGTGCGCGACGTGCTGTAGACAGCCACTGCGCCGCCCTTCTTGTTCAGCACAGCCTCCTCACCTATCGTTGCCATGCTTGCGTCGAACGGCATGATGTCGCATGCATTGATGACCCATAAGGGCAGGTTGGCATTCTGGAAGTTCTGGAAGTCGTCGAGCACGAGCACTCGTTCATGCGACATGCTCGACTCGCTGCCGTGTCCGGCATAGTTCATTATCAGTGCACCATTTGCCTGCTGCTGCTTCACTATGTTCTCAATGTCTGGATAGCGGTTGCCTGTCGACGATGTCTCACGCGTATAGGCATCCCACATCACCTTCTTTATCATGTATGCAGGATGGGCTTTCCTCACTTCTTCAGCCACGTCGTTGATGTCTCTCATGTGCGTGTTCACATTCGAGAGTTTAGGATCGTCGTCGCCCATAAACATTATGGTGTTCTGCCAGTCGCCCGAGTTTTTGTTCTCCATGTATGCGATGGTCTTGTCGGTCATTGTGCGAGCCTCTTCCTCAGTCCTGACAGGGAAGCGTCCAACGCCTACATCCACCTTGTCGCTTACCGTAGGACTGATACCCTCGCCGTCGTCGAGCAGTGCAAACCAGCTGTCGTTGACGTAGCACGAGAACTCGCTGATAGAGTTTTCACTTTCGTATGCCAGCAGGAAGTCGTCGGGCGAAGTCAGTCGCCAGTCGCTGCTAAGCATGCGGTTGTCCCAAGCGCAGTCGCCATAGAGCAACAGGTATTTCGGCATGTCTGCCTCGCTCTCGGCTCGGTCGTATAGCATCTTCATGTACCTGCGGTAGGCGTTGGCATCGGGCGTGCCGCTTGAGAACTCGTTGTACAGTTCGTCTGCCGGCACGATGTTCACTCTCATATTGTCGTTAGCCCTGTGGTATTCCGCCAGACGTTCTGCCTGCGACCTCAGCACCTGTGTCGTTGGTATGATGATGACCATGTCTGCCTGCCCGTGAGCATGCAGGTCTTGGTTTGTTATGTTGTGTACATATTCCGGTGTCGGCAGTTGTGCCGTAGTCAGGCGTGGCATTGGGCGCGGCGTGGCAAACGTGGCTGTAATGTAGTCTACGCGTGCCGTTCCACCCTGCGTTGTCGTTATGCTGACGGTATTGGTTTCCTTCATGTTGTCAACCTTGAAAGCCATAGCCTTCAGCGCTGCCCTGTCGAGCGACGAGCGTGTCGTCAGCGTCATTGTTCCGAGCGTAGAGTCGTTGAGTGCTATGCTCACTGTGGTATTGTTTTCTGCCGACATGCTGACATAGAGTGTTCCCCTGCTTATGCCAGACGGCACCGTCAGCTCGCATTTCTTTGTCTTTCCTACAGTTATGGGGTCGCTTTCGTAGAGGTTTCTGCCACCGTGATACCATGCATAGTTGTCTACTTCGCGCAGCGAGTGATAGTCGTCGTTGGCAGGATAGAAACTGCCGGCGAAGGCGAGCGAGTCGACCGTCAGCGGCTCCGTATCGCTTTGCGTTATGAGATAATAACCATAGTCGCTGTACGGGTTGCGTACTCGCGTGCTGTCGGTAGGGCTTTTCCACGATACGGGTCCTTTGGCGTAGAACAGGCGACGGTTGCCTGCCTTGTATGTCGGCACTTCCTTCAGGTCGTCGGTTGCGATAAGTCCGTCGGCGTCAAACTTCTCGTTTTGCAGGTTGCCGCCGTAGCCGTATATCTTCACTTTGCTTATGTCGGAGAATCCTGCCTGACTCACGAGGGCGTCGGTCAGCTGGTAGACACCGCTTGCCGGCACGCGTATCTTTGCCCACTTGCCTTCAGCCAGCACCGAGTGTGCCGCGTATCTCTCGCTTCGTGTGCTTTCCGCGCGCCTGATGCTTCTTCGCTCCGAGCGCTTCAGCGGTGCCGATTCCACGTTGAGCATGAAGCTGACGAGTATCTGCTTCTTGCCGTTTCTCATCACCAGCGGCACAAACGACACGTCGAGGTATCCCTTGCGGCGGTTTATGCTGACGTGGGTTTCTATATCCGGCATTTCCTTCAGCGGCATGCCCGATATCGAGTCGTAGCGTGCTGCCTCGCCTGCCGTCATGTCGAGAAACTCAGGATAGCGCAGGCTTACGCTGTATGTTGAGTCGGCATAGTGCTCGCCGAGCGGTATGCTATAGCTGAAACGCGGCAGCAGACTGTCTATGCGCACCTCGTCTGCCGTGAGGTTGAAAAACCTCTGTGCACCGACGGTGTTCCATGCACAGACGAGCATTATTATCGTGAGTAGCTTTTTCATCATAACATCTTTTATAACGGAAAAACTTGCTGTTTATTGTCTTTTATCGCATAACACCCTTTACTTCACATTGAATTCCAGCACTTTCTCGTCTTCTATGTATCCCTCCAGGTGGTCGTCTATCTTCACTGGTCCCACGCCTACGGGCGTGCCGGTATACAGCAGGTCGCCTGTCTTCAGCGTGAAATACTGGCTGATGTAGCTCACTATCTCGTCTACCTTGAAGAGCATGTCCGACGAGCAGCCCTGCTGCACGGTCTGTCCGTTTATGTCGAGGTGGAAATGTATAGCCTGTATGTCGCGGTAGCGGTCTATCGGTTTCCACTGCCCTATGACCGCCGAACCGTCGAATCCTTTGGCTATCTCCCACGGGTGCCCAGCCTTCTTCAGTCGTGCCTGCACGTCGCGGGCAGTGAAATCGATGCCTACCGTTACGGCATCGTAGTATCTATGGGCAAACCTCACGGGTATGCTCTTGCCCAGACGGCATATCCTCACCACGAGCTCTGTCTCATGGTCTATGCGCCCCATTTCTTCAGGCAGGAAAAACGGCTTGCCGTCCTTCAGCAGTGCCGAGTCGGCTTTGGTAAATATCACAGGCTCGGCTGTGCGCTCGAAGCCACGTCCCATCTCTTCGTTGTGCTTGGCATAGTTCATGCCTATGGCAAAAATCTTCATTGCTGTAATCGTTTTTATGTATGTATTCTGTCGCTGCACCACGCAACGACGGTTTATGGTTACAAAATTACATAATTCCCGACTAATACCATCATAACGTAACATTTTTTAGGAGAAAGAATGATAATGTGAACGGGGATGACAACGGGAACATTAACGTTAACGATAACCTTGACGGAACGGAAACGATAACCTTACCTTCTTAATTCGCTCGCAAGAGAGAAAAGACTAATCAATTTCGGGGTCGTTTACTGTCGCGTGAGTGCCCGCGAAAGTCGTTTCCGAAATCTGAGGGGCAAAATATGCGAGTATTTTGAAGGTTGTCGTAATTATCTGAGAGTCAGAATGATAGCGTGAAGAGTGGCGGTTTTGTGCGCGAAAGAGAAGTGTTAAAATTGTCAAAGAGTATGTTTGAGATTGTCAAACACACTGTTTGAGGTGGTCAGACATAGTGTTTGGGAGTGTCGGGCACTGTATTTTGCAGGGCGAAAAACATGAAATAGACGCGTCAAAGGTACTCTTTGACAATTTTAACAGTTGTGTCTGGTCAGGAAATTAACAGATTTTTGCAGTTTCAGGGGCTAAAAATTTTCTATTTGGAGAGTTTTTGTCTGTCAAAAGTTTTCATATTTTTCGGGGTCGCAACGGAAGGCACGAACACTTTGGCACGGTTTTTGTAGGGAGGTGCTAACGGGAACGGGAAATGCTAACTTTAACGTTAACGATAACGGGAAATATTGACGATGGCAGTCATCCTCTTCAGTGGGGCGGAGAGCGGATGGCGCTTTGCACTCCTCACTTGCAAATAATTATTTGCGTTTCATGCTTGACATAAGCTGTTTAACGTGTCGTGGCGTTGTCGATGTACTCCTTGAAGCTGTCGGGCGCAATGACCTCTATGTCGTCTTTCAGTCCCTTAACAAAGCGTCCGATGCCCAAGAAACTGCACACGGGCATGGCAAGTCGCCAGCGGCTGTCGTCGGTCTGCGACAGATATTGCTCGGCATCGGGGAATTCTTCTACGAGGATTGTCGACGACAGCCGTCCCATGCTCAGCTCTACGGTCTGCGGATTTTCCGACGAGAACATGAAGACGTCGGTGAACATCTGCTTGTGGCGGTCGGCATAGCTCCACCTGAGGTCGATGAGCTCGACGCTCTCCATGCGCGAGAGCTTGAACGTCTTGCACTGCTCGGACGCCAGTTCGTAGCAGCGCACCTCGTTGTTGTTGTTCATCAGCATGAAGGGCTCCACTATGCGGTCTGTCTTCGTGTTGCTGTGATTTGAGCGGTAGCCGCAAATCTTTATCATCTGCTCGAACTTTATAGCCTCGTAGATGACCGACACATTGTTGGCATGCTGCTCCCTGAGGCGCACGTCCTCTATGATGTTGAAGTCGTAGAATCGCTCCAGCTTCTGCTTTATGGTGCGCACCTGCGGCGTTTTGTCGTCGGCACCCTCTATGAGGTGTCGCAGGAAGATAGCCTCGTCTTCGGTAAAGTCGAGCATGGTGAACAGCTTTCTGAAGAACGGCGAGCGCCGGTCGATATGATAGTAGCGTCCGCGCTTCTCGAAACGGAAGTCGCTGAAACGCAGGAAATCGAAGTAATAATACAGGTTTCGCCGCGAGATGTGCAGCCGTTCGCACAGCTCATCCACCGTGTAGGTCCTGTTTTCGGCAAGCATGAGAATGAGGTCGAGCTCGCGTTGCAGTTTGTCGTGTCGCATGATGATGTGTTTTTGAAGTTGTGATGTTATTCCCCGAAGTCGAAAGTCAGTTCCTGCGGCGGCAGCAGCGTGAACGTGCGCCGGTGCAGCGGCGACGGTCCGTAGAGCCTGATGGCATCGCGGTGCGCCTTCGTGGGATAGCCCTTGTTGTGCTGCCAGTCGTAGCAGGGATAGCGTTCAGCCTGCTCAAGCATGTATTCGTCGCGGTGAGTCTTGGCAAGTATCGACGCAGCAGCAATGGAGAGATACTTGCCGTCGCCCTTCACGATAGTGGTATGCGGCAGCGGCGTGTCGGCGCGACGGATGCCGTCAGCCAGCAACGGGCAGTAGCTGCGGAAGCGGTTGCCGTCGACGATGACCGCCTCGGGACGCACGCTGAGACCGTCGAGCGCACGGTGCATGGCGAGGATTGACGCATTGAGAATGTTCATCCTGTCGATTTCCTCAGCCGTTACAATGCCCACAGCCCACGCTACGGCATCGCGCTCTATGACACGGCGCAACGCCGCACGGCGCTTTTCCGACAACTGCTTCGAGTCGTTGAGGTCGGCGTTACGATAGTCGTCGGGCAAGATGACGGCAGCAGCATAGACACTGCCTGCCAGACAGCCGCGACCAGCCTCGTCGCAGCCTGCCTCTACCTTATTAATATAATAATGATTTTCCAGCATCGTCTTTCGTATTTAGTTATAAGCAGCATCGTCTGCAATCGCAGGCGGATGTCTGACTGCAAAGTTAACATTTACTGCGGAAATGACAACCAAAAGTCTTAACATTTGTAAAAATAAGGCGATTTTTAACGAAAATAATCAGAAAACGAACCTTTTGTGCACGAAACTGGCGTTTCTTTGCAGTCGAAAACAAGAAATACGAACATAAAAACCATAAGAAACATGAAACACGAAATGACTATTCGCATGGATGCTCAAGGAGCAAACAGCATGATGAAAACACTGGCGGCAATGCTCAGACTGATTGTTGCACCCCTGCTGTGGCTGCAAGACTACTACTCGGCATGCCTGAACGACGACAGCGAGGGCAACAGCAGGCGCACGGCACGCAAGCTGAGCATGAAAGAGACACTGCAACTGCTGCACGTGCAGGTGGCATTCCTGTTTGCCGTCTTCCCCGTGAGCTGTCCGCTGCTGCTGCGCGCAGTGTTCACAGCATGGTTTGTCATGACACTGAGAAGCGTAAAAAATATATAAATAAATGTGCAGAAACATAGCCACACGACACCATAAAAGCACAAAACAGCACAAAAATGAAAAAATAATGGTGCAAAACAGCCAAAAACTTTGCTGTCTAAGAAAAAAATACTACCTTTGTCGTTCAAAAAGACATTTATAAAAAATTAAAAATATCAAAACATTATGAACGCACTGTTAGGATTTATATGCTTTTTCGCAGTGGCACTGATAGGCTGGGCCATTGCCGAACTGAAAGGAAAGGCAGACAACTATGTAGAAAACACCGACGAACAGAAAGCCATGCAGACCTTCCTTGACAACCAGCGCAAGGGCGGGTATGAGGAGATGAGCATACGCGACGTAGTGAAAAGCATTTCTACAAAAGGTTTCTCTGCACTGTAAGACAGGCAGGATGCCGCAGAAAACAGCAACAGAAAAAATTTAACTTAATAATAATTTAAAAACAAGAACACTTATGTGGTTATGTAATTCATCTATCGGAAGAAAAGTAATCATGTCTGTAACAGGCATCGCACTTATCCTCTTCCTGACGTTCCACTGCTGTATGAACGTCGTTGCCCTCTTCTCAGGAGAGGCATACAACATGATTTGTGAATTGCTCGGAGCCAACTGGTATGCCGTAGCGGCAACACTCGGACTGGCAGCCCTCGCAGTCATTCACATTGTCTATGCTTTTCTGCTCACAATGCAGAACCGTCGCGCACGCGGTACAGAACGCTATGCCGTAACCGACAAACCTGCAAAAGTTGAGTGGGCTTCTCAAAACATGCTCGTACTCGGCATCATCATTCTGCTGGGTCTCGTGCTTCATCTTTTCAACTTCTGGTACAACATGATGTTTGCCGAAATGTTCCACATCGCAGACCCTCTGGGCAACCCTGCCGACGGCTTCGGATACATTAAGCAGACATTCTCTAATCCCGTATATGTAGTGCTCTACATTATCTGGATTGCTGCCATCTGGTTCCACCTCTCACACGGTTTCTGGAGCGCTATGCACACTCTCGGATGGAACGGCAAGACATGGTTCTGCCGCTGGAAAATGATAGGACTGGTTTACACTACACTTCTCATGCTCGGATTCTTAGTTGTTGTCCTGGCATTCGCTTTCGGCTGCGCACCATCACTGTGCTGCGGACAATGCTGCTAACAGGCTAACGGAGTAAACACTCACAAACTAAAAAAATTACAGAAAATGACAAAAGTATTAGATTCAAAAATTCCTGCCGGACCTGTGGCAGAGAAATGGAAAGAATATAAAGCTCACCAGCGACTCGTAAACCCAAAGAACAAACTGAAACTCGACGTCATCGTCGTAGGTACAGGTCTTGCCGGAGCATCTGCCGCAGCATCGCTCGGCGAAATGGGATTCAACGTTATCAACCTTTGCATTCAGGACTCACCTCGCCGCGCACACTCCATCGCAGCACAGGGCGGTATCAACGCAGCAAAATGCTACCAGAACGACGGCGACTCAATATACCGTCTGTTCTACGATACTGTGAAGGGTGGCGACTACCGTGCACGCGAAGCTAACGTATATCGACTGGCAGAAGTATCAAACAACATCATCGACCAGTGCGTGGCACAGGGCGTGCCTTTCGCACGCGAGTACGGCGGCATGCTTGCCAACCGCTCATTCGGCGGAGCACAGGTCAGCCGTACATTCTACGCTAAGGGACAGACAGGACAGCAGTTGCTGCTCGGTGCTTACTCATCACTGTCATGTCAGGTAGAAGCAGGAAAGGTAAAGCTCTACACACGCTACGAAATGGAAGACGTAGTAATAGTAGACGGACGCGCACGCGGTATCATCGCAAAAGACCTGACAACAGGAAAGCTCGTACGCTTCTCGGCTAACGCTGTAGTAATAGCAACAGGTGGATACGGAAACACTTACTTCCTCTCTACCAACGCTATGGGATGTAACTGTACGGCTGCCGTTCAGTGCTACCGCAAGGGAGCAATGTTTGCTAACCCATCATACGTACAGATTCACCCGACATGTATCCCTGTACACGGCGACAAGCAGTCGAAACTGACACTGATGTCGGAGTCGCTGCGTAACGACGGACGTATCTGGGTACCAAAGAAGATAGAAGATGCTAAGGCACTGCAGGCTGGAACAAAGCAGGGATGGGAAATTCCGGAAGAAGACCGCGACTACTATCTCGAGCGCCGCTATCCGGCATTCGGAAACCTCGTGCCTCGCGACGTGGCATCACGTGCCGCTAAGGAGCGCTGCGACGCTGGCTTTGGCGTAAACAACACCGGTCTGGCTGTGTTCCTCGACTTCTCTGAATCAATCAACCGTCTCGGTATCGACCAGATTATGCAACGCTACGGCAACCTCTTCGAGATGTACGAAGAAATCACAGACGTATTCCCCGGCAAGCTTGCCAACGAGATAAACGGCGAGAAATATTACTATCCGATGATGATTTATCCTGCTATCCACTACACTATGGGTGGTATCTGGGTAGACTACGAACTGCAGACAACAATACCGGGTCTGTTCGCCATCGGCGAGTGCAACTTCTCTGATCACGGTGCCAACCGTCTGGGTGCATCTGCACTGATGCAGGGTCTGGCTGACGGATACTTCGTTCTGCCTTACACTATACAGAACTATCTTGCAGACCAGTCTGTATGGCCACGCATATCTACCGACCTGCCAGAATTTGAAGAGGCAGAAAAGGGTGTACAGGCTGAAATAGACCGACTGATGAACATCAAGGGAAAGCGCAGTGTGGACTCTATACACAAGGAACTCGGACACATCATGTGGGAACACGTCGGCATGGGACGTACAGCTGAAGGTCTGAAGGAAGGTCTGAGACTGATGCACGAACTGGAGAAGGAATTCGACACAAACGTATTCATTCCTGGTACGAAAGAAGGTCTCAACATCGAGCTCGACAAGGCTATACACCTTCGCGACTTCTTCACAATGGGACAGCTCGTCGCTTTCGATGCACTATCACGCAACGAGTCGTGCGGCGGACACTTCCGCGAGGAATACCAGACAGAGGAAGGCGAAGCTAAGCGCGACGACGAAAACTACTTCTACGTAGGTTGCTGGGAATACAAAGGCAAGGGCAACGAGCCTGAGCTCACTAAGGAACCGTTGGAATACGAAGCCATTAAGGTTCAGACAAGAAATTATAAGAACTAATTAAGCAAGAAAGGAAATAACAATGGCTAAAAATATTTCATTCACGATTAAGTTCTGGCGTCAGAACGGACCAAGAGAGAAGGGACACTTCGATACTCACGAAATGAAGAACATCCCAGATGACACTTCATTCCTTGAAATGCTTGACATACTGAACGAGGAACTGATAAACGAAGGCAAGGAGCCTTTCGTATTCGACCACGATTGCCGCGAAGGTATCTGCGGTATGTGTTCACTCTATATCAACGGTACTCCTCACGGAAAGACTGAGCGCGGAGCAACAACCTGCCAGCTCTACATGCGCCGCTTCAACGACGGCGACGTCATCACTGTTGAGCCTTGGCGCTCTGCTGCCTTCCCTGTGATAAAGGACTGTATGGTAGACCGCAACGCTTTCGACAAGATTATTCAGGCTGGTGGCTACACGACTGTACGCACAGGACAGGCACAGGATGCTAATGCCATACTCATTCCTAAACAGGACGCTGACGAGGCTATGGACTGCGCGTCGTGCATCGGATGTGGTGCCTGCGTAGCAGCCTGCAAGAACGGTTCGGCTATGCTTTTCGTATCATCGAAGGTCAGCCAGCTCGCTCTCCTGCCACAGGGACGCCCTGAAGCAGCCAAACGCGCAAAAGCAATGGTGATGAGAATGGAAGAGCTCGGATTTGGCAACTGCACCAACACACGCGCTTGCGAGGCTGTTTGTCCGAAGAACGAGAGCATCGCCAACATCGCACGACTCAACCGCGAGTTTATCAAGGCTAAGTTGGCAGACTAATATTAATTATATAATAAGGTAGTGAGCGCATTGGCTCACTGCCTTATTTTTATTTATTCCATATCAGCGACGGCTATAGTTACAACCCGACATGCGCTGACCACTGACGTGAGTTGCATGCATGTTATGTCTGAAACAATGTCTGCGTTTCGCCCTGACACAAAAAAGAATAACAGGATTATCACTCGCCCACTAAGATGATAAACAAGTCTGTTCTGTCGAAAAGCATTTCTTTTCTGCGTTTTCCGTTGATACTCTGCTTCGTATGCGCCCACTCCGACATCAGGGTCGCTAACGAGACGATAGCACAACTGCCGATATTCGGCTATGTGTTCGGCAAGTTTATCGGCTATGTGTGCGTTCCGACGCTATACATGTTCTTCTTCATCTCAGGCTTCCTGTTTTTCCATGAGCACCATTTCGGCAAGTCGCTTTATCTTACAAAACTAAAGAAACGAACGCGCTCGCTGCTCGTTCCATATCTGTCATGGAATGCACTTGCCTTCCTTGCCATCTGGCTCTGCCAGACATTGAGTCCAGGTTTCTCCATGATGCTCAAGAAACAAGTTGCAGACTTCCGTTGGTTTGACTATCTGCTGGTCTTCTGGGACAAGCATCTCATTACCGGTCTTGCCGAAGACTGGCACGTCCCCCTGCTTCTGCAATTCTGGTTTATACAGTGTCTTATTGTCATTGCGATAGTGAGTCCTGTCATCTGGATTGGAATTAAGAAACTGGATTGGCTGTTTGTAGTCCTGTTGGGACTGCTGTTCTACTTCTTTCCCGTCAGCGACTACGCCGGACTGCGCACCGAAGCGTTTTTCTATTTCACGCTTGGCGCATACTTCAGTACAAAGCAGTCATGGTGGGACATACTGCTAAAGCCCGTCCACCTGCTTGCCGCGACTGCCGTTTCGCTGACAATTTCTTTCTTCGTTGCACCTTTTTTCATTGCCTTTTGCATATCGTTCATCCTCCTTATGTTTGCTGCGACCTACCGCTACATCGAGCGTAACGGCAGGCTTGTGACTCCTATATGCGGTCTTGCCGATGCAACGTTCTTTATTTTCGGGCTGCATGCGTTCATTGCTGGCATCTTCATACATGCCGTTGAGCGAATAAGCATCACATGGACCGAGCCTGCTGCGCTGGCGGTATTCGTCGCCGGCGTCGTGCTGAACATCTGCCTGTGCATCCTTGCCCAACGCATGACAAGACGCATTTTTCCGCATCTTTACATTGCTCTCAACGGCGGCAGATAGCCTGCCATCACACAAATAGCGTTAGATATAACATTTGTTACGCAGATTGTTGTCGGTGCAGAATACTTTTGCATCGAAAAAAATTATTATCAAGAAACGTTATGAACGGGACCTCAATGTATTGTTTCCATTGTCAGGAAACATCAAAAGGAACAGGATGCACCGTCAAGGGTGTGTTAGATATTCCCGTCCCCGTGCCCGTTAGCAATTCCCGTCCCAGCTATCGTTAAAGTTAGTCTTTCCCGTTCCCGTTATCGTTCCCGTTATTTTTTCCCTGCAAAAACCGTGCCAAAGTGAACAGGCACTCTCCTCCTACCCCGAAAAATATGAAAACTTTTGACAGACAAAAACTCTCCAAATAGAAATTTTACAGCCCTCGAAACTGCAAAAATGTGTTAAATTCAAGGTCGGCGATAAGTGTTAAAAATGTCAAAGAGTACCTTTGAGGCACCTATTTCGCCTTTTTGCCCTGCCAGACACAGTGCCCGACACCCCCAAACATACTCTTTGACCGCCTCAAACAGTGTGTTTGACAATCTCAAACATACTCTTTGACATTTTTAACACTCCCCTTTCACCATCAGAAACGCTATACTTATCGCTAACAAATTGACTGTCAGATAATTACGATAACCCTCAAAATACTCGCATATTTTGCCCCTCTGATTTCCGAAACGACTTTCGCGGGCACTCACGCAACAGTAAACGACCAGAAAATTGATTAGTCATTGCCATCCGCCGCATGCTCCGTCGGAATGTCAAAGATGAAGGTTATGGCTACTTTTCAGTTTCATTTACGATAGAGTGATGCCACCTGTATTCCTGCAAAAGGCAACTATGACTTCACTATAAGCGAAAAGCGGCACAGACAAAGATGCCCGTACCGCTTTCCAGTTATATTTATTCTGACTTTGCAAAGCTGTTACTTATGCATACGCTGTCTATCTCCCGCTCGGTGAGTCCTGTGCGGCGTGTCAGTCAGGAACGCTTCTATCTCTGCGCTTGTGCAGTTGGCAAACAACGCCGATGCCTTTTAGTCCCTGTGTCAGTTCACTTATGTTGGCTTGCGTTAAGTCGTCATCTCATGGCGAGGGCTTTGTTCTCTGCCGCTTCCATTATCTCACGCTCTCCCGGACCCTTGTCGTTGATGCCGCAGAGATGCAGAATGCCATGAATTATTACCCTGTGCAACTCCTCGTCGTAGGTCTTGCCAAACTTTTCCGCATTCGTTTTTACCGTGTCGAGCGAGATTACGAGATCGCCGTTCAGCGTGTTTCCCTCGTTATAGTCGAAAGTTATGATGTCGGTATAATAGTTGTGTCCAAGATACTCGTTGTTGACTTCAAGAATTTTCTCATCGTCTACGAACATGTATCCCACCTCGCCAACCTTTCGTCCGTAGGTTGCCGCCACCGCGCGAATCCACTTTGTCGTCTCGCGTTTCTTTATCTTTGGGACCTTAACGCCCTCGCTGTTGTATGTTATCATAGTTTCAACAATTTGTTTTTTATATGTTTCTGTTCCTTATCTGTTATCCCAAACAAGCCGAACACTCGCCTGTTCAGTTCAGCCATGCTGCCGTCAATGGCGCCATGTGCCAGCATTTCGTCCACCATGCAGTCCAGTTCTGCCGTCTGCTGCTTGCTCATGCGCGGCATAGGCATCGACTTGAGATTTCCTTTCAGAATCTTTATGTCTGCATAGTGCAGCATGTAATAGTATCTGTAAAGGTCTGAATTTAGCAGTGCCGCCACCGTTTTCACGGTCAGTCCGTCCACTTGCGGTATCAGCACGTTGGCACTGTTCAGGCAGAGTCGCTGCCCGTCGTCGTAAGCCACTATAGGGTATCTGGCTATGAAACGGTAAATCAGTTTCTCCTCAGCCCTGTACATAGCCTCGTCGGCACACTGCTGAAATGTCTCCGGCTTGTATTCGACGTAAGCAGAAGGCTCCCTCATGCCGAAACAGCCCACATCCCTGCCCCTGTATATTGGTTCTGCGCCCGCCGTGCAACGGGTCTTTATCTTTCGTCTGTTGTCTCCCGTAACAATTCCCAGCGCCCATCGGCTGTGGGACAGGTCATCGTGGCGGCGGCTTTCTATCTTTTCCACAATCCGCAAGTCTACGTCTGTAAGGCTCTCTGTCCTTATCGTAGACGTGTCAATGTCGCTTGGCGTAAGCTCCACCACCTGCCTGCCAGTCGCCCTTGCCACCTCGTAGACCTGCCTGCTGCTATGACCTGCCGAGAGCGTCAGGCTGAAATAGTCCGTGAATACTCCGTCGAAACGACCCTCATACATTGTCAGTCGCCTGATGGCAGTTGTTGCCAATATGTGCTTGCGTATATTCCTGTGAGCGTTTATCTTTATCAGCGATGTCGGCAACAGGAAGCCAAGCCTCCCGTTCCGCTTCATCATGCCGATGGAGTTTGCAAGAAACATCGACGAGCGTTCACGTGTTCTCAGCGCCACATCGCTTGCGCTGCGCGCGCCGTGCCTGTCGGTTCCCCACGGCGGATTGGTGTAAATATAGTCGAATGTGTCGGGTATGACAGCATTGTCATTGCTGTTTGCAGAGGTCAGTGCCAGAAAGTCAGCACAATAAATCTGCGGCTCGAAGTCGCAGTCGGCATATTTTGCCAGCAGATTAGTCCTTGCTATCATCACTGCCGTAGGGTCTATGTCCAGTCCGTACAGGCAGCTTGGACTGTCGGCATTTGCCTTCAGCAGGAAAGCCCCACTGCCGCAGCATGGGTCGAGCAGCGTCTCATCTTTTCCAACCACGACATCGGCAAGCATTTCGCCTGCCACGCGACTGTTAGTATAGTATTGTCCCAAGACGTTACGCTTGCCCTCGCTGGTCATCGACTGGTAGACATAACCTATCAGGTCGTCGTCGTCAGACCATATCTCAGGCTCCACGTTGATGCCCGGCACTGCACTTAAATCCTGCCTGCAAATGGCTTTCCTCACGTTGTCGCGGTCAAATATGCCCCTGTGTTTCAGTTTTTCCACGCACAGCGTATAGACAATGTCTTCCGTCGCAGCATCCATGCCGGCTAAGGCAGCCAGCAGTCGGCGAGCGTTTTCATTAGCCACATAGTCGTCTGCCTTTATCTTTCTTTCCGACAGAGTCTTGTTTGCACGCCTCGTCAGACGCCTCTCGCCGTCAACACCGAGCCTGTGCCAGTTGCTTATCGTTGCCTTGCTTATGCTTAGGTTTGTGCCTGCCATCTACATATTAGCTTACTTGTCGGAGTCTTTATTGCCCTCTTCGGTTTTCGGAAGGAAACCTGACACGTCGCGACCAAAGAACTGCAACTCCCTCACCAGTGTCGACGAGATGCTTGCAAGGTGCGGCTCGGCAAAGAGCAGCAGCGTCTCTATGCCGCCTATCTGCCTGTTCACTTCTGCCTGTTCGCGCTCATATTCAAAGTCCTTTACCGACCTCACGCCCCTGACAATACATGTTGCACCAGTGCGTTTGGCAAGGTCTACGGTCAGGTCGCTGTATGCCACTACGTCTACACGGTCTGTCATTTCGGCAAAAACCTTCCTAATGTAGTCCGTGCGCCTGGCTACGTCGCTTTCCGTATGTTTCAGTTTGCTGACGGCAACACCTATCACTACCCTGTCGAACAGTCCCAGCGCACGTTCTACTATAGACTCGTGCCCGATGGTGAAAGGGTCGAATGTACCTGTAAATAAAGCTGTTGTCATGTTTCAGATATGTATTTGTTGTCAGAACAATTCCTGCTGCATGGTATTGTTGTCAAACCTGTTTCGTCCGAGATGACTGTAAGCCAGGTCTGTAACCATTCGTCCGCGAGGCGTACGCTTTATGAAACCTTCCATTATCAGGTATGGCTCATACACTTCTTCCAGCGTTCCGGCATCTTCGCCTATTGCCGTCGCAATGGTCGTCAGTCCGACAGGACCACCCTTGAACTTGTCGATGATGGTAAGCAGTATCTTATTGTCTATTTCGTCGAGTCCATACTGGTCTATGTTCAGCATCGTCAGGGCAAACTGTGCTATGCTTGTGTCTATGCAACCGTTGCCCTTCACCTGTGCAAAGTCGCGCACACGCCGCAGCAGAGCATTGGCTATTCGTGGCGTTCCTCTCGAGCGTCGGGCTATCTCTACGGCAGCATCGTCGTCTACAGGCACACCGAGTATTGATGCCGAGCGTTTCAGTATGCGGGTCAGTGTCTGCGGGTCGTAGTATTCAAGGTGCAGGTTTATGCCGAAACGTGCACGCAGTGGAGCCGTGAGCAGACCGCTGCGCGTCGTGGCACCCACGAGCGTAAACGGATTGAGGTCTATCTGTATTGAGCGTGCCGACGGTCCCTTGTCTATCATAATGTCTATGCGGTAGTCCTCCATAGCCGAGTACAGATACTCCTCCACCACTGGCGACAGTCGGTGTATCTCGTCTATGAACAGCACGTCGCGCGGCTCCAGCGACGTCAGTATGCCGGCAAGGTCGCCCGGCTTGTCGAGCACGGGTCCGCTTGTCAGCTTGAAGCCAACACCCAGTTCGTTGGCTATGATGTTCGAGAGCGTGGTCTTTCCGAGTCCGGGAGGACCGTGCAGCAGTGAGTGGTCGAGTGGCTCGCCGCGAAACTTGGCAGCCTCGACGAAGATGCGAAGGTTCTCCACAACTTTCGTCTGACCGCTAAAGTCGTCGAAGTTCAGCGGGCGCAAGGCGTTCTCAAAGTCTTTTTCACCCTTTGAGTAGCCTTCCTGACGTATGTCGAAGTCGTTGTCTGTCATTATGAATAGTTGATGTTTGTTTGCAAAGTTACAAATTATGTGGGAAACATCAAAAAATATTTGCCACGTCTTGACGCTTTTTCTCGTTACAATACATTATTATATTAATAGCATCTGCTGTTTTTTTGCTGCGAGAGAAAGACTAAACGCGTACAATAAATATACACTTTGCAAACATTATCGACTAATAAATAACATTTTGATGATAAATATTAAAAGATTTATTACAAAAAGTTTGGTGGATTAAATAAATTTAATTATATTTGCAAAACAGAAGTATAATAATACTAAAAACATTATAACATATTTTACATTTATCACTAACTAAAAAATCAAGGCTTATGAAGAAGAGTTTACTTATTCTTTTGTGTGCATTAGGATTGCCGATTGCAATGAGTGCACAACTGCAAGAGCGCAAAGCAAGCAAGATGCTTGACGGTATGCGTACAGTGAACACAGCAGGCAAGTACAACGCTCCAGCCAAAGAAGGCGAAGAAGAACCTACTCCCGTTGAGCTGGTTGCTCCAATGTATCTACCGTAGTTGAGACAGGCAACAACTGGGCAAAGACAGACTGGCTGCCTGTGGCTGACGAAAGCGAATGGAAGATTCGTCTTACACAACCTTTTGCTGCAGGAAGCCAAACATGGGGATTCGACGACGGAACAGTTGGCGAATGGACAAATATTGATGCCGACGGAGACGGCAGAAAATGGATTAACGTAAGCGGTACAAGCTATGAACAATATTGCTACGACAGCAATGGTGCCATTGTTTCTCAAAGTTATTACAATGGTGCGCTTACTCCAGACAACTGGCTTATTTCGCCACAAGTTACATTAGGCGGAACATTCACTCTCTATGCAAGGGGTCAGGGTCCTCCTTACGAGAAAGAGCATTTCGGTGTTTTCGTTTCTACAACAGACACTGAGACTGCCAGTTTCACGCAAGTGGGCGAGACTATTGAGACGACAGACGGTTGGACTCTGTATTCTTTCGACCTGAGCGCATACGAAGGACAGCAAGGCTACATCGCCGTGCGCCACTTCGACTGTACAGACATGAACATTCTGTGTGTTGATGAATTTGCACTGATACCTGCTTCTTCGGTAGAAGTGCCAGAAATCATCATCGAGCCTGTTACAGAGCATCCTTACACTATCACATGGCTTGAGGCTGGCATGACATACGAAATTCAGGTTGCAGCCGTAAGAGACGGTGAGGTCAGCGACTGGTCTGGCGCCGTACGTTTCAAGACAACCAACGAGGCAGGACAGATGCCTGTAGACGTTGCCGTTAACGAGGTTACCGACAAGACTGCTGAGGTTACATGGGTTGGCAACGACGGTGAACAGTTCAATGTTCGCTATCGCGAATATCTTGAATTCCCGACATTCACTTGGGATTTCGAGGAAGGCATAGAAGGCTGGACGCAGATTGATGCCGACGGCGACGGAAAAATGTGGACACACCATCTCAACAACACTGGCACTGGGAATTATTCAGTTAACAGTGGTGTTGGCTCTATCATCTCGGCAAGTTATGATTATGTCGACCTGACTCCAGACAACTGGATGATTTCTCCTGAGGTTGAGCTTGGTGCATCTGTCTCTCTCTGGGCAGGAGCGCAGGATCCGAAATGGCCTGACGAGCACTTCGCTGTTTATGTAACTACTGGCGACCCGACCAACACAGAGAACTTTGTTGAGGTTATTCCTGAGTCAGTTGCTACAGGTGGTGTTTTGACACAATACACCGGAAATACCAGCGAATATGCCGGACAGATGGGTTACGTTGCTATCCGCCACTTCAACTGCAAAGGTCAGTTCTATCTGGTTGTTGACGACGTTACAATAATTTATCCACGCGAAGACGGACGCACAGAGCCGGAATGGACAGTAGCAGAAAACGCTACAAGCCCTTACGCTATCGAAGGATTGGCTCCTGAAACAGAATACGAAGTACAGGTACAGACTGTAGGCAACGAAGAATGGACAGAGTCTGTACGCTTCACAACTCTCGAGCAGCAGGCTGAGCAGCCAGTTACTCCAATAGAAGTGACAGAGCAGGAAGTTGGCGAAGACTATGCTACTATCGGCTGGACAGGCAACGGCGAAACATCTTGGAACGTTCGCTACCGCAAGCACGTTGAGAATTCTCTCTGGGACTTTGAAGAAGGTGCCGAAGGTTGGACAATGATTGACGCTGACGGCGACGGATTCGAATGGCTACACGTTGCAAATGATGGCAATAAATCTCACAGCGGAAGTGGTGTTATGACATCAATCAGCTATAACAACACGGATGGTTCTGCTCTGACACCAGACAACTGGCTCGTTTCTCCTGAGGTAGCTCTTGACGGAACACTCACGTTCTGGGCAGTAGGACAGGATCCGAGTTGGGCTGCTGAACACTTCGCAGTTTACGCTTCTACAGGCGACCCGACAAACACTGCAAGCTTCGTTGAAATCATGCCTGAGACCGTTGCGACAGGCGAAATAACAGAATACACCGTAGACCTCACTGCATACGCAGGACAGAAGGGATACATCGCATTCCGCCACTTCAACTGCACTGACATGTTCCGCCTGAACATCGACGACGTGACTATCACAGTTCCTGAATACGAATGGACGGTAGTGGAAGGCGTAACAGAAAATCCTTACACCATCGAAGGTCTTGATGGTGGCGTAGCATACGACTTCCAGGTACAGGCTATCGGCGAGGCTGGCGACGTGAGCGAATGGTCAGAGACAATGACATTCACAACATCTATGCCTGATGCTATCGTTGAAGTAGCAAGCGAAACTACTGCAAACAACGTTTGGTACAACATCAACGGTGCACGCCTCAACGGAAAACCAGTACAGAAGGGTATCTACATACTCAACGGAAAGAAGGTTATGGTAAAGTAGTTTGAACGTAAACTTATCAATAAACACAAGGATGCGCTTCGCATGAAGCGCATCCTTTGTTTTTGCATCTGCCTGTCGGCTTGTGGACAATTAGCGTTTTTACGTATTTTCCAGACAAATTGTCAACATCCTGCAAGCCAGCATATTACGACCGCTGACACAGGCACTTCCGACCCACCGGCGCCAGCTGTCTCTGACACTTTGCCGAAACACGGAAATTACAGACCGTCTGTAACGGCGTGACAGATAAGTTGTAACACCTTTACAGCATAGTTGTAACAGGATTACAAGATACTTGTAAAAATCCTGTAAAATGCATATTGTTTTGTTTTCTGCATGAGATACGCATCGACAGCGCTGCCTATCTGCCTGTCAGTGGCTTGAGAGCAGAGCGTCAGAACATGGCTGCGACGCGCTTCAGTGCGTCGGCAAAGGCGTCAACTTCGGCTATTGTGTTGTATAAGGCAAACGACGCCCTTACCGTTCCGGCTATGCCCAGACGCGTCATCAGCGGCTGCGCACAGTGATGTCCGGTGCGCACGGCTATGCCCAGACGGTCGAGCAGCGTGCCTATGTCGAGATGATGGATGTTTCCAACGTTGAACGATACGACGGCATCCGACGGCGACCGATGTCCGTAGACCGTGATGCCCTCTATCTCGCTGAGCCTCTTCAGGCAGTGTTCGGTTAGCTGCTGCTCATGCTGCTGAATATTGTCGAAGCCTATTTTTTCAATGTAGTCGATAGCCGTAGCAAGCCCGTGAGTGGCAACGTAGTCGGGCGTGCCAGCCTCAAACTTGAACGGCAGCGCGGCGTAGGTTGTCTTCTCGAAGCTCACCTTGTCTATCATCTCGCCTCCGCCCTGATACGGCGGTAGTTTCTCAAGCCACTCCTCTCTGCCGTAGAGTACGCCTATGCCAGTCGGACCATACATCTTATGTCCTGAGAAAGCATAGAAGTCGCACCCCAGACTGCGCACGTCGACGGCGAAATGTGGCGTGCTCTGCGCTCCGTCGATGAATATCGGAACGCCGTGTTCGTGGGCAATGGCAGTCATCTGCCCTACCGGGTTGACCAGTCCGAGCACGTTGCTGACATGCGCCACGCTAACCATTCGCGTACGCTCGGAGAACATCTGCCTGTAAGCCTCCATGTCTATCTGTCCGTCGTCGACTATGGGAATGGCTCTCAGTCGTGCTCCCACGCGCTCAGCCTGCATCTGCCACGAGACGATGTTGCTGTGGTGCTCCATCGTCGAGACTATTATCTCGTCGCCCTCGCCAACATATTGTCGGCAGAAAGAGGCAGCCACAAGGTTGATAGCCTCCGTCGTTCCGCGCGTGAAGACAATCTCCTCCGTCTTCTCGGCATTGATAAACTCGCGCACCTTCTCGCGTGCAGCCTCGTGCAGGTCGGTGGCTTGCTGCGAGAGATAGTGAACTCCGCGATGCACGTTGGCATTGACGTTGAGATACTCCTCACGCATGGCATCGAGCACTTGCAGTGGCTTTTGCGTCGTCGCGGCATTATCGAGATACACCAGCTGACGGTTGTAGACCGTGCGGCTGAGTATCGGGAAATCATGACGTATGTTGTCTATGTCGTACATTGGCTGTATGTGTTGTTGTCTGTTTGTCTGAACGACAGTTCCGGCATTCGCCTGCACGTCGTCAGAAAATCGTTTCGGGAAGCATACCACGCCCGCTAACAGACATGATACCTCCCCGAAATGAATAGTTTTTCTGCTTTTTGCTATATTATTCCACGTCAGAGATGTGGTCGAGCGAGTCGTTGAAGTCGCGCGGCTCACGCTCAGCCAGTGGGTCGTGGTAGTCGCTGAAGTGTTGCTGCGACTGTCCGTTGCCGTTCTGACGGTGCTCATCGCGGTGGTTGTTGCGTTCCGGACGCTCGCCACGCTGACGGCGCTCATTGCCGAAGCGGTCGTTGCGCTCCGGACGCGGACGACGCTCGCGCTCTACATATCCTTCTGGTTTCGGTATCAGCACCTTGTGAGAGAGCTTGTACTTGCCCGTCTTCGGGTCTATCTCCATCAGCTTGACAGTAATCTTGTCTCCCTCCTTCAGTCCTGCAGCCTCAACGGTTTCGAGACGCTTCCAGTCTATCTCGCTGATGTGGAGCAGTCCGTCCTTGCCCGGCATTATCTCTACGAAACAGCCGTAAGGCATGATGCTTCTCACCGTTCCTTCGTACACCTCTCCTACTTCTGGTATGGCAACGATGGCACGAATCTTCTTTATCGCACCCTCGATGGACTCTCCGTTAGGCGCACTGACCTGTACCTTGCCTACGCCATCAACCTCGTCGATTGTAATGACAGAACCCGTTTCTTCCTGAATCTGCTGGATAATCTTTCCGCCAGGACCGATGACAGCACCGATAAACTCCTTCGGAATGTCGAAAGCTTCGATGCGCGGAACATGCGGCTTGAGTTCTGCACGCGGCTCAGCAATGCAGTCGGTTATCTTGCCCAAGATATGCTCACGTCCAGCCTTAGCCTGCATGAGCGCCTTCTCAAGAATATCGAATGACAGACCGTCGCACTTGATGTCCATCTGCGTTGCTGTCAGACCGTCGCGCGTACCGGTAGTCTTGAAGTCCATGTCGCCGAGATGGTCCTCATCGCCGAGAATGTCAGAGAGAACTGCATACTTGTCTTCGCCCGGATTCTTTATCAGACCCATAGCAATACCGCTGACTGGCTTCTTCATAGGCACGCCGGCATCCATCAGAGCCATCGTACCTGCGCAGACAGTAGCCATCGACGATGAGCCGTTAGACTCCAGAATCTGCGAAACAAGACGCACTGTGTAAGGGAAGTCGGCAGGTATCTGGTCTTTCAGAGCTCGCCATGCGAGGTGTCCGTGTCCTATCTCGCGGCGTCCGACACTGCGCTGAGCCTTAGCCTCGCCCGTACAGAACGGCGGGAAGTTGTAGTGAAGCAGGAATCGCATGTAGTTCTTGTCGAGAACATCGTCTACGAGTTTCTCGTCGAGTTTAGTTCCGAGCGTACATGTCGTGATGCTCTGCGTTTCGCCACGCGTGAAGAGCGAACTTCCGTGAGGCATTGGCAGAGGCTCTGTCTCGCACCAGATAGGACGTATCTGGTCTGTCCTTCTGCCATCGAGACGTATTCCCTCGTCGAGGATGCAACGACGCATGGCATCGCGCATGACGTCGTGGTAGTAGCGCGCCATAAGTGCAGCTTTCTCCTCGAGCTCGTCTTCGCTCATGTCGGCATGAGCCGCATTGTATTCCTCCTTGAACTGCTCAAGTATCTGGTCGAAAGCCTCCTGGCGTGCGCTCTTATCGAGTGCCTGCTTGGTTACCTCGTAGGCTTTCTGATAAAGTTCCTTGTTGACCTGCTCGCGAAGCTCCTCGTCGTTGATTTCGTGGTCATACTCGCGCTTCACGTCCTTGCCGAGTTCCTTAGAGAGTTCAACCTGCAAGTCGCACATAGGCTTGATGGCTTCCATAGCAGCCTTCAGCGCGCCCAAGAGGTCTTGCTCTGAAACTTCCTTCATTTCGCCTTCAACCATCATAATGTTCTCGGCAGAAGCACCAACCATTATGTCCATGTCGGCATGCTTCATCTCCTCGAATGTAGGGTTGATGACATACTCACCGTTGATGCGTGCCACTCTGACCTCAGATATGGGGCATTCGAACGGAATGTCGGAACAAGCCAGCGCTGCAGAGGCAGCAAAACCTGCCAGAGCATCGGGCTGATCAACTCCGTCGGCACTGAGAAGCATGATGTTGACATATACTTCCGCATGATAGTTTGACGGGAAAAGAGGGCGCAATACGCGGTCTACGAGACGAGAAGTGAGAATCTCGTTGTCGCCTGGCTTGCCCTCGCGCTTTGTGAATCCGCCCGGAAAACGTCCTGCGGCAGCATACTGCTCGCGATAGTCTACCTGCAATGGCATGAAATCTGTTCCCGGAACTGCATCCTTAGCGGCACATACAGTAGCAAGAAGGACGGTATTGTTCATTCTCAACATTACAGAACCGTCTGCCTGCTTTGCCACTTTTCCTGTTTCAATCGTGATGGTTCTTCCATCAGACAACTGAACACTTTTTTTAATTACGTTCATCTAAAAATTTACTTACTGTTTCCTTTAAAACATCTAATAATAAAATACATCTATTTATATAAAAACGCTGCAAAGTTACATTTTTAGTTGCAAATGAACGAATAAACGAGAATATTTTTATACTTTTGCACCGACATATCACTGCAAAGTTAACATAACCTGTAAATTATATAATATTATGCTAAGAAAACTACCACTATTGCCACGCATATTGATAGCCATCGTGCTGGGTATCGTTCTCGGACAGTTTCTGCCTATGTCTGTGGTCAGGCTCTTTGCCACATTCAACGGCATATTCAGCCAGTTTCTGGGCTTCATCATACCGTTCATCATCGTCGGTCTGGTTACTTCTGCCATTGGCGACATAGGGCGCGGCGCAGGCAAACTGCTGGTGGCAACAGTGCTGATAGCATATCTTGACACCGTGTTTGCAGGCATGCTTGCCTACGGAACGGGTACGGCTTTCTTTCCGCAGCTTGTGGAATCAGCCACAAATGCAGGCACAATAGAAAAGCCGGAAGACATCGCGCCTTACTTCACAGTCAACATTCCAGCCATGTTCGACGTCATGAGCGCACTGGTATTCTCTTTCCTCATGGGACTATGCATAGCCTATGGCAGCATGCCTACAATGAAAAACATCTTCAACGAACTGCGCGACGTGATAACACGCACAATATCGTCGGCTATCATTCCGCTGCTGCCACTGTACATCTTCGGAATATTCCTGACGATGACAAGCAACGGACAGGTTTACCATATACTGAAAGTCTTTGCAATGATCATAGTTGTTATCTTTGCACTGCATATCTTTATCCTTATATATGAGTTTATTGTTGCCGGCATTATAGGCAAACGCAATCCGGCAAAGGCTCTCTGGAACATGCTGCCGGCTTACTTTACGGCATTAGGCACGTCATCGTCGGCAGCCACAATACCTATCACGCTGCGACAGACTGTCAAAAATGGTGTCAGTGAGGGAGTTGCCGGCTTTACCGTTCCGCTATGTGCCACGATACACATGTCGGGCTCGGCAATGAAGATAACATGCTGTGCCATAACAATTTGCCTGCTCAACAACTTGCCATACGACATGCCAACATTCATCCACTTTGTGATGATGCTCGGCATAGTGATGGTTGCTGCACCTGGCGTTCCTGGCGGTGCAATAATGGCAGCACTGGCTCCGCTGTCGTCGATTCTGGGATTCGATGCAGAAAGTCAGGCGCTGATGATAGCACTGTATATTGCTATGGACTCTTTCGGAACGGCATGCAACGTTACGGGCGACGGTGCCATAGCGATAATAGTAGACCGTTTTTTCAGGAAAAAGGAACTAAAGGCTGATAATGTCGGCTAACTCTTCGAGCGTGTCGGCTGTCTGTATATACTGACTGCAACTGCCTCTCAGCAATCCCTGAGCATCAAGATGATGTAGAAGGGATGACAAAGGAGCATAGAAATTCTTTACATTATATAATATTACTCGCTTTGCGTGATAGCCAATCGTTGACGACGAGGCAACGGCAAATATTTCGTCGAGCGTGCCTATACCACCGGGCAGGGCTACGAATATATCGCTTTGTTCGAGCATTATCTGCTTGCGGTCGCTGAGATTGTTGCAGTCGATACGCCTGTCTACATATTCCGACACGCGCCCACGATCCTCAATCTTTTTAGGAACGACACCGACTGTCGTACCACCATTGTCCTTTACCGACTTGGCAACACACTCCATGAGTCCCATATTGCAGCCGCCAAAGACAAGAGTATGCCCATTTTCGGCTATCCAATGCCCCAGCTCTTCGGTTGCAACGAAATAATCTCTGTCGATATTATCATTGGCAGAGCAAAATACACATATATTCATAACGTATAGACTGGTTTCGGTTTATTACAGACAAGTGATTGCTGAGCTTGTCATCCTATTGTTGCAAGAAACTGCTCTATGGTCTGGTCGCCAGAGAGATTGAGCTTTTTCTTCAGTCGGTATCTCATCTTGTAGAGCCCACTTGAGGATATATTCAGCACCGACATCATCTCCTGCGAGGTCAGTCCCAGCTTTATGAGGTATAGGAAGCGCTGCTCGTTAGCCGTAAGTCGAGGGTAACGCTCGCGCAACTCCTTGCCGAATGTTTCGTTCAGCTGCATGTATGTATCGTCGAAAATCTGCAAAGACTCTGTGTCGTTACTCTGTTCCTTGAACGAAGCCAGCTGCAACGACATGGAAAGATTTTCCTTTCTCGCCTCTTTCAGTTCCTCACCGTTCTGCTCAACCTTAAGCCTGAGAAGTTCGTTCTGCATTCGTTCGAGCATTATCTCGGAGTCAAGTTTCTCTGCCTCAAGCTGTACGAGACGCTTGGTCTGCTCCGTTCTCCTGTACATCATGAAGAAAATCACAGCTAACAGGGCAACGAGTATCAAACCGGCAGTAAAATATACCACCATCAGAATATGTCGCTTCTTGTATGCTTCGCGCTCCAGCTCTATCTTCTGCTGCTCTTGCAGTCGCGATATTTCATTGGTTATTCGGTTTCCGCTGATAGAGTCGTTCAGACTGATGTATGCGTGCATGTTCTTGATATAGTTTGTATTGTCGCCACGTATACTGTCTATGGTGCGCAATATGTCTATTGCCTGTAGTCTCAGGTGTGGTTGGTTGTACCGTGTACTATATGCCAGACAACGCTGCAACGTTTCATATGCCTCATCGTATTGTTTCTCCTCAAAGTACAATTTGCCCTTGCAGAAATAGTATTGCGATGTAAACTCCTCCTTGTTGCCTAAGTTCATTTCTTCTATCTTCCGCAACATTTTATGAGCTTTTTCGTTCTGTTTGTTGTAGATATATACCTCTGCAAGGTTTGCAATATCCTGTACAAAAGCCAGTTTGTTCCCCGAAGCACTATCCAATTCTATTCCCCGCTTGAACTGCTTTATAGCCAAATCATATTCCTTGTTGACTATCGTCTTGACTATGGCATCTATACGATAGAAAACTATCTGATATGTGGTATCAAGAAAGTTAACATTCTTGTTGACCACAGAAAGTTCATTGTTAGCATTGTCGAACAGTTCGAGTCCGTAGTATACTATCGCCAGATTTGTCCTTACCGTCATCTCGCCTTTCTTGTTCTTCTGGCTGGTGTATATAGACATTGCTTCGCTCAGGTTGTGGAAAGCCAGTGCGAAACTGTCTGTATTGAGTGCGTTCATCGACTCAACAACCAACGAGTCAGCCTCTGCCAACATTTTCTTTATATTTTGCGGACGTTGATAGGAATAATATATAATTGCGAGTGCTGCAAATACTATTGCTACTGCTATCAGAGCAGCCAGTGTTTTCCTACTTCTTATATTGATTTTCATGTTTTAACCTATAACAGTAATACTGTGTTAATTACTATCTTCTATTATAACCTCCAATGCTTTCTTCACTATATGGTTTTGTTCGTTTATAATAGTAAAGTATTCGCTCATGTCCCATATATCTCTTGCAACGAGAGCCTTTAACTGTGTTTTCAGGAAAGGCAGCGTATGAGCAAGTTCTTCGTCGTCTTTTGGCTTGACGTTCTGCTTTTCTGCCTCAGCAATTATATTGTCTATCAATGTCTGGGGCACCTCAAAGCGACGGTTGAAGTCATCAAACGTTGCATATTCGCGCTTAAGTTGCTTGCGATGGTTGTCTATATATTTCAGCAAAGCATTCACCACTATGCTTCTTCCTGCTATCTGCCTATGGAAGCGTGTGTACTGCAATGTGTCCAACGGCACGAAATAGTCGGGCATGATACCTCCTCCGCCATAGACAACGCGATGCTTTTTCAGCGTGAGAGTTTTCAGTGAATCAGCGAAATGTATGCTGTCTGGATTTGTCAGTTCCCCGTGTTTCAGTCTGTTCTCCAAATCCATTTCATAGTCTTTCAACTGTCCTTTCTGGTATGGTTTCTGTATGCATCTGCCTGTCGGCGTATAGTAGTGTGCCACTGTCAGGCGTATCATTGAGCCGTCGTCGAACTCAAGCGGACGCTGCACGAGTCCCTTTCCGAAGGTTCGTCGTCCCACTACGAGTCCTCTGTCTTGGTCTTGCATTGCTCCGGCAAGTATTTCCGAAGCCGAAGCGGTAAACTCGTTTGTCAGTATCACTACCGGCAAGTCGCGCAAACGTCCGTCGCCATGAGCCATAAACTCCTGACGCTTCACCGTGCGTCCTTCGGTATAGACTATCATCTCTCCACTCTCGAGAAACTCGTTTGCTATCTTTGCTGCTGCATGCAGATAGCCACCACCGTTGTCCTGCAAGTCGATGACGAGACGTTTCATGCCCTGTTTCTGCAAATCCTGCACTGATTCCATAAACTCGTCATGCGTCGTTGCGCCGAAATTGCCTATCCTGACATATCCTGTTTCAGGGCGTATCATGTAGTGTGCGTCAATGCTTTTCACAGGAATCTTGTCGCGTACGACAACGAAAGTCTGTACTCCGCTGATGCCACGTCTCACTATTCCGAGCTTAACCTTTGTGCCTTTCTTTCCGCGCAGCCGCTTCATTATGTCGCGGCGCTCCATCTTCACTCCGGCAATGGCAGTGTCGTTTACCGTAACGATGCGGTCGCCAGGAACGATGCCCACCTTTTCCGATGGTCCGTTCATTGTAGGCTGAATGACTACTAGCGTGTCTTCTATCATGTTAAACTGCACGCCGATGCCCTCAAACGAGCCCTCCAACGGCTCTTTCATGGCTTCAACCTCTTTCGGTGTCGAGTATGTAGAATGCGGGTCGAGCTTCTCCAACATTCCGCGTATGGCATTTTCTACGTTCTTCTGCTCGTCGACAGAATCGACGTAGAGTATGTATAGCGCCTGTTCCGCGTTTACAAGTTTCTGCAACGGCGTGCTTGCATTGATGAGCATCTGTGCATTCACAGATACAGCTATCAGCAATAATAAGGCAAATATTACTGTCTTTCTCATTATTCCACTTTTTCTAAATCCTCTACTCGGTCTTCTTCTATGACAAGATTGTCGATGATAAAGTTCTGACGCTCCATCGTGTTGTTGCCCATGTAATACTCCAGCAGCATGTCTACCTGGTCGGTCTTGTTCAGCGTTACCTGTTCCAAGCGTATGTCGGGACCTATAAAGTGTACAAATTCGTCAGGACCTATCTCTCCGAGACCTTTAAATCGCGTTATCTCCGGGTCTGGTCCGAGTTCTTCTATAGCCTTGCGTCGCTCTTCGTCGCTATAGCAGTAGCGTGTGATGAAGTCGCCTTTCTTTTCTTTTTCACCCAGCATGGCATCGGCATCGGCTATCACTTTCTTGTTCTTTATCTTTGTACGCTTGTTGCGAACACGGAAAAGCGGTGTCTGCAATACATATACATGACCCTTCTTTACCAGCTCTGGGAAGAACTGCAGGAAGAATGTTATCATCAGCAGCCGTATGTGCATGCCGTCGATATCGGCATCGGTAGCCACTATGACCTTATTGTATCTGAGCGAATCGAGTCCGTCTTCTATGTCGAGGGCAGCCTGCAACAGGTTGAATTCTTCATTCTTGTAGACTATCTCTTTCTGCTTGCCGTAGCAGTTGAGCGGCTTTCCCATGAGCGAGAACACCGCCTGCGTGTTTACGTTTCGGCTTTTCGTTATGCTTCCGCTTGCCGAGTCTCCCTCAGTGATGAATATGGATGTTTCCTCCTTATGTTCATTCTTTGCGTCGCAATAGTGTATTCTGCAATCGCGCAGTTTCCTGTTGTGCAGGTTGGCTTTCTTGGCTCTTTCCCTTGCCAGTTTTGCCACGCCAGCCATTGCCTTTCGTTCTTTCTCGCTTTCGGAAATCTTCTGAAGCATTATTTCGGCAACATCTGGATTCTTATGCAGGAAGTTGTCCACTTCCTGTTTTACGAAATCGCCTACAAACTTGTTTACGGTTGGTCCTGCCGGACGGTTTTCTTCAGGTTTCTCGGGCCATATATTGTTGCTTCCGAGCTTGATTTTCGTCTGGCTTTCAAACATCGGTTCCTCTATGTTTACTGCTATTGCAGCCACGAGTCCGTTGCGTATGTCGCCGTATTCATAGCTTTTTCCGGAAAATTCCTTTATAGTCTTGGCAAGATGTTCCTTGAACGCCGACTGGTGAGTACCACCCTGCGTAGTGTTCTGTCCGTTTACAAACGAGTGGTATTCCTCGCCATATTGGTTGGTATGAGTGAATGCTATCTCTATGTCCTCGCCCTTTATGTGTACTATCGGGTAGAGTCCGTCGGCTGTCATCTTGTCGGTGAGCAGGTCTTTCAGTCCGTTTCGGCTCACTATGCGGCGTCCGTTGTAGAGTATCGTGAAGCCCGTGTTCAGGTAAGTATAGTTGCGCAGCATGTTTTCCACTATGTCGTCGTGGAAAGAATAGTTCTTGAACAGCGTGTTGTCTGGCTCGAAATATATGAGCGTTCCTGCTTCGTCAGTTGTCTTTTCGGTTACGTCGTCAACGAGCTTTCCCCTTTCAAAGACCGCTTTCCTTACCTTTCCGTCGCGGAAACTGTGCGCCTCGAAGTGCGTGCTGAGGGCGTTGACGGCTTTCGCACCCACTCCGTTGAGTCCGATACTCTTCTTGAATGCCTTTGAATCGTATTTTCCTCCGGTGTTGAGCATAGACACCACTTCGATGAGCTTTCCCTGCGGGATGCCTCGTCCGTAGTCGCGCACCCTCACTCTCAGGTTGTCTTCTATGTCTATCTCTACTCGCTTGCCTGCGTTCATCTTAAATTCGTCGATGGCATTGTCTATGACTTCCTTCAGCAGGACATAGATGCCGTCTTCCGGCAGTTTGCCGTCGCCGAGTCGTCCGATATACATACCTGGACGCGTCCTGATGTGCTGCATGTCGTCAAGATGCTTTATGTCATCTTCGCTGTATGATGCTATAGGTTGGTCTATTATGTCGTAATCTTCCATTCTTGTCTTGTCGTGTTCGCGTTCTATATGTTCTTCTTGTAGCAGCGGCGGCGTTTATGGTTTACAGTCTCAAAGTATTGCCACTGTCCCTGTACGTTTTCGTTTGTCTCCATTTCCACCTGGCTTTCTCCCCACTCTATTCCGTAGCGCTGATACCACGGTATGAGGTAGTAGAACAGCAGTGCGTTTGCGCCTTTCTTGCGGTATTCGGGCAGCACGCCCACCATCTCCAGGTCTACGATGTTGGTCTTATGCAGCTTCAGAGCCCTCAGTATGTGCCACCATCCGAAAGGCAACAGCCTTCCCCTGCGGCACTTCTGCAATGCTCGCGAGAGCGACGGTATGGTTATGCCGACGCCTACCATGCGGTGGTCTTCGGTGTTCCAGTCTTCCACAATCGGTATGAGGTTGAGGTCTGCCAGTGGCAGATACATCTTGACATACTGGTCTATCTGTCGGTCGGAGAGTTCGGAATATCCGTAGAGGTCTTTGAAAGTGTCGTTTATCAGGTGGAACACCTTGTGTCCCATGCCTTCGTTTATCTCTTTCCTTGTCAGCGACCTGACGTGCAGATTGTAGCGCGATTCTATCATCTGCGATATCTTCGTGTATTTCTCTGGTATTTCCTTTGGCACGAAAATCTTGAATTCCACGTAGTCGTTGTCTTTTTCAAAGCCTCCGAGCTGTTCCATGTGCTGCGGATAGTACGGGTAGTTGTATATGGTAGCCATTGTTCCGAGTTCGTCGAAGCCAGCCGTCAGCATTCCTTCGGGGTCGAAGTCGGTAAACCCGAGCGGTCCTATCATCTCCGTCATTCCGTTCTTCCTGCCGTATTCAGCCACAGCGTCGAACAGTGCGCGCGACACTTCCATGTCGTCGACGAAGTCTATCCATCCGAAGCGTACGCTCTTTCTTCCCCAGCGCTCGTTGGCTTTGTTGTTGATGATTGCAGCCACGCGACCCACTACCTTGTCTTCTTTGTATGCGAGGTAGTATTCTGCCGTGCAGAATTCGAAGGCTGCATTCTTCTCTTTGTCGAGCGTGCGCATATCGTCGCTGAACAGTGTCGGTGCGTCGTAGGCGTTTCCCTCGTAGAGGTCGTAGTGGAAATCCACGAAGCGGCGCAGGTCGCTCCTGCTTTCCACTTTCCTTATCTGGACTGATGGTTTATGTTCTGTTGCTGCCATATTCCGCTGCTATTTAGTTTATATTTCCTGCAAAAATAAGCAAATTTCGAGACATTTCAAAAAAGTAGAATTATTTTTTGCCTGTGCCGTCTATTTCTTCTTTGGCTTCCGGCATGCCCATCCGTCCTCGCTGAAGTCTGGTTCTTCGCCTTTCAGCTTTATGTCGTCGTTGCGGAAGAACTGCCTCCAGTCGTAGTTGTTTTCCTCTTTCGGCATTTCGTTGCGCTGCTTCTTTTCCTTCTTTTTGCCCTTGTTGTCGCGGCGTGCGGGCTTTTCTTTCCTGTCGCCTCGCTTTTCCCGCTTGCTCGGGTCGGTCTCGTCTGACCTGTTACACCTGACGGCACGTTTCTTGTAGGTTGTTCCGTCGAGTGCGTCCATTACCTTTCTTGCGTCGCGTTCTGGCACTTCGATGTATGAGAATCGCTGCAGCAGGTCGATGTGTCCTACGCGCTGGCGTCCGCCGACATGCTTGTTGATGAACTGCATGATTTCTCCGGGATAGAAGCCGTCGGTCTTTCCGAGATTTATGAACAGCTTGACGTATCCTTTTTCAGCCTTTCTGGCGCCACCGCCCTTGCCTTTCGGCTTGTCGGATGCTGACTTTTTCTTGTCGTCTTTGGCACTTATCTGCGATATTTCGGGCGCGTCGGCATAGTAGGCGAGGAACTTTCCGAACTCCATAGACACTATCTTTTTCAGCAGTTCCTCCTTGTCCATGTAGTCGAAGCGTCGGTTTATGTCTTCCATGAACGGCGCTATCTCCTCCTCTTTCACGTCCACCTTGTCTATCTGCTCCATTACCTTGTAGAGCTGCTTGGTGCATATTTCCTTCGAAGACGGTATCGTTCCCTCCACAAACTTCTTTCCTATCTCGCGTTCTATGTTCCTTATCTTGTGTCGTTCGCGCGAGTGTACGATGGCTATCGACGTTCCTTTCTTTCCGGCGCGTCCTGTACGTCCGCTGCGGTGGGTATAGTTTTCTATGTCGTCGGGCAGTCCGAAGTTGATGACGTGTGTCAGGTCGTCGACGTCGAGACCGCGTGCAGCCACGTCGGTAGCCACGAGCAGCTGCGTGAGGTGCTGCCTGAACTTCTGCATCGTGAGGTCTCTCTGCTGCTGCGAGAGGTCGCCGTGCAGCGATTCGGCACTGTATCCGTCGCGTATCAGCTTGTCGGCTACTTCCTGCGTTTCTGCCTTCGTGCGGCAGAAGACTATTGCGAAGATGCGCGGATAGTAGTCTACTATGCGCTTGAGAGCCAGGTACTTATCGCGCGCCTGCACCATATAGTAGATATGGTTGACGTTTTCGGCGCCTTCGTTTCGGCTGCCCACCACTATTTCCTTATGGTCGTGCAGGTATGTGCGTGCTATGCGTTCTATGTCCTTGCTCATGGTTGCCGAGAAGAGCAGCGTGTTTCTGTCGGCAGGCACGCCGGCAAGTATCTCGTCGATGTCGTCCTTGAAACCCATGTTGAGCATCTCGTCAGCCTCGTCGAGCACCACGTTGCGCACTCCGTCGAGCTTTGCCACGCCGCGCTTCATCAGGTCGATGAGTCGTCCCGGCGTAGCCACGATGATCTGCACGCCGCGCTCTATGGCACGTATCTGGTTCTGTATCGATGTTCCGCCATACACTGCGAGCACGCGCACACCGTCGATATACTTTGAAAAGTCTTTCAGGTCGTCGGCTATCTGCAGGCACAGTTCGCGCGTCGGCGACAATATCACTGCCTGCGTTGTCTTCGTCTGGGTGTCAGTGCGTTGCAGCAGCGGTATACCGAAAGCTGCCGTCTTGCCCGTGCCGGTCTGTGCAAGGGCGATGACGTCGTTTCCGTTTCCCAATAAATACGGTATTACTTCTTCCTGTATGGGCATGGGATTTTCAAACCCCATATCGGCTATGGCGCGCAATATCGGCTCACTTACGCCTAATTCTGTAAATGTCTTCAATTCTAATGTGATGAAAAATGAATAATAGAAAAATCGGATGCAAAGGTACAAAAAATCTAATTAACTGAGAACAAAATAATTATATTTATTGCTTTGAGCGCTAAGTTTTTATGATTTTATCACATGCGGGCATACTGCGGAGAGCGAGAAAGAAGAGTTTTTTGCCTGTCTGCGTGAAGAAAAGTGCTAATCAATTTTGGCTCGTTTACTGTCGCGAGAATGCCCGCAAAAGTCGTCTCGGAAATCAAAGGGGCAAAATACACTCAAATTTCGCATGTATTTGTAACTCTCTGACAGTCAGTTTGTTAGTCGAAAACATACGCTTTGGACGCACGAAATACAAGTGTTAAAATTGTCAAAGAGCATGTTTGACAATGTCAAACACACTGTTTGAGGATGTCAGACATAGTGTTTGAGGGTATCAGACTCTATGCCTGACAGGGCAAAATAGACGAAACAGGCGCGTCAAACATACTCTTTGACAATTTTAACAGTTATCGCCGACCCTTAATTTAACAGAATTTTGCAGTTTGAAGGGCTGTTCCGATTCTATTTGGAGAGTTTTTCCCTGTCAAAATTTTTCATATTTTTCGGGGTCGGAGAAAAATCCTGTTCACTTT
Source organism: uncultured Prevotella sp. (assembly GCA_900315545.1). Taxonomy (GTDB): domain Bacteria; phylum Bacteroidota; class Bacteroidia; order Bacteroidales; family Bacteroidaceae; genus Prevotella. Next base: position 82,723 of record OMZM01000005.1, read on the forward strand.
GGCACAGTTTTTGCTGTAAGTCCAAACACTAAGGTTCCCGTTAACGTTAACGTTCCCGTTTTGATTGACTCGGTTTTTGCAGTACATTTTTCATGTCTGCTCATCGGCACGTCTATATGATATTATTAAAATAATATCTGCAACGTTGAAATTCGGACAACACTTTTTCGGTGTCCGGCGGCATGTACGGCAACATGTAAATGTGGAAAAATTTCTCGTCGGCGGAACTGTTTTTTCATGCGAAAAATTTTTTCCGACAGACAGAAATCCGACCCAAATTTTTCGGAAAATTTGTGTTTTTCGACCACAAAATCTACGTAAAATTGACATAGAACAAACATTTATTTTGCAAAAAATTAAAAATTTCCGCAAAATTTGCACCTCTCAGAACGCCCTGTTTAAAGGCAATTTGAGCGTTTAACACTTTTGTCCAACTTTTGTCCTACCCAAAAATTTGCACATTATCGCATTTCATTATACCTTTGCAAACAGAAAACGAAAACAACACAGCTAAGCGAGGCTGAACTTAAGATAAAAGTAATAGTTTCTCATAATAAAAAATAGGTAATAAAGTAATGCATAATAAAATTTCATGGTAATAGTTTTTTATATCCAACACGAAAAAAAGTAATATTATAGTTGATTTCTACAAAAATACTGATTTTTCATGGTGAGTTCGCAATCTTTGTGAAAAGGTTGCGACTTTTTTGTATCTTTTTTCAAGACGCCACATTTCTTGACGGCTGAAAACACACCGCAAAACAAAATTATTATGCTAAAAAATGAGGTTAAATATACATTATAGAACAAAAATTACTAAATTTGCATACTGTTTACATCAGCCAATAGCATAATGGAACAACTGTTACACTACTGCTGGAAGCATAGACTATTTCCAGCCCAGCAACTTTCTACCACCGACGGACAGCCCGTAGAGGTGATAGACACGGGACTGCACAACCATAACGACGGACCCGACTTCTTCAACGCGAAGATAAAAATAGGTGGCACGCTGTGGGTTGGAAACATAGAGATACACGACAAAGCCAGCGACTGGTACCTGCACAGGCACGATACCGACAGACACTACGACAACGTCATACTACACGTTTGCGAAAACATAGACCGCACGATAGTCAACGCCAAAGGCGAGAGCGTGCCGCAGATGGAGATGAGAGTGCCTGAACACGTCAGGACAAACTATGAGGCACTGATAAACGAAGACCGCTATCCGCCGTGCTACAGGATTATTCCGCAACTGTCGCAGCTGACACTACACTCCTGGCTGAGCGCTCTGCAGACCGAGCGCCTGGAGGAAAAGACGAAAGCTATAATGCAAAAGGCTGCCGCCATGTCGAACGACTGGGAGAAAGTGCTTTTCGCTACGCTGGCACGCAGCTACGGATTCGGACTCAACGGCGACGCCTTCGAGGAGTGGAGCAACACCGTAGACCTTGCCGCCGCAGCCCACCACCGCGACGACGTGTTCCAGATAGAGGCTATATTCATGGGACAGGCGGGATTTCTCGACAAGGAAAACATACCGCAGCGACACTACGAGCAGACTGTTGCCGACAGCTATTTCCAGCGACTGAGCAACGAATATGCCTACCTGAAGCATAAGTTCGGACTGAAAACGATGGACTACAGCCGATGGCGATTTCTCCGCCTGCGACCACAGAACTTTCCGCAGATAAGGCTCTCGCAACTGGCTCATCTCTATTGCAGCCGACAGATGTCGCTGAGCAGGATGTGCGAATGCAACACTACAGACGACGTGGAGGACATGCTTTCCACTCATGCCACGCCATACTGGCAGACACACTTTACTTTCGGCGCAGAAAGCAAGAAGAGCAAAAAGCAACTTTCGCCTGCATCGCTGCAAGTGCTGACTATAAACACCATTGTGCCGATACTCTTCGCATACGGAAGATACAAGGCAAACGAGAAATATGTGGACAGGGCTTTCTACATGCTGGAGCAACTGAAAGCCGAGAAAAACAACATCGTTGCCATGTGGCAGGAGTGCGGACTGAAAGCTGATACGGCTGCCGACTCGCAGGCACTTATACAGCTGAAGACGAAATACTGCGACCGGCGGGACTGCCTCAGATGCAGGATTGGATACCAATATATGAAAACCATGATGTAGAAACATTTTATATAACAATATCAACCGACAATGAAGAACTACGTTTTTGAAACCCGCATGGAGGTGCGCGACTATGAATGCGACATAGAGGGAATAGTCAACAATGCCAACTACATGCACTATATAGAACACACGCGACACCTTTTCATACGCAGCAAGGGCGTCAGCTTTGCCGAGATGCACGCAAAAGGAGTCGACGCGGTGGTCGTCAAGGCGACAATGCGCTACAAGAAACCACTGCGATGCGACGATGTGTTTATTTCGAGACTGGCTGTCAGGAAAGAACGCATACGATATGTATTCGAGCAGGACATATTCCTCGAAAGCGACAACAGCCTGTGCTTCAGTTCTGTAATAGAACTCGTATGCCTCGTAGACGGCAAACTGGCAGTGAGCGAGGAGTACGACAGAATACTCAACGACAACTAACAACCATTAGGCAGACAGATGAAAGAAACGATAAGCGCTATGGTCGTGGCTGCCATGAAACACATTCCGCAGAACGGAAAGGTGGAGATGATAAGGCAAACAGGCTCTGCCAGCGTGCTGACGGAGAACATCGCCGACATAAAGACGGTGCTGCCCGACATAACCGACAAATGGGCGGAAGTTATGAAAACTGCCGAACTGCAATACAAATGGGCTGAGGAGGAACTGAAATTCTGCCAGGACAAAGGCATCAGGGTCATACCCTACACGGCTGACGACTATCCGCAACGCCTGAAGGAATGCAGCGACGCACCGATAGTGCTATACTATAAAGGTACGGCAGACCTCAACCGACAACATATTGTTAGCATCGTCGGCACGCGACACTGCACGGCTTACGGACAGGACTGCATACGCCACTTCATTGACGGGCTGAGCGCACAGATGGCAGACGTGCTGATAGTGAGCGGACTGGCTTACGGTATCGACATCTGCGCACACCGGCACGCTCTGGCAGACAACTGCGACACGATTGGCGTTCTGGCTCACGGACTCGACACAATATACCCGTCGAGCCACAGAGAAACGGCTCGGCAGATGACAACGCACGGAGGACTGCTGACGGAATACCCAACTCGCTCGAAGGTAGACAAGGTGAACTTCATCTCGCGCAACCGCATTGTGGCTGGCATGGCAGACGCAACGATTGTCGTAGAGTCGGCTGCTAAGGGCGGAGGACTGATAACCGCTGGCATAGCACGCAGCTACGCAAGAGATGTGTTTGCCTTTCCAGGAAGGACAAACGACCACTACAGCACAGGTTGCAACAACATGATACGCGACAACGAGGCGGCTATGATAACGTCTGCCGACGACTTTATGAAGATGATGCGGTGGCAGAGCGATGACAATATAAGAAAAATGCGAGGCAAGGCGATAGAAAAAGACTTGTTTACGGAACTGAACTCTGACGAGCAGAAGATTGTAGCCGAACTGAAAAGGAACAACGACTTGCAGATAAACCAACTGACCGCAAATACCAATATCTCGATAAACAAACTGTCGCCGATGCTGTTTGAACTCGAAATGAAAGGCATCATAAAGGCATACGCAGGAGGTATCTACCATCTGCTTTGAAAGCATGACAAGGAAAAAAGGACTAAAGTAATGACAATATGAAGATAGGCAACATAGAATTTGGCAACCGACCACTGTTCCTCGCACCAATGGAAGACGTTACAGACATAGGCTTCCGCATGATGTGCAAGAGGTTTGGCGCTGCTATGGTCTACACTGAGTTCGTATCGGCAGAAGCACTGATACGCTCGGTAAAGTCGACTATGCAGAAACTTACTATCAGCGACATGGAACGACCAGTAGGAATACAAATCTACGGACGCGACGTCGAAGCAATGGTGGAGGCTGCAAAGATAGTGGAACAGGCACGTCCGGACGTAATAGACCTGAACTTCGGATGCCCCGTAAAGAAGGTGGCTGGCAAGGGTGCAGGGGCTGGCATGCTGAGAAACATACCGCTGATGCTAGACATTACTCGCGAAGTGGTGAAGGCGGTAAGCCTGCCCGTAACAGTGAAGACAAGACTGGGATGGGACAACGAGTCGCTTATAATTACCGAACTTGCTGAAAGATTGCAGGACTGCGGCATTGCTGCACTGACTATACACGGCAGGACACGCTCGCAGATGTACACCGGACAGGCTGACTGGACTCTCATTGGCGAAGTGAAGAACAATCCGCGAATACATATTCCGATAATAGGCAACGGCGACATAACATCGCGTGAAGATGCCGACAAGGCATTCGACCGATACGGCGTGGATGCAGTAATGATAGGAAGGGCTACTTTTGGAAACGCATGGCTGTTCTCTGAAAGGCAACTGACGCTCGACGAGAAAATAGATGTGCTTGAAGAACAGTTGAGAATCAACGTTGAACGAATAGACGAATACAGGGGAATACTCCACACAAGGAGGCATCTGGCGGCTACACCTATATTCAAAGGCATACCAAACTTCAGGAGTACACGCATAGAAATGCTGAGGGCAGAAAAAGAAAAAGAACTCATCGACATCATAGAGAGGTGCAGAATGATGCTGAAAGACAACAATTTTCAGTAAAAAACACTCTATGTGATTATTTTTTCATATATTTGCAGAAACATAGTATATATACATTATTAATAAGGAATAATAACAATAACACATAATAACAATGAAACAGTTACTTATATTCATTACGCTATTTGTTTCCATTACAACCAACGCAGTCGGTAATCCACTATGGCTGCGACACAGTGCAATATCGCCCGACGGCAAGGACATAGCCTTCTCATACAAGGGAGACATATACCTGGTTTCTACAGAAGGTGGCGTGGCAAGACAGATGACTACAAACGCAGCCTACGATGCCTATCCCGTATGGAGTCCCGACGGGCAGAAGATAGCCTTTGCATCTACTCGCGAGGGTAGCTTCGACATATACCTGATGAGCCGATGGGGCGGTGAGCCACGCCGACTGACAACGTCGAGCAACAGCGAGATACCTATGGCTTTTGCCGACAACGACAACGTGCTCTATCTTTCAAACATCATGCCGACGACTGAAAGCATATTCTTCCCTTCCAGCTCACAGCCACAAGTCTACAAGGTGGCTGTCGACGGCTCGCGACCGACAATGTTTTCTGCACTGACAATGGAGGATATATGCATCAACAGGAGCAATGGCAACATTCTGTTCCACGATGCCAAAGGATACGAAGACCCGTTCCGAAAGCACCATAAGTCGCCTATAGCAAGGGATATATGGCTGCAACAAGGCGAGAAATATACGAAACTGACCTCGTTTGAGGGTGAAGACCGTACGCCACGATGGGCTGCCGACGGACAATCGTTCTACTATCTGAGCGAGGAAAGCGGCTCATTCAACGTCTACAAGAGAAATATTGACAGCGACAGCAAGCAGCAGCTGACGTTCCACGCAAAGCATCCTGTGCGCTCGCTGACAGTGGCTGACAACGAAACGCTGTGCTATACTTACGACGGCGAAATATATACTGTCTCCTCGGGCGGCACACCTGCCAAAGTGGAAATATACATCTCGGCTGACCGAAACGACCGCGAACTCATAAGACAGACACTGCCTACGGGTGCCAGCGAGATTACCTTGTCGCCAAACGGAAAGGAACTGGCATTTGTAGTCCATGGCGATGTATATGTAACTTCGCTTGAATACAAGACCACAAAACAGATAACAGACACTCCGGAGGAAGAACGCAACATCTGTTTCTCGCCCGACGGAAAGAAGATAGCATACACTTCGGAAAGAGACGGACTGTGGCAGATTTACCAGACGACAGCTAAGAACAGCAAGGAGAGCAACTTTACATACGCCACAGACCTTGAAGAAAAGCGTCTTACAGAGACATCGCTGACGGCATTGCTGCCAAAATACAGCCCAGACGGCGAGAAAATTGCTTTCTTCGAGAACCGAAGCACACTGAAAGTGTTAGACCTGAAAACGAAAAAGACTACTACTGCGCTCGACGGCAAGTATGTCTTCTCGTACAGCGACGGAGATATCTGGTTTGAATGGAGCCCCGACAGCAAGTGGCTGCTGGCTCCTTACATCGGCGAAGGCGGCTGGAACAACACCGACGTGGCTCTCGTCAGTGCCGACGGGAATACCGTTCACAACCTGACACAGTCTGGATACAACGAGAGTCCGGCTAAGTGGGCACTCAACGGAAAGGCTATACTGTTCTACAGCGACAGGGCTGGATACAGAAGTCATGGCAGTTGGGGAGCCGAACAGGATGCCTACCTGATGTTCTTCGACCTTGATGCGTATGAGCAATTCCGCATGAATAAGGAGGAAAAGGCACTCTTCGACGAGCAAAAGAGCGAGGAAGAGAAAGCTAAAGCCAGTCAGAAAGAAGGCAAGAAAGATGAAAAGAAAGGCAACGGAAGCAAGAATAAAAACAACGGAGGCAAGAAAAAAGACAGCAAGAAGGAAGAATCCAAACCTGCTGTAGAGCCTCTGAAGTTCGACATCGACAACTGCCGCGACCGCATTGTACGCATGACCGTCAACTCATCGTTTATGGCTGACGCCGTGCTTAGCCCGCAGGCAGACACATTATACTATCTCGCTCGCTTTGAAGGCGACTACGACTTGTGGAAACACGAGATAAAAGCTGGTAAGACAGAGATAGTTATGAAAGGTGTGGGGGCAGGCGAACTGCATGCCGACAAGAACTTCAAGAACATTTTTGTGGCATCAAACGGCACGATACGCAAGATTGACATTGCAAGCGGACAGCCAAATAACATAGAGTTTGAGGCACGTTTCAACTATAAGCCTTACAAGGAACGCGAGTATATGTTCAACCATGTGTGGCGTCAGATAAAGGATAAATTCTATGTAGAAAACCTGCACGACGTTGACTGGGACTACTACAAGAAGTCTTACGAGCGCTTCCTGCCACACATAAACAACCGCTACGATTTCAGCAACATGCTGTCGGAGATGCTCGGCGAGCTCAACGCATCGCACACGGGAGCACGTTTCTTTGCTTCAGGAGCAAGCATGCAGACGGCAACGCTTGGCGCTTTCTTCGACAATGACTATGACGGCGACGGTTTGCGCGTGGCAGAAGTGCTGAAGAAAGGTCCTCTGGCTGTAAGGAATACAGGAGTAACTAAGGGTACTATCATAGAGAAAATCGACGGCGAACCTATCATCAAGGGCAAAGACTACAACTATATGCTCGACGGAAAGGCAGGCAAGCGCGTACGACTCACTATACTCGATCCGGGCAAGAAAGCCTCGCGAGACATAATCGTCAGACCTATTACCAACGGCGAGCAGAACGAACTGCTGTACAAACGCTGGGTTGAGCGCAACAGGAAGATGGTCGACTCGCTGTCGAACGGACGCATTGCCTACGTCCACGTCAAGGCGATGAACAGCGAGAGCTTCAGGACGGTATTCTCGGAGTTGCTCAATGATGAGAACAGGAACAAGGATGCCGTCATCGTAGACGACCGCCACAACGGCGGCGGATGGCTGCACGACGACCTCTGCACACTGCTCAGCGGAAAGCAATACCAGAGTTTCGTTCCTCAGGGAAGGAAAATCGGCATCGACCCATGGAACAAATGGACCAAGCCGTCGTGTGTCTTGATATGCGAAGACGACTACAGCAACGGTCATGGCTTCCCACTCGTCTACAAGACTCTCGGCATCGGCAAACTGATTGGAGCGCCCGTTGCCGGAACAATGACAGCCGTATGGTGGGAAACGCTTATTGACAAGCAGCTGGTCTACGGCATACCACAGGTGGGATGCGTTGACATGAACGGCGAATATGAGGAAAACCAGCAGCTCAACCCTGACATACTGATATACAACACGCCTGAGGACTATCTCACAGGTCGCGACAGGCAGATAGAGGAGGCTGTCAGAATGCTGTTGAAAAAATAATATATGAACGCTACGAATATGAATAAGAACAACTTGAAAAGCAATGCTTGCGCCCTTGCCATAGTGCTTGCGGGGCTGCTGGTGTCTGCATGTCAGAGCCGCCAGTTTCACATTTCGGGAACAATAACCAATGCGGCAGACTCCATTCTGTATCTTGAGAACATGGCGCTTGACGGCGCACAGACCGTCGACTCCGTGAAACTCGACGGCGAAGGCACGTTCTCTTTCGCTCAGGATGCTCCCAATGCGCCTGAATTCTACAGGCTGCGCATCGCCGACCAGATAATAAATCTCAGCATAGACTCTACCGAAACCGTTACCGTCAGCGCACGCTATCCGCAGATGACGACACAGTACGACGTGAAAGGTTCCGACAACTGCAAGAAGATACAGGAACTCTCCTACTTGCAGTATCAGCTTCAGGCTGCCGTCATGAGCATTGTCGACAATCCGAGTCTTGGCGTAAAGGCTACGGAAGACAGCATCATGAGCGTAGTGAGGAGCTATAAGCAGAAGGTAACCTACGACTACATCTACCGCGAGCCGATGAAGGCTTACGCCTATTTCGCACTCTTCCAGTATATCACGGTGGGCAACTCATATCTCATGCTCTTCAATCCGCAGCAGTTTCCTGAGGACGTTAAGATTTTCGCAGCCGTAGCAACCAACTGGGATGCCAACTATCCCGAGTCGTTACGAGGACAAAACCTGCACAACATTGCTATCGAAGGCATGCGCGACAAGCGCATCATCGACCACCGGAACAACGGTCTCGTCATCGATGCCGACAAGGTTAGCGAGATAAACATCATCGACATAGCCCTCAACGACAATCACGGCAACGCACGCAGCCTTACCGAACTGAAAGGTCAGGTGGTGCTGCTCGACTTCCACCAGTTTGGCACCGACTATTCGGCTGAGCGCATAATGATGCTGCGCGAGCTATACAACAAATACCACAGTCGCGGATTGCAGATTTTTCAGGTTGCCATTGGCACGGAGGAACACTACTGGAAGACTCAGACAGCAGCCCTGCCGTGGATTTGTGTGCGTGATGCCGACGGCAAGGCATCAAACGCCTACCTCGCGCCGGCACCGCGTATTCCGTGCGACTACCTGATAAACCGTGAAAACATCGTTGTCAGAGGGGCTAACGAGATTGGCGACCTCGACAAAGAGATAGCACAACTCTTATAACTAAACATATTCAATAACAAAACAAAAACTTAACGAAAATGAAAAAAACAATGCTAAAACTATTTGTAACAGCAGCGCTTTGTGCTGCCTTCACATTGCCTGCAAACGCTCAGCTGGGCAATATTCTGAAGAAAGGGAAGCAAATTATTGAAAAGACAAGCAAGGCTGCAGGTGCAAAAACAAATGAAACGTCGGTAGCGATAGCCGCACTGACGGCAAAGGAGATAGAACAGCCATGCGGTGGAACGATGATAAATCCGTTCAACAAGCACGCAGAGATAGAGTTGCTTGGAGCCTATGGCAAATCAACGTCTGAGAACTACGGATACGTTTATCTCGTTTTCAGGGTAAAAATGCTTGACAACAAAGGCGAGATATACTTTCGTGGCGCCTTCGACGGCAAGGATGCGATGGCTATAGACATGGATGGCAATGCCTACAAGATGGCTTACACGATGGGCAAAGGCTACGACGTGGAGGAAGGAACAGCCATTAAGGTTGTTTGCGACCATGAGCGCAATCGCTATGTCGATGTCAGAAAGAGCGTCAGCATGATGCAGAAAATGACCATCGGCGTGTATATCAACGGTGACGATAGCGGTATGCTGACAATGAAGAACGTACCGATAAAATGGGACGAGGAACCATAAACTAATAATATGAACAAAGAGACGATAAGACAACGCATAGCAGATCTGCGTGCGCTCATGCAGCGCGAACATCTGGCTGCATTCATTTTCCCGAGTACCGACCCGCACAACGGCGAGTATATTCCCGACCACTGGAAGGGTCGCGAATGGATTTCGGGCTTCAACGGCTCGGCAGGCACGGCTGTCGTTACTATGACTGGTGCTGCCCTGTGGACCGACTCGCGCTACTTCATTGCTGCTGCCGAGCAACTGGCAGACACTGGCTTCGTACTGATGAAAGAGCGCGTGGCAGGCACGCCGACCATCAGCGAGTGGATAGGCAACGAACTGAGCGACAGCCGCACGACGGAAGTGGGCATCGACGGCATGACAAACTCGGCTGCCAGCGTGGAGCAACTCATTACCGACCTGCGACAGCGCGGAGGACTGACCGTAAGGACTAACTTCGACCCACTTGCCGAACTGTGGACAGACCGTCCGCCCGTGCCGCTCAACAAGGTTGAGATTCATCCGCTGGAACGTGCCGGAGAGCCGGCTAAGGACAAGTTGAAGCGCATACGCCAGGCACTGCGCCAGCAGCACGCCGACGGCATTCTCGTGTCGGCACTCGACGATATAGCGTGGACTCTGAACCTGCGCGGCAGCGACGTACACTGCAATCCGGTGTTTGTGTCATACCTGCTCATATCGTCGCAGCATGCCACCTTATATATTAATAAGGAGAAACTGACGGCAGAGGTATCGTCTTACCTTAGGAGCGAGGGTGTGGACGTAGACGACTACAGCAACGTCAGGAAAGGTCTGAAAGACTATTTCGAGTATAACATACTGCTCGACCCGAATGCCATAAACTATACTCTCTATAATGCCGTAGAGCGCAACATCGTCAGGGCTGCATCGCCCATACCTTCGATGAAGTGCGTTAAGAACGACAGGGAGGCTGCGGGTTTTCGTAATGCGATGCTGCGCGACGGCATCGCAATGACTAAATTTCTCGCCTGGCTGCTGCCTGCGGTAGAGTCAGGCGGACAGACGGAGATGTCTGTAGACAGCAAACTGACGTCGCTGCGTGCCGAACAGCCCATGTACAGGGGCTTGTCGTTCGACACCATTGCTGCCTACGAGGAGCACGGAGCCATCGTCCACTACGAGGCAACACCCGAAACCGACGTGCCACTGCGCCCCGAAGGTCTGCTGCTGCTCGACAGTGGAGCGCAGTATGAAGACGGCACGACCGACATAACGCGCACCATCGCGCTCGGACACGTCAGCGAAGAGCAGCGCCGCGTCTACACGCTCGTGCTGAAAGGACACATACAGTTGCAGTTGCTGAAGTTCCCCTACGGTGCAAGCGGCACGCAGCTTGATGCTCTGGCACGCAAGGACATGTGGCGCGAGGGCTACAACTACATGCACGGAACGGGGCATGGCGTAGGCTCATACCTTAACGTTCACGAAGGGCCGCACCAGATACGTCAGGAATACAAGCCGGAACCCATGCGTGCAGGCATGACCGTTACCGACGAGCCGGGCATCTATCTTGCCGGAAGATTTGGCGTGCGCATAGAGAACACGCTGCTGACCGTGCCCTACAAGGAGACGGAGTTCGGACAGTTCCTACAGTTTGAGACGCTCACGCTCTGCCCTATCGACACCACGCCGATAGTGCGCGAGATGCTGACCGACGAAGAAACGGAGTGGCTGAACGCATACCACCGCACCGTCTTCGAGCGCATATCGCCACACCTCAACGATGAAGAAAAGGCATGGCTCGCCACTGCCTGCAAGGAGATTTAGAACACTGAAGACCTCTAAAAACAACTGAATTATGGACGAGATACAAGAATTTCGCGAGGCGGTGATGGCTATTCTGCTTGAGGCTAAGGACAAGAAGGGCGAGCCGCGCTTCACTAACGACTCGGCTAAGGCTCTGCTCGGCGAACTGACCGACGAGGAGATTGCCGACGGACTGCTGTTCAACACGCCGCAGGACGTGGCTGACGTGCTGCTGGAGGCATAGGCTGACACTGCCGACGGACTATTGCAACAGGAAACAATCATGCTGGTTTTCTACAGAAACCACTATGGCTGTTTCCTGTTGCTTTTTTGTTTCTTGACGATTTCGGCGGTAAAAACAATGCAGAGACCTACGGAACGGCGACGGAAATGCGGACGGGAACGGTTGATTTCTACTGCGCGACGCGATGCAAAATTCATGGCGGTTTTGGCAACGTTTGTGATTTTTTTTTGACAAAGGGAAACAGTCCAAAGAGAAGTTAACAAACCTTTCGGGCAGCAAAAATTTGTAAAACACAACACAAAAGACAAGTGTTAAAAATGTCAAAGAGTGTGTTTGAGCGTTCTGTTTTGCGATTTTTGCGTGCGAAGTGCTGCGTTTGATAGTGCCAAACACTATGTTTGACCTCCTCAAACAGTGTGTTTGACATTGTCAAACATACTCTTTGACAATTTTAACACTCATATTTTTTGCATACAAAACTTATTTTTCAAACTAACAGTCTGACTGTCAGAGAATTAAGACTACACGCGAAAAACGGGCATATTTGCGTGCCGAATTGCTCGCGACGGCTTCCGACGGCACTCACGCGACAGTAAAAAATAATCAATGCGTCAGAAAAGGGCGCCTCCGCGTGCAGTTTTCAGTCGTCGGCAGACTGCCTGCGGAATACAAAAAATCCATGAAAACCATGCCCGTCTGCGCCTCGTGGCAGCAGCAACGGCAATGATTTTCATGGACAGTCGGTGCGATATTCCGCTTATTTTCTATCTTCTTCCAAGTACCACTTTGAGTATTCCACGTAGTGCTTGGCATAGCTTTCAGCCTGGTCCGGACGCGTCATCTTGATAAACTTAGCCGGCACGCCACCCCATATCTCGTGGTCGCCAATCTTGGTTCCGCCAAGCACGAGCGCACCTGCTGCCACTACAGCGCCGACACCCACCTCTGCGTTGTCGAGCACTGTCGAGCCCATGCCTATCAGACAGCCGCGACGCAGCGTGCAGGCATGCACTGTGGCATTGTGTCCGATGGTTACGTCGTCTTCCATTATCGTCGGTCCGACGCGGTTAGTAACGTGTACTACGGCACCGTCCTGCACGTTGCAGCGGTTGCCCATAGTTACCGGAGCGACGTCGCCACGCACTACGGCGTTAAACCATACGCTGCACTCGTCGCCCATAGTTACCTCGCCGACGATGGCAGCATTCTCACTGAAATAGCAGTCCTTGCCATATTTTGGCGTCAGACCCTTTACTGATTTTATTATTGCCATTGTTTCTCTTGTTTATCTGTTGTTTATCACTTTGCTAATTCTTCTGAGCGCCTCCATCATCTGGCTGCGCGGACATGCCAGGTTCAGGCGTATGTAGTCGTTGCCAGCCCCCTCGTCGTACATCGTTCCGCTGTTCACCATCACCCTGCCCTCACTCAGCAGCCTGTCGGTCAGCGCGTCTGCCGTCATGCCCGTAGGCGCTATGTCCACCCAGACGAGGTATGTACCTTCGAGCAGGCTGACCTTCAGCTGCGGCATCTCGGCTTTAAAGAACTGTCGCAGTGCAGCGTAGTTGTCGGAAATATAGCCGTTGAGCTGCACTATCCAGTCCTCGCACTCGTCGTAAGCCGCCATGACAGCCTCAACGCCGAACGGGTTGACATCGCAAATCTCGTTGATGTTTATGGCACGGTCTATCTTCTGTCGCGTCGCCTCGTCGTTGCAGATGATGTTAGACATCTGCAGTCCGGCAATGTTAAACGACTTCGACGGCGAGCAGCACGTTATGCTGTTGTCGAGCGCACTGTCGGAGATACTTGCAAAAGGCGTGTACTCATAGCCTGGCATGACGAGCTCGCAGTGTATCTCGTCGGCAACGACACGCACGCCATGCTTCAGGCAGATGTCGTTCAGGCGCTGTAACTCGCCGGCTTTCCACACCCTGCCAGCCGGATTGTGCGGGTTGCAGAGTATGAGCAGCTTCGCACGGTCGCGGCTGCAAGCACGCTCCAGAGCATCGAAGTCCATCTCGTAGGTGAACAGACCTTCGTCGCCCGCCACCGGAACACGGCGCAGCGGAGCCTCAACCACATGGCACCCGTTGTTGCGGATGGACGAGAAGAAACAGTTGTAGACAGGAGTCTGCACTATGACACCGTCGCCCGGCACCGTCAGAGCCTTGACAATAGCCGACAGCGCAGGCACTACGCCACTGGTGTACATCATCCATTCGCGCTCGATATGCCATTTGTGGCGGCGCGAATACCATGAGATGACGCTGTCGTAGTATCTCTCCGGCACCTTCGTATAGCCGAACACACCATGCGCAACGCGACGGTTGAGAGCATCAATAATGGGTTGCGCAACACGGAAATCCATGTCGGCAACCCACATAGGTATGACATCCTCAGCAGGCATCGAGTCCCATTTATAGCAGCCCGAGCCCCACCGGTTTGTCTTTTCGTCAAAGTTGTATGTCATTTCTGTCGTGTAATTATCTCGCAATCGTTAGGAGCAAGCACGTTCTCATCGATAGTTACCGAGCCTATCTCGTCGGCAACGATGCGTCCGCTCGTAGGATTCTTGATGTTGGTTATTGCACCCTTGATGTCAGCCTGCACCGTAGAATACTCGAAAGCGCGGTCGCAGTCGGCACCGAAAGTACAGTCTTCGAGCACCAGATTCTCTGCATAGCACAGCGGCTGCTCGCCTGTAATGTGGCAGCGCACGAGTTTCAGGTTCTTAGAGTGCCATCCGAGATACTCGCCGTTTAGTTCCGAGTCGTAGATAGTAACATCTTCCACTTCCCAGAAAGCATCCTTCGTCGTTATCTTGGCATTGTGTATTTCTACGTTCTTGACATACTGGAACACGTACTTGGCATCGCTTTCAAGTCCGTCGACATAGATGTTCTGGCTGAACATGAACGGATATGTGCCGCCTTTCAGCCTGACGTTCTTCACCTTCAGGTTGTCTATCTTCCAGAAAGTCTCGTCGGCATCGTTTATCTCAACGTTCTCGAGCGAGAGATTCTTCTGCTCGCGGAACAGTTTTGGCGCATTGATGACAGTGTCTTCCACGCGCATATCGTCGCTGTACCATATAGCCGAGCGTGAACCTGGCTCGAAAAGACAGTCCTTTATGAGCGAACGGTCGACGTGCCAGAACGGATACTTGCCTATGAACTTGCAGCCTATTGCCTCGATGTCGGAGCAGTGCTTTATGCCCGACTCGCCCTCTGTAATGGTTACGTTCACAAGTCGTGTGTCGTGGATGGCGAACAACGGACGCTCACCACCGAATGATTGGTCTTTTATTTCTTTCATAGTCTTACTGATGTTATTTATACTTATTCAGTACAAATAGTGTGCCAATCTGTGTTTTTACTTCTGAAAAATTTTTCCAGAGCCCCATGCCGTGCCCACTTTCTCGCCGAGAAGACGGTAAGAATTGGTTGTAGCATCGAAGACAACAGGCAGCAGTTTGTCGGTGTCAACCTCGCCTTTTTCGTTGAGAACAGACTCCGCCGCGCTCATGTTTACTATCTCGCCGACGACGTGTGCACCACCGTTGCCGTCATCTTCCATCTTCACTACCTTGCACTCGAGTGTCAGAGGATATTCGTTTACTATCGGCGCATCTACGTTAGGACTCTTTGTAACCGTGAAACCGGCACGCTTCACCTTGTCGGGAACATCGTTGGCAGACACGATGCCGAAGTAGTCGCTCTGCGCGATGTTGTCCTTGCTGGCGAAACTTACTGTAAATGCCTTCTTCAGTCGCAGGTTTTCTGTAGTCTTATGTGCCGACAGCTCGAAGCTGATTTGGTTCATTCCGCACTGTCCTCCCCATGCTGCCATCATCACGTCAGGAGTTTCGTCGGCATCGTAGGTTGCTATCATGATAGCCGGCTGCGGCGTGATGAGTGTCTTCTTGCCGAAGTTTTTGCGTCCTTCCACGTCCTTTACTTCTGTGGCTTGTCCTTCTTCAGCCGTAGCTGTCTTCTGTTCAGCCTTGTCAGAGCAAGCTGCAAACATTGTCAAAGCACAAAAAATGAATGCTGCAAATACTTTTTTCTTCATATTTCCTTCTATTTTTATTGTTATCTATATACCTTATTATATTAATATATATGCGCGTTGCGCCATCAGATGTTTTTCTCCGGATACATCTTGTTCCACCACGAGCTGTCGTCTTTCAGCCATTTGGCAAACCAGGCATATATGGTCTGCTGCCACTTCATGCGCTTGCTGTACTCGTTAATGCCGTGATTCTCACCCTCTACGACGACGAGTGCTGTCGGCACTTTCAGCAGTTTCAACGCCGTGTACATCTGTATGCTTTCACCTATCGGCACGTTGGTGTCGGCAGTACCGTGCAGGAAGAGCAGCGGCGTATGTATCTTGTCGGCATTGTAGAGCGGGCTCTGGTCGACAAACAGGTCTTTTCTTGTCCACGGATAGCTCTCTGCCATTGACACCTCACTGTATGTATATCCCCAGTAGCCCTCGCCCCAGTAGCTGGTGTGGTCGCTTATGCCGGCGTGAGATATGGCTGCGGCGAAAATATCAGTCTGCGTCTGCAAATACTGAGTCATAAATCCGCCGTAAGATGCACCCATACAGCCTATCTTGCTGCTGTCGACGAAAGGATGCTCGCTGACAAACTGCTTCGTACCCTCTATGATGTCTTCTGCCGGACCTTGTCCTGCGGTGTTGACATGGCGCGATGAAAACTCCTGTCCGAAGCCTGCGCATCCGCTCGGCTGCAGCACATAGACAACGTATCCCTGCGCAGCGTATGTGTGGAACGGATAGCGTGTCTCGAAATTGCGCGGCACTGGCGAGCAACCGCCATAGTAGTAGACAATCATAGGGTATTTCTTCGTGCTGTCGAAATATGGCGGCAGATAGTATCGTCCGCATATCGTGTCGCCCTTAGAGTTGACGTAATCCCACGCCAGACATTCTCCCAGCACAACGTCTTTCAGGCGCTTTGCCGACAGGTCTTCTATGGTTTGCGAACGCAGAGTCTTCAGGTTTAGCGTGTAAAGGCGGTCGGAATTGGATGCGCTCTCGCCTATATACGCAGCGACGGGTGCCTTCTCTGCAAAGTCAATGTGCGTAACCACCTCCTCAGGAACGTCTATGCGCTCAATCTTATAGTTCTTCTGGGGCAGGCATCGGAACAGGTTGACACGGTCGCGGTCGTTGGCTGTGAAGTAGATATTGCCGTCGCTTGCGTTCCATACGAACTTCTCTATCGAAGGATTGAACGTCTTTGTTATCGGCGTTACGGCTCCGCTGGCAATGTCAACGATAAACAACTGGTAGTCGTACATGTTCGGTATTCGTCCGGCAGGCACGTTTTTGCCAATTCCGCCAAATGCTTCGGGCGAGCCCATGACTACAGCCTTCCTGCCATCGGGCGAGAACTTGCCGCTGTTTATGAAGCCATCCTTCTCGGCTATGGTAACCGTCTGCATGGTCTTCAGGTCTATTCTCAGCATTGTCGTACGCTCCGTTGGACGCTCGCCGAGCATGCTCTGCGTGATGGTGGCTAAGATGTAGCGACCGTCGGCTGTAATATCGTTGGCATAGATGTTGCGGTGTCCGTATGTCAAAGGCTGCGTTATGCCCGTTGCCATGTCGTAAAGCTGCAGGCTATAGCGGTTTCGCCAGCCTGGCTGACGGTCGTCGGGATGAATATACTCATGCACGTCGGCATCATCTTTAGGTCCTTCTTCGCTGTGCGTAACAAGCAGCTTGCCCGTTTCGAGAGGCATCACGATATAGTATTCGCTTGGCACTTGCTCGCATAATACTGTCTGGTCTCCACTCTTTGGGTCAACGGCAACAAGCTGAGTACCGCGACTTCCCTTGCGCGTCTGATAGTATCGGTCTTCTCCTGCGAGCCATGTCATCGGACTGTCCGACGTGCGCAATACCTTCATTGTCTGCATGTCTACAAGTTGGTACTTCCACTGCGCCTGTCCGTTTCCGTACGATTCCGAACGCGTGGTTATCATGTAGCGACCACTTGCTGACATTTTGACATCGCGCAAGCGTTCACCGTCAGTTACATTATTTATGGTATAGAGGTGTCGACTGTTGCTGTTGATGCTCAGCAACGAACTGTCGACAGTGGTTATTGTCATGGAAATATGCTCCACTGAGTCGGGTTCGGTCAGGCATTTCACTGTCAGCGTATGTGTGCCTGGCATGAGCGAAACATTGTTTCCGTCGCTCGCGGCATCGTCGACGAGCAGCCTGTAGTTTTTCAGCCCTTCCACCTTGACGGTTGCAGTGGTAAAGGCGACATTGTCGACACTGGCTTGCAAGAGGTGCAGGGCATAGGACGAGCCCGACGAAAGGGCTTCCGCAGACGAGAAAACCCTGCCGCTGGCAGCAATATCGCTGCGTATGCTGCCGTCCAAAAGGCTGCTGATATTAAACTTTTCGGCTTTGACATTGGTACTGTCGACAACTATCGGCTGCATCAATGCCATAGGTCCGATGTATCGGAATGTTTCTACTTTTATGTCTTTTGATGATGCTGACAATACGAAAGACAGCATCGCGAGAAAAAGAAAGATTGGCTTTTTCATTATATAAATATTGTTTTGTTGACTTCTATAAATTGTTTTGGAGTTACGGATGGTGTATCTGCGGATGCGGGCGCTGACCTCTGCTGTTATGCAAAGGCAGCCTTTAGAATCTTGTCTGTAGCGCCCGACAGGTCTTTCACATATTTGTGGGCTGTCTCTCCCGTCTCTTTCAGATACTCCCTGTCGCTGCACAGCTTGTCCATTACCGATGCAAACGAGTTCTTGCAGCAAACCTCGAAACCACCATTCAGCCTAAGAAGGTCTTGCGCCTCTTGGAAACGCTTGTTGTTTGGACCGAAGATGACAGGCTTGCTCCATACCGCAGCCTCTACGACATTGTGTATTCCAACGCCAAAACCGCCACCGACGTATGTTATGTCGGCATACTGATAGATGCTCGAAAGCAGCCCATAGCAGTCGATTATCATTGTGTCGGCAGACATAACACTGTCTTTGGCAGTGTCGCCGCCTTCTGCTATCTCCGTATATCTTACAACCTTGCGTCCCATCTGCTCCAATCGGCTTGTCAGTTTGGCAACACGCTCGTCGCTGACAACATGAGGTGCAATAATCATACGCAGGCTGTCGTGCTGCTGGAAATAAGGCAGATAAACGTCTTCGTCGGGTTCCCAACTGCTGCCCACTACCATTGTGAGGCTATCGTCGCGGCGTGCGAACTGCTCAATCATCGGCAACTGCTTTGCCGCCTGCTGTATCTGCAGCACTCGGTCAAAACGCGTGTCGCCGGTAATCGTAACGTTTCTTATACCTATCTTGCCCAAAAGTTCCTTGCTAATCTCGTTCTGCACGAAGAAATGAGTAAAGCAATTCAGCACATGACCGTACTGCCTGCCGTACCAACGGAAGAAAACCTGTTTCTCGCGGAATATGCTTGACACGCTGTAGACAGGCACGTTGCGATGCTTTAGGATATGCAGGTAGTTATACCAGAATTCATATTTGATAAAGAAAGCTATCTCTGGCTTTATCGCCCGCAGAAATCTTCTTGCGTTGAAGATAGTGTCCAGCGGCAGATAGCAAATTATGTCGGCTCCGTCGTAGTCTTTTCTCACTTCATATCCCGACGGCGAGAAGAATGTCAACAGTATCTTATATTCTGGGTGTTCGCGCCTCATCTGCTCCATAAGTGGCCTTCCCTGCTCAAATTCGCCAAGCGATGCGGCATGAAACCAGACGTAGCGTGCTGTCGGATCTGCCTTCTCTCGCAACGTCTTTACAGCCTCTCGCTCACCGCGCCACATCTTGCGGACCTTCTTATTGAACAAGCTGTAGACAGCAACACCTAAGAGATAAATATAAATTATGAGGTTGTACATTCTCCTGATATTATGTTCTGATGATTTTATTCTGCCGTTCCGAGCACCTTAATGGCACGTCGCATTCTGTTTAGAGTTTCCTGCTTGCCCAAGAAAGCAGATATGTCGAACATTCCAGGTCCTTTTCCTTCGCCTACGAGAGTCAGTCGCCATGCATTCATAACGTTGCCCATCTTCAGGTCGTTCGTTTCTATCCATTCGTGAACGACGCGTTCCTGGTTTTCTATCGAGAAGTCATCGAGACCCTCAAGCAGGTCAGCCAGTGCCGACATAGTCTGTGGCGAGTCTTCCTTCCAACGCTTGCGTACAGTCTTCTCGTCGTATGTTGTCGGCGCAATGAAGAAGAAAGAACACAGTTGCCACAGGTCTTTCACAAACGAAACACGGTCTTTCATCATCCTTACGACCTCTGTTATGCGACTCATGCTCTCCTCAATGCCGTTGCCAGCCACCACAGGTGCGAACAGCGGAGCTATCTCTTCTGGCGACTTGCGGAGTATGTATTCGTGGTTGAACCATTGTCCTTTCTGATAGTCGAAGCGTGCTCCGGCTTTCTGGCATCGAGTGATATCGAACAGTTTTATCAGTTCGTCCAACGAAAACACTTCCTGTTCGCCACCTGGATTCCATCCCAGCAGGGCAAGGAAGTTGACTACCGCCTCTGGGAAATATCCACTTTCGCGGTATCCCGACGATACTTCGTCGGTCTTGGGGTCATGCCATTCGAGTGGGAACACAGGAAATCCGAGACGGTCGCCGTCGCGTTTCGACAGTTTACCCTTGCCTTCCGGCTTCAGCAACAGCGAGAGATGCGCGAACTTAGGCATAGTGTCCTGCCAGCCAAAGGCACGATACAGCAGAACGTGCAGCGGTGCGCTTGGCAGCCATTCCTCACCACGAATGACGTGGCTAATCTCCATCAGGTGGTCGTCGACAATATTTGCAAGATGGTATGTAGGCAACTCGTCGGCACTTTTGTATAGCACCTTGTCG
Organism: uncultured Prevotella sp.; assembly: GCA_900315545.1. Lineage (GTDB taxonomy): Bacteria > Bacteroidota > Bacteroidia > Bacteroidales > Bacteroidaceae > Prevotella. The sequence goes on from OMZM01000005.1 coordinate 103,602, forward strand.
TCGAGAATATCGCTCATTACGACCACGTCGCCGCGTATCATATCGTCAACATGCACCTGTTCGCCCGGCGTTACCTTGAAACGTACGACGTACTGTACATTGTCGGCGAGCAGACGGTCTACTTCCTCTTTCGGCAGCGACAGCGAATTGCGCATCTGCATGCGTGTCTTGGCATCATACTGGAAGTTCTCTATCTCCTTTCGCTTTGCCTCAAGTTCCTCCGGAGTGTCGAAAGCCAGATATGCGTTTCCGCTTTCCAGCAGTTGGTCTACATACTTCCGGTATATCTCGCGACGCTCGCTCTGACGGTAAGGTCCATACTTTCCTCCTATCGCGACGCCCTCGTCGAATTTCAGCCCGAGCCAACGGAAAGACTCTATGATGTAGTCTTCGGCTCCGGGAACAAACCTTGTTGAGTCAGTGTCTTCTATGCGAAACACAAAATCGCCGTCGTGCTGACGTGCGAAAAGAAAATTATATAGCGCAGTGCGCACACCTCCGATATGCAACGGACCTGTTGGACTTGGTGCAAAACGCACGCGTACTCTTCTGTCTTCCATCTTCTTATTTATATAATATGTATATTTTAGGGTGCAAAGGTAGTAATTTTTTTAATTAATGAATAAAGTTTAAATATTATTTATACAACCATAAAGAAAAAATTTATATCTTTGCACGCAAATTAAGAAAAGAACTTCAAATCAATAACAATAAAAACAATAGAATTATGGCATTTTTAACAAACGAGAAGCTGACTATTGTCGGTGCTGCCGGCATGATTGGCTCAAACATGGTACAGACAGCCCTCATGATGGGACTGACTAACGACATCTGTCTTTACGACGTTTTCTCACCTGAAGGTGTAGCAGAAGAAATGCGCCAGAGTGGTTTCGACGGTGTGAAAATCACTGCTACCACAGACGTTAAGGAAGCTTTCACCAATGCTAAGTACATCATCTCTTCAGGTGGCGCACCACGCAAGGAAGGCATGACACGTGAAGACCTGCTCGCCGGAAACTGCAAGATTGCAGAGGAACTGGGTCAGAACATTAAGGCATATTGCCCTGACGTGAAGCACGTTGTCATCATCTTCAACCCTGCCGACCTTACCGGTCTTGTAACCCTGCTCTACTCAGGTTTGAAACCATCGCAGGTAACTACACTTGCCGGACTCGACACTACACGTCTTCAGTCAGCACTGGCTAAGAAGTTCGGCGTTATGCAGAACGAAATCACAGGCTGCGCTACATACGGCGGACACGGCGAGCAGATGGCAGTATTCGGCAGCCACGTTGAGATAGCAGGGCGCAAGCTGACCGACATTATCGGCACACCTGAGTTCACAAACGAAGAGTGGGAGCAGATGAAGAAAGACGTTACACAGGGTGGCGCACAGATCATCAAGCTTCGCGGACGCAGCTCTTTCCAGAGCCCGGCATATCTCTCAGTAGAAATGATACGCTCAGTGATGGGTGGCGAGCCTTTCCGTTTCCCTGTTGGAACATACGTTAAGACCGACAAGTACAACCACATCATGATGGCTATGAAGACTACTCTCGACAAGAACGGTGCTCACTTCGAGGTACCACAGGGAACTGCAGAAGAGAACCAGAAGCTCGATGCAAGTTACGAGCACCTGTGCAAGATGCGCGACGAGCTCGTAACGCTGAACATCGTTCCAACTATCGAGAAGTGGAGCGAAATCAATCCTAACCTCTAATACTGAGGCATAAGATTGCAAGATACATATTGCAGTTAAGCTGTTGGCACTGCTGACAGCTTAACTTTTTCACTTTTACCTAATCAACTATAAAAGAAAGGAACATCAATGGACAACAATAATCAGAACAAACAGGGTCAGCAGCTTCAGATTGACCTGCCGCAGACTGTTGCGCCTGGCGTTTATTCCAACTTCGCCATCATCTCGCACAGTTCGTCGGAGTTTGTAGTCGACTTTGCAACGCTTCTTCCGGGCGTTCCTAAGGCTACTGTACGCAGCCGCGTTATGCTGGCTCCGGAGCATGCAAAACGTCTTGTTCAGGCTTTGCAGGAAAACATCGTACGCTACGAACAGCAGTTTGGCAAGATACAGATACCGAATCAGCAACCGCGTACGATAGCCCCATTCGGCATAGGTGGCAAAGGCGAAGCATAAGAGTTACTCTTGTGCTCGTCTTTGCTCGTCGAGTGTCTGAAAGTCTTTCTTTCTCAGCACGAAAGAATTAGACAGGTATTTTTCTTTCACAATCTTGTTGTTGGCAAGTTCTTCCGGAGTACCCTGAAAGAGTATTCGTCCCTCAAAGAGCAGGTAGGCACGGTCGGTAATGGTCAGAGTTTCCTGCACGTTGTGGTCGGTGATGAGTATTCCGATGTTCCGGTATTTCAGTTGCCATACGATATACTGTATGTCTTCTACGGCAATAGGGTCTACGCCTGCAAACGGTTCATCAAGCATGATGAACTTAGGGTCTATTGCCAGACACCGCGCTATTTCCGTTCTTCGTCTCTCGCCTCCCGACAGACGGTCGCCATAGTTCTTTCTCACCTTCTCAAGCCTTAGCTCGTGTATCAGACTTTCGAGTTTTTCCTTCTGATATTCGCGCGACTTACCCGTCATTTCCAGCACAGCCTTGATGTTGTCTTCCACCGTCATGCTGCGGAACACCGATGCTTCCTGAGGCAGATAGCCTATGCCCGTATGTGCTCTTTTGTAGACAGGATAGTTGGTTATCTCCTTGTCGTCGATGAACACCTTGCCCTCGTTGGGCACGACGAGTCCCGTCGTCATGTAGAACGACGTTGTCTTGCCGGCGCCGTTAGGACCGAGCAGACCGACTATCTCTCCCTGCTTCACGTTTATCGACACGCCGTTGACTACGGTGCGCCTGCCGTAGCGCTTCACTAAATTTTCTGTTCGCAACGTTACAATGTGTTCGTTTTGTTGCTTATTGTCCGTTGTTTCGCTCATTGCTTTTTGCATTTAAATATACCGGAAATGGCTGCCCTGACTTTGAAAAACAGGCTTACTACAGCATGTAGCAACCATAAAACCGTCATTTCATGCTGCAAAGATATAAAAAAATGCTAACTTTGCGCCATGAAAAAGATTTTAGTTACAGGTGCAAGTGGTTTTATTGGCTCTTTTATAGTCGAGAAAGCACTTGAGGAGGGTTTTGAAACGTGGGCTGCCGTGCGCAGGAACAGTTCGCGGAGGTATCTCGGCGACAAGCGCATAAAGTTCATAGAACTTGACTTTGGCAGCGAGCAGAAACTGACGGAGAGCCTGTCTGCGGTGCAGTTCGATTATATCGTGCATGCTGCCGGCGTAACGAAGACGCCCGACACGAGCATGTTCTATAAGGTGAACACCGAAGGCACGCGCCATTTCTGCAATGCCGTAGTGGCTACGCAGGAGCACCTGCAACGCTTCGTATTCATCAGTTCGCTCAGCATCATGGGTGCCATTGCCGAGCAGCAGCCTTACCGCGAGATTGTCGACAGCGACGTGCCGCAGCCCAACACACACTACGGCAGGAGCAAGATAGCAGCCGAGCAGGTGCTCGACGCTACGGCTCGCAAGGCTGAGGAAGCCGGCAAGAGGTTCGACTACGTCATTCTGCGTCCGACAGGTGTCTATGGTCCGCGCGAAAAAGACTACATGATGATGGCGCAGAGCATAAGAAACCACGTCGACTTTGCCGTAGGCTACAAGCCGCAGGACATCACGTTCGTCTATGTGCGCGACGTCGTGCAGGCTATTTTCCTTGCCCTCGACAACGGCACGACAGGCAGCCGATATTTCCTTACCGACGGAAAAGTCTATCGCTCTAAGGATTTCAGTCTGCTGCTGAAGAAGGCTCTCGGTGTGAAATGGTGCATGCGCATAGTGGCGCCGATATGGCTGCTGAGGGTAATAACTTTCTTTGGCGACATATATGCAAAATTGACGGGAAACATTACGGCACTGAACAGCGACAAATATCACATACTGCGTCAGCGCAACTGGCGATGCGACATCAGCAAGGCGGTGGAGGAACTGCACTACAGGCCGCAATACGACCTCGAAAGGGGTGTTAACGAAATGATTGGCAAACAATGAAAAACAACATATTCACTATCGAGAAGAAACCACACAAGGGCTTGCTGGCTTTTGAGTGGGTGATGATAGCCTACATGGCTTTCACGTTTGTATGGATGATTTTCGGCTCTACACGCATGGTAAACGCCGACGCCATGATATGGGGACGCATACGCATACTGGCTATAACGCTGGCTCTGTGGGGTGTCTACCGCATGCTGCCCTGCCGAGCCATGCGCATAGTGAGGATACTCGTACAGATGGCGATGCTGTCGTGGTGGTATCCTGACACATACGAGCTGAACCGCATACTGCCAAACCTCGACCACAAGTTTGCGGCTATTGAGCAAAGCCTCTTCGGATGTCAGCCGGCGCTGGTCTTCTCAAGGGCTATATCCAATCCCGTATTCAGCGAAATAATGGACATGGGATATGCGTCCTACTTCCCCATGATAGTCTGCGTGATGCTGTTCTACATTATTTTTCGTCAGAAAGAGGCTGAACGGGCTGCCTTCGTGCTTATGGGCTCGTTCTTCATCTACTATGTCATCTTCGTCGTACTGCCCGTAACGGGGCCACAATACTACTATCTTGCCGTAGGCGAAGACCAGATTGCACAGGGCATATTCCCCAACCTGCACGACTATTTCCTGACCCACAGCGAGCGAATGACATCGCCCGGATATACCGACGGGCTGTTCTACGGCATGGTGGAAAACGCCCACGAAGCCGGCGAGCGCCCTACGGCAGCCTTCCCGAGCTCGCACGTCGGCATAACGACGGTGCTGCTGCTGTTGGCATGGCACACACGGCAGCGACGGCTGTTCTACACGTTGTTGCCCTTCGCGGTGATAATGTTCTTCGCCACCGTCTACATCAAGGCTCACTACGCCATTGATGCCATTGCCGGACTCGCCAGCGGGGCACTGTTCTATTTCGTACTTATGAGCGTGAAAAGGAATTAAATCATCAAATTACACAAGCCGGACAACTTCACACTGTTTGTTTCGCTATTAAAGAAAAGTACGGACATTTCACAATGTCCGTACTACTACATGCTAAATACTATTGAAAATAGTGTCTTGAAGATTACAGATTATTATTACAGCTAATAAATAGATTTTTTAAAGTAAATAATTTGACTTTCTATAGGTAATAACCTTTCATAATTACGAACAATTTGACTTTACTAAATTAACTTTTCTTTCTAAAATTTAGTGTATTATATTAAGTGTAATACATATTATATAAAAAACCAACAAATCAGCGACCTTAATAGGAATATTGCGATACTCAAACGAAAAAATTACTAATCAATTATTGCCCGTTTAGTGCCGCGAGAATGCCCGCGAAAGTCGTTTTTGAAATCAGAGGGGCAAAAAACGCCCGTATTTCGCATGTCTTTATAATTGTCTGACAATCAGTTTGTTATGTTGAAATATAGCGTTTGTGCACACGAATTGTATATGTTAAAATTGTCAAAGAGCATGTTTGAGATTGTCAAACACACTGTTTGAGGATGCCAGACATAGTGTTTGAGGGTCTCGGACACAGTGTCTTGCAGGGCGAAAATGGCGAAATGGGTGCGTCAAAGAGGGTCTTTGACATTTTTAACAGTTGTCGCCGACCTTAAAATTAACACATTTTTACAGTTTTGAGGGCTGTAAAATTTCTATTTGGAGAGTTTTTCCCTGTCAAAATTTTTCATCATTTTTCGGCTCGAAAGAAAAATCTGATGAGTTTGGCACGGTTTTTGTAGGGAGATGATTCTAATGGGAATGATAACGGGAACGGGAACTTTAACCTTAACGCTAACGGGAACTTATAACAGCATACTTTATGACTATGAAAAGAAAATCAAGTTTTCTTTTTGCATTACGCTCTACTTTTCCGTAACTTTTGACAAGTTACTGCATCTCGGCATAAAAAATAAACAAGTTCTGAAGATATTGTCCGCTTAAGGACAATATCGTGTTCTGCGCTCGATTTTCCGTAACTTTTGATTTTGTTCTGCGCTCGATTTTCCGTAACTTTGCCGACAAATATATACTTATTAGTTTTTATACACGATGGAATACGATTTCAGAACGATAGAAAAGAAATGGCAACAGCGATGGGTCGAACAGAAGACCTATCAGGTGAAGGAAGACAACAGCAAGGAGAAGTTCTATGTGCTCAACATGTTCCCCTACCCTTCTGGTGCGGGACTGCACGTGGGACATCCATTAGGATACATAGCCAGCGACATCTATGCCCGATACAAGCGCCAGCAGGGCTTCAACGTGCTTAACCCGATGGGCTACGATGCCTACGGACTGCCGGCTGAACAGTATGCCATACAGACGGGACAGCACCCTGCAATAACGACGGAAGAGAACATAAACCGATACAGACAGCAGTTGGACAAGATTGGATTCTCGTTCGACTGGAGCCGCGAGGTGCGCACATGCGAGCCGAAATACTATCACTGGACTCAATGGGCGTTCATGCAGATGTTCAACTCGTTCTACTGCAACGACTGCAAGAAGGCTCAGCCAATACAGAAACTCGTGGAACACTTCTGCGAGAAAGGCACCGACGGGCTGAACGTGGCTCAGAGCGAGGAACTCTCGTTCACAGCCGACGAATGGAAAGCGATGAGCGAGCAGCAACAGCAAGCCACGCTGATGAACTATCGCATAGCATATCTCGGCGAAACGATGGTCAACTGGTGTCAGGAACTGGGCACGGTGCTTGCCAACGACGAGGTGGTAGACGGACTGTCGGTGCGCGGAGGCTATCCCGTAGTGCAGAAGAAGATGCGCCAGTGGTGCCTCAGGGTGTCGGCTTACGCACAGCGACTGCTCGAAGGACTCGACACCGTCGACTGGACCGACTCGCTGAAAGAGACGCAGCGCAACTGGATTGGACGCTCGGAAGGTACGGAGATGAACTTCAGCATAAAGGACAAAAACTTCAGCATAACTGTCTTTACGACACGCGCCGACACCATCTTCGGAGTAACATTCATGGTGCTCGCGCCCGAATCGGAATACGTCGGCATGGTTACGACCGACGAATGCCGCGCCAAAGTGGATGCCTACATAGAGAGAACTAAGAAGCGCACGGAGCGCGAACGCATATCAGACCGACGCATGACGGGCGAGTTTACGGGCAGCTATGCCGTCAACCCGTTCACGGGCGAGGAGATACCGGTCTACGTCAGCGACTATGTCCTTGCCGGATACGGCACTGGCGCCATCATGGCTGTGCCTGCACACGACTCGCGCGACTACTCGTTTGCCAAGACTTTCGGTCTCGAGATACGCCCACTGATAGAGGGTGCCGACGTCAGCGAGGAGAGCTACGACGCCAAAGAGGGCATCGTATGCAACTCCGCATGCGACAAGTTCTCGCTCAACGGACTGACCGTGAAGGAGGCAATAGCCAAGACTAAGCAGTATGTTACGGAGCACAGACTCGGCAAAGTGAAGGTGAATTACCGTCTGCGCGACGCCATCTTCTCGCGTCAGCGCTACTGGGGCGAGCCGTTCCCCGTATTCTACAAGGACAACATGCCATACATGATACCAGAGGAATGTCTGCCGCTGGAACTGCCGGAGATAAACGAATACAAGCCTACCGAAAGCGGCGAGCCGCCACTCGGACGCGCAACGGCATGGGCTTGGGACACCGAAGGCAACAAGGTGGTGGACAAGGCGCTCGTAGACAACAAGCGCATCTTCCCTCTCGAACTGAACACCATGCCTGGATTTGCAGGCAGCTCAGCATACTACCTGCGCTACATGGACCCACACAACGACAAGGCGCTCGTAGGCAGCGATGCCGACAACTACTGGCAGCAGGTAGACCTGTACGTGGGAGGAACGGAACACGCTACGGGACACCTCATATACTCGCGCTTCTGGAACAAGTTCCTCTACGACTTGGGCGTGTCGTGCAAGGACGAGCCATACAGGAAACTCGTCAATCAGGGCATGATACAGGGACGCTCAAACTTCGTCTACCGCATAGCCAACAGCGGCGATGCACAGCACCCGACGTTCGTGTCGGCAGGACTGAAAGACCAGTACGAAGTAACACCGATACACGTTGACGTCAACATCGTCAGCAACGACATACTCGACACAGACGCTTTCCGCCAGTGGCGACCGGAATATGCAGACGCCGAATTCATACTTGAGAACGGCAAATACGTCTGCGGATGGGCAATAGAAAAGATGTCGAAGTCGATGTTCAACGTCGTCAACCCCGACATGATAGTAGAAAAATACGGCGCCGACACGCTCCGACTCTACGAAATGTTTCTCGGACCGGTAGAACAGTCAAAGCCTTGGGACACCAACGGTATAGACGGATGCCACCGATTCCTAAAGAAATTCTGCAATCTCTTCGACAATATCGACGACAACGAGCCTACAAAGGAACAACTGAAAAGCGTGCACAAACTGATAAAGAAAGTGTCGCAGGACATAGAACACTTCTCCTACAACACGTCGATATCGGCATTCATGATATGCACCAACGAGTTGCAGCAACTGAAATGCCACAACCGCAACCTGCTCCGACAGCTTGCCGCCGTCATCTCGCCGTTTGCACCACACCTCGCCGAAGAACTGTGGGAACGTCTCGGAGGCGAAGGAAGCGTCTGCGACGCAGCATGGCCACAGTGGAACGAGGAATATCTGGTTGAGGACGAAAAGCAAATGACTATCTCGTTCAACGGCAAGGCACGCTTCCAGATGCAGTTTGCTGCCGATGCCGACAACAAGACCATAGAGGAAATGGTGCTTGCCGACGAAAGAACGGCTAAATACACAGAAGGCAAACAGATAATGAAAGTCATCATTCCAAACAACAGACTCGTCAACGTAGTTTGCAAATAACAATAAAATATAACAATAATCTTACCATTACTGTCGTATGAACTTAGACACATTAAAAGACACAATAGCAAAAAAGAAGTACCGCCATGAGATAATGGACTACGTATGGATAACCGTCGGACTGACCTTCTACGGCTCGGCATGGGCACTGTTCCTGCTGCCATACAAGATAGTGTCGGGCGGCGTAACCGGTATATCAGCCATCATTCTCTATGCAACAGGCTTCCCGATGGAATACACCTACTTCATTCTGAATGCATGTCTGCTGGTGGTAGCACTGAAAATACTCGGGCTGAAATTTATGATGAAGACCATATATGCCACATTCGGACTGTCGCTAATGCTGAAACTGTTTCAGCAACTGGTAACAAACGACGACGGAACAGTCATGCAGATACTCGGCGAAGGACAGGACTTCATGTCGCTTATCATAGGATGCTCGCTCATGGGAACGGGACTGGCGCTTGTCTTCCTGCACAACGGATCTACAGGAGGCACCGATATCATAGCAGCCTGCATAAACAAATACAAGCCCGTATCGCTCGGACGACTGCTCATAGCCATCGACGTGATAATAATAGGAAGCTGTCTGCTCAACCCTAAGTTTGGCACAACTATGGTCGACAGAGTACATACCGTAGTGTTCGGACTCTGTACTATGGTCGTACAGAACATCATGCTCGACTACGTTATGAATGCACGCCGAGAGTCGGTACAGTTTCTTATATTCTCCAAGAAATACGACGAACTGGCTCATATACTCGCAACAGAGATGTATCACGGCGTAACGCTGCTCGACGCACACGGATGGTACTCCAAGCAGGAGATGAAAGTCATCTGTCTGGTAGCCCGCAAACGCGAGTCTATATCCATCTTCCGACTGATAAAAATGGTCGATCCAGACGCTTTCGTATCGCAAAGTTCTGTCATAGGAGTATATGGCAAGGGCTTCGACGAGATGAAAGTGAAAGCCAAGAAAATGGAACCGGCTAAAAAAAAACAAACAGTTTGAAACATAGAACACAGCATAATATGAAGATTGTCTTTGCAACCAACAACAGCCACAAGCTCGACGAGGCACGCAAGATACTCGGAAACGACTTCGAGGTGGTGTCGCTTGCCGACATAAACTGCCACGATGAGCTGCCCGAAACGTCCAACACGCTCGAAGGCAACGCCTTGCAGAAAGCCAACTACGTATGGGAACACTTCCTGAAAGGCACCAATACGCCTGTCGTTGCCGACGATACAGGACTGGAAGTGGATGCGCTGGGCGGCGAACCAGGCGTGAGAAGCGCCAGATATGACGACAACAGCGACCACGACAGTGAGGCAAACATGAGGAAACTGCTGGCGAAACTTGCCGGCAAAGACAACCGAAAGGCTCGTTTCAGAACGTCGATAGCTCTGCTGGTGGACAACGGCGATACTGGAAAAGAGGGCGAGAAATATAATAAATATGCCTTCGAGGGTATCGTAGACGGCAATATTACCAACGAGAAACACGGCACGGAAGGCTTCGGCTACGACCCAATATTCCAGCCAGACGGCTACGACAAGACCTTCGCAGAGCTCGGTGCAGGCATAAAAAATACCATTTCGCACCGCGCAAGGGCAATGCAGAAACTTGCAGACTTTATTAAAAGCAATCTGCTTGCACTCTGCCTTCTCATCGCGATGCTTGCCGGCGGCAGCCAAATTGCAGGCAACGGTGCTGCGGCACAGGGTGTAGGCACATGGCAATGTTACTGGGCGTACAACGATATTACTGAGATTCAGCCTGCCGGAAAGAAGGTATTTGTGCTCAGTTCGAAAGGTTTGTTCTCCTACAACGTTGCCGACCAGAGTGTCGAGACCTACGACAAGATGAATGTTCTGAACGACTGCAACATCGCACACATAAGGTTTTCGCCACAGACCAAGCGCCTGCTGATAGCCTACGAGAACCAGAACATCGACCTGATAGACCTCGACGGGAACGTGATAAACATTTCAAATCTCTACAAGAAGTCGATGACGGAGGATAAAACCATCAACCACATCTATATAAACGGCACCGATGCATACTGTGCAACGGGCTTCGGAATAATGAAAATCAACATGCGCGATGCCGAAGTTGCCAACACCTACATGCTCGGATTTAGCGTAGACCACAGCTATATAGACAGGAACAACATCTACGCAGCATCGAAGGAGAAAGGTCTTTACTGTGCGCGGCTGTCTGACAACCTGCTTGACAAAAGCGTATGGAAACGCGTTGGCGAATACAAGGCTAACGATGAGAACATGCGGCTGGTTGCCGACGATACCAACAAATGCTTCTGGACAGCCGACGAAAACAACTCGCTGACGGCTTACAAGCTTGTCGACGGCAACAAGGTTACTACCGTTACGGCTGTCAAGCCCGACGGTCCGGCATACAACTACTATGGCTACATGGTCTACAACGAGGGCAGGCTCTATACATGCGGCGGTGGTTACGGTGCACTGTCGGAACTGAACAGGAAGCCGGCGGCACAAATCTACGAAAACGGGGAATGGCGACTGCTGGAGGAAGACCTGCAGGCGACAACAGGACACAGGTATGTTGACGCTCTGGTCATTGCCAATGAGCCTGGAAATCCAAACCATATATTCGTCGGAGGACAGACCGGACTATATGAGTTTAACGACACAAAGTTTGTCAAGCACTACAACATTGACAACAGTCCGCTGCAAAGTGCCACGTCGAACAACAGCAAGAACTATGTGCTTGTGGAAGGAATGGCGTTCGACGACAGTGGCAATCTGTGGGTAGCCAACAGTCAGGCAAAGTCAACATCGTTAGCATGTCTGGGCAAAGACGGACAGTGGAGCACGGTCAGCAAGGCTGAATTTATGAACGGAGAGCGTTCGCTGTCAGCCATGAAGTCGCTTATGTTCGACTCGCGCGGCTTGCTGTGGTTTACTAATGCACACTGGGAAAAGACATCGTTCTATGCCTACGACACCAAGACTGGTGGTGTAAACAGCTATACATCGTTCATCAACGAAGACGGAATACAGGTAAATGCCAACTCCGTCAACCACATAACGGAAGACTACGAGGGCAACATGTGGATATCAACCAACGTTGCGCCGCTGCTGTTGCAGAAGGAAAACATCGCCGACGGCTCCAACGCTGTGCTGCAGCAGGTAAAGGTTCCGCGCAACGACGGCACCAACCTTGCCGACTATCTGCTTGACGGAGTGAGTACGTCGTGCATCGCTATCGACGGCGGAGGTCGCAAATGGGTTGGCACGACCGAGAACGGAGTGTATCTTATCAGTGCCGACAATATGTCGCAGATATACCATTTCATGCCCGAAAACAGCAAGCTGCTGTCAAACAACATAGAGTCGATAGCCATAAACGACGAAACCGGCGAAGTGTTCTTCGGCACCGACAGGGGTCTGTGCTCGTTCATGAGCAATGCAACCAGTCCTTCTGACGAGATGACGACCGACAACGTATATGCCTACCCAAACCCTGTAAGTCCAGACTATACAGGACTTATCACCGTTACGGGTCTGACCTACGATGCCGACGTCAAGATTGTTACGTCCAACGGCGTGCTTGTGGCGCAGGGACGAAGCAACGGAGGCTCGTTCACATGGGACGGTTGCGACACTAAGGGCAGGAAGGTGGCATCGGGAATATATATGGTTCAGACGGCTACCTCTACCGGCGAGAAAGGTACAGTATGCAAGATAGCGATAGTAAGATAAGTCTGTTACAGTCGCAATTTGTTGAGACTAACTTCAGAAAGATATTAAACATCATTGCGATATCTTTCTTTCTGCTGCTCGTAGTTGTTCTGCTGGTGTTCGGATATACGCCGCAGAACGATACCGAGGGATATATCCAACTTGCCCGCACATGCCTTGCGGCACATCAGCCATACCCCTGCATGGAAGTGATTGCAGGGCAGCCGTTTATCTGGAACATAGGACAGATAAACCTCATTGCCCTCAGTCTGTGGCTCTTCGGCAGCGTTGTGCCCGTGCTGTGGCTCATGTGCATCATGAAGGCGGCTACCCTTTGGCTTGTCGGACACATTGGCAGGCACTTCTTCGGGGCAGCGGCAGGCGTCTGCGCGGCACTCCTCTATATGCTCTATCCCAACAACTGGGGTCAGAGCACCATGCTTCTCTCCGAGATACCTATGGTATGTCTGGGCTTGCTGGCTATTTTTCTCGTTCTACGCACGCACTCGCTGGCAGTTGTTTTCCTTGCCGGCATCATCATGGCTGTAGCCAACTGGTTCCGTCCGGTGGCAATGGTCTATGCCGGCTCGCTGTTTCTCTACTACATCATCTTCCGTCGCCAAGACTTTGTCCGCCGCATGCTGCCCATGCTGGCAGGCTATCTGCTGGCGGTCGTTGCCATCGGTACGTCGTGCTACATGCGCACAGGATATTTCGTATATCAGTCGGAAACACTGTGGTTTAACATGTCGGAAGCCATCTACGAGACTTCTTCGGAGCCTCACTACGACAGCGAGATGTTTCCGAAAGGCACGCCGCGATACATCGAGGACATGGCGTCGAAGACCTGTTTCGAGTGCGACAGCATCTGGCGCGAGCGCAGCCTGGCGTGGCTGAAGGCTCATCCTGCCGACTACATGAAGAAGATTCCCGAACGCATGGCATGGCTTATGTACAACGACATCGACAACGTCGTGGCTTTCAAGGCTGACAAAAGCAATGCTGCCGACAACAACATAACGCTGCCCTACAGGTCGATACTCACGCAGATATCGTCGCTCTCGGGCATCCAGATGCTCGCTCTGGCTGCTATGGCGTGCTATTTCGTACTGCTCGTGCTTGCTGCCGTCGGCATCATACGCCTGTGCCGTCGCCGCCGGTGGGCAGACTTGTTCCTGCCGTTGTTCATCGTGGCTGGCGGAGCGCTTGCCATTGTCATTGCCGTGCATGGCGAGCCGCGATTTAAGGCACCGCTCATGCCGTTCCTCTTCATGCTCGCTGCCGCAGCGACAGGCAGCCTTCAGAAAACAAATGAAATGAAATTGACAAACCGTAAAAACTAATATCGAAATGAACAGGATTAACTGGGTCGACACGCTGCGTGGCATCGCGATGCTTGCCATACTGCTTTTTCACACGGAAGTGTATTATGCTGACACCGAAATCATCAACTACAACTTCTATGTAGCCAACATGCTGACTGCCTTTGCCTTTGTCAGCGGATATCTCTTTGCCAATCCGCAGCAGCCCTTCGGCTACCGCAAGAAGCTCACGGGCATAGTCCGCTCGCTCATCGTCCCATACTTTGCTTTCTGCACAGTGCTGGCACTGGGCAAGTCGCTCATGCACAGCAGCGGGTACACCGTTGGCGAGCTGCTGCTCCACGTGCTGACGGGACAGGCATCGTGGTATGTCTCGGCGCTCATCATTGCCGAGATTTTCACCGCCACAGCCTTTGTGCTGACACGTCAGAACAAGGTGCTCCTCGCTGTTACAGCCCTGCTGTGCATCGTCTTTACGGCTGTCTGCCACAACGACGGCACTGCCGTTGCCTGCCGCATACCCGATTTCTGGAAGTGGGAGGAGGCTCTGCTGCTCGTACCGTTTATCATTCTGGGACATTTCTACCGGCTGTATGAGCCTCGCCTGCAGTGGCTCAACACAACGGCAGCACTGATTGCCATGCTGGCTGCCGTCATTGCGCTGAAATACGCAGCACTGTCAGCAGGCTGTTCGCTGTGCATTGCGCCCGTAACGGTAAGCAACTATCTGCTGTTTGCTGCCGACATGATTGTCTCGGCGCTGCTGCTCGTGAACATCAGTCGCCGCTTCTGCCTGCAACTGGTAACATTCATTGGGCAAAACTCGCTGATAGTCTACTTCCTCTGCGGCGCCATTCCGTTTATCGTTACCTACATCTTCCGCAGAATAGGACTGCACTACAACGGCAACTACTTCAGCATCTTGCTGGCTTACGTCTTCGTCGTAGACCTGACCACCATCAGCACCTACGTCATCAGCCGCTATATATACAACCCACTACTGAAGCGGAAATAAGTCAGCGTTCCCGTAAACGTATAGGTTAAGGTTAAAGTTCCCGTTAGCGTTCTCGTTCCCGTTAGCGTTAAGGTTAAGGTTCCCGTTAGCGTTCCCGTTGGAATCATCTCCCTACAAAAACCGTGCCAAACTCATCGGATTATTCTTTCGAGCCGGAAAATGATGAAAAATTTTGACAGGGAAAAACTCTCCAAATAGAAATTTTACAGCCGCTGAAACTGTATAAATGTGTTAATTTCAAGGTCGGCGACAACTGTTAAAAATGTCAAAGACCCTCTTTGACGCACCCATTTCGCCATTTTTGCCCTGCAAAACACAGTGCCCGAGACCCTCAAACACTATGTCTGGCATCCTCAAACAGTGTGTTTGACAATCTCAAACATGCTCTTTGACAATTTTAACATATACGTTTCCTGCGCGAAAGGTTTATGTTTCGTGCTAACATTTTGACGCTCAGACAATTACAAACCAGTGAGAATTTTGGGCATATTTTGCCCCTGCAATTTCAGAAACGACTTTCGCGGGCATTCTCGCGACAGTAAACAAGCCAAAATTGATTATACTTTCTCCAGTCCGGAAAACACTCTCCGACATGCCAAACGCAGCATGTCGACTGACTATGCACGCTTCATGTTGCTGTGCAACTGATAGAGTGCCGGCAGAAGAATCATCAGCGAGAATGCTATTGCCATTGCCACGCGCTGACTGCTGCCAAAGATGTCGATGAGATGGGCATCAGTGTACTGCGGCATCAGTCGCACTACGACGTAGGCAACGCTGTTGTTCACCCAGTGGAGGGCTATTCCAGGCAGTATGCTTCCCGTGCGCCAGTACATCCATCCGAGCAGCAAGCCGATGATAAACGCATGCGGCATCTGCGCCGGATTGCCGTGCACGAGGGCGAAAAACAATGCCGACAGCGCCACAGCCCACACGGGCTTCATGCTGCCGAGCAGCGACCGCAGCACGGCACCGCGAAAGACGAGCTCCTCGACAAACGGTGCGAGGATGCAGACGGCTATGTAGCCATAAGGCGACCGCAGCACGCCCGTCATCGTCTGCTGCAGCATGTCAGGCAGCTCGGGCAGCAGTTCCTGCATGCCCTGCGAAGGTATGATGGTGCCTATGCCCACTATGCCGCTCCACAGCAATACCGTCCACTGTCGCGTGCGCATCCATGCCGGCGACACGACACTGTACTTGCGCCACAGAAACAGTATGAGCAGCAGGATGCTGAACACTATCTGCGACACGATTACCATAGACGTGCTGACAACGGTGTTGCCCTGCAGCGTCGACAGGGCTGCACGCCCTATAGGCATGTCCTCAGCCCAGAGCCACAGGATGACTGTAGGATAATAGGTGAAAAACTGCACTGCTATGAACAGCAGGACGTAGTATATCGCATTTTTCATATCGTCTGTATGTTTGGTTTCCAATTACTCATATCTTATAGCCTCTATCGGGTCGAGGTGAGCCGCCTTCTTTGCAGGGTACCATCCGAAGAAAATACCCGTGAACGTACATACGGCGAAACTCAGCACGATGCTCCACATCTGTATGTATATAGGCCAGTTGGCAAGCAACTTGATGCTGTAGGAAATGCCGACACCCAGCAGCACGCCGATGATGCCGCCCGTTACGCTCAGCAGTATAGCCTCGATGAGAAACTGCGAGAGTATGTCTACGCCCCGCGCTCCCACGCTCATGCGCAGTCCAATCTCACGCGTGCGCTCCGTAACGCTGACATACATGATGTTCATGATGCCGATGCCGCCCACGATTAGCGATATGCCAGCAACGCAGCCCAGCAGCACGGTGAGCATGGTGGTAGTGGAATTCATCATCGACGACAGCTCCTCCTGCGACCGTATGTTGAAGTCGTCTTCGTCGCCCTCAGTCTCATCGGTGCCGTCCTTCAGCTTGTGCATGCGACGCAATATCTCGGTTATCTCTTCGGTAGCCTTGTCGGTAACGCCTTCGGTAACGGCAGAGCAAACGATACCGCCGAGATATGTCTGCGCGAGGATGCGCTTCATGACGGTAGTATAAGGCGCCAGCACCAAGTCGTCCTGGTCCATGCCCATGCTGTTGTAGCCTTTCTTCTTCAGCACGCCCACCACTCGGAACGGAATGCTGTTGAAACGCACCACCTTGCCCAGCGGGTCGCTGCCGTCGGGAAACAGGTTGTCGACGACCGTCTGCCCGAGAATACACACTTTGGCACTCGTCTTGATGTCGCCGTCGGAGAACATTTCGCCCTCCTGCACGCTCAGCTGGCGTATGTCGAGATAGTCCTGACTGACTCCGTAGATGGTAGACGGCGTGTTGTTGTTGCCATATATCCACTGGCCGCTGCTCGTTACGGTCGGACTTACGCCCTTTATGTAATTGCATTCATTGCGTATGGCTTCGTAGTCGTCCATCTTCAGCGTTTCCATAGCCGACGCATCCTGACGCACGCCGCCACGCATGTCGGCACCCGGACTGATCATTATCATGTTCGAGCCCATCTCCGAGATGCTCGACTGTATGCTGCGCTTCGTGCCCTGACCGACGGCAAGCATCGTAATGACCGACGCAATGCCGATGATAATGCCGAGAGCCGTGAGAAACGACCGCATCTTGTTAGCCGAGATGGCACGCAAAGCAATTTTCAGCAGATTGGAATAATTCATGGTTGTTGTGTGTTTATGCCGTTAGTCATCATCAGTTTTCGGAAGCGCAGCCAATCCATCGGCTGCCGAGAGAATATTGGTGTTGTGCTCGTCGCTGATGACGCGCCCGTCGCGCAGCATGATGTTGCGCGAGGAATAGTGGGCTATCTCGGGATTGTGGGTAACGAATATTATCGTGCGCCCCTCTGCATGCAGCTTCTGAAACAGCACGAGTATCTCGAACGACGTGCGCGTGTCGAGGTTACCGGTGGCTTCGTCAGCCAGAATTACAGCCGGATTGTTTACAAGCGCACGCGCAATGGCTACGCGCTGCATCTGTCCGCCAGACATCTGGTTAGACTTATGGTAAAGCCTTTCGCCCAGTCCAACCGACGTCAGCGCATTGATGGCACGCTCGCGGCGCTCGCTGGCACTGACCGACGTGTTGTACATGAGCGGCAGCTCCACATTCTCTACACTCGTCGTCTTAGGCAGAAGATTGTAGTTTTGGAATATGAAACCAATCTTCCTGTTGCGCAATACCGCCCTCTGCGAGCGCGACATCGTGCGCACGGAAACACCGTCGAGATAGTACTCGCCACTGGTGGGAGTGTCGAGACAGCCCAGCTGGTTGAGAAGCGTCGACTTGCCGGAACCCGACTTGCCCATGATGGTAACAAACTCGCCCTCGAAAATCTTGAACGACACACCGCGAAGGGCATGCACCGTCTCGTCGCCGACAACAAAGTCGCGCTTAACGTTGTCGAGTTCTATAACTACATTCTTATCTTCCATCGTCTACTACAAGCACTTTGAGTTATATGTGTAAATGTCAGGCATACCGTTAGTGCAGCTACTGCCTATTTCTTCTTGTTCTTGTTTGGCGGACCAGGCGCAAACGGACTGCGTGCAGTCTGCTCCGAAGAGTCGTCTTCAGAGTCTTCCTTCACACCGATGACAATGCCCTGCCCCTCGTTTATTCCACTGACAATCTGCGTGTGCGTGCCGTCAGACATGCCTACGTTGACACTGTGAGCTGTCAGAACGTTGCCCTCCAGAGTCCAAACCTTGTTCTTTCCCTTGCAGTCCTTGATCTTGTGCTTGCCTATCGTTTCCTGAGTAGGCGTGTAGCGCAGCGCTTTTGACGGAACGCTGAGAACGTTGGACAGTTCGTGGGTGTAGATGGTAACATTGGCTGTCAGTCCCGGCTTCAGTTTCAGGTCGCCGTTGGGAGCACTGATGATAACCTCGTAGGTAACGACATTGTTTGTCGTCTTGGCTTCCTGACGCACCTGCTTGACAGCACCCGTGAACGTATCGTTAGGATAGGCATCTACCGTGAACGTAACTCGCTCGCCCGGCTTTATGTCGCCAATGTCTGCCTCGTCGACATTAGCCACCACCTGCATGTTCGTCAGGTCTTGGGCGATAGTAAACAGTTCGGGAGTATTGAACGATGCAGCCACAGTCTGTCCTTCCTCCACTGACTTCGACAACACCACACCGTCGATAGGCGACGTGATTGTGGCATAGCTGAGGTTTGTCTGCGCACGGCGGACATTCTCGCGTGCCTGGCTGACCTGCTGAGTTGCCTGCTGATAGGTAAGGCGAGCATTCTCAAAGTCGTCGGCACTGATAAGCCCCTTGTTATACAGCGTGCGATAGCGCTCATAGTTTGAACGCTGATAGCTGAGCGAACTCTCGGCACTGCTGAGGTTGGCACGCGCCGTATTGAGCTCGCTCATGAGGTTTGTCTTGTCGAGCTCGGCAATGACCTGACCCTTGCGCACGACACTGTTGTAGTCTACATAGAGACGGCTGACGATGCCCGACACCTGAGTACCGACAGTTACCGACGTTACCGGCTCTATCGTGCCAGTGGCTGTGATGCTGTTCTGAATGTTTGACTTCTCCACCTTGGCATACTCAAAGACAACTTCCTTGTCTTTCTTCTTGCCCTTTATGAAGAAAAACAGCAATGCCAGGACTGCCAGAGAGGCAATGGCGATTATGAGTTTCTTGTTTTTCATCCTGTATATGTTTTTACTTTGTTTCCTTATTGATTTACGAAATGTCCGTCGCGATAGAACTGCAACATATTAATATATAATATGGTAAGATATTTGCTCTGCAGTTCGTTCTGCTTGGCAGCAATGAGATTGTCCTTGCCGCTCATCAGTTCTACAATGTTTTTCAGCCCGAGCCTGAACTGCTCGCTCAGCAGCTCGTAACTCTCCTGCTGGCTCTGGCTCGCCACCTGAGCCGCACGAAACTTGTTCTGGTTGATAGAAGCCTGAATCCAGTAGTTCTCTATCGTGCTGTACAGCTCCGTCGCCTTGTCCTCAAGCTCCAGCACATAGCTCTCACGCTGTATGTTTGCCTTGTTTATAGCCGTCCTGGCAGAACGGTTGTCAAGTATAGGAATGTTTACCGTGAAGCCGGCACCAAGATTAAAATTATTCTTTATCTGCGTGCCCCACGACCTTTCAGCCAGCGACGACGTATTCGTGATGGCACTCGCATTGAGCGACACGGTAGGCAAACGCTGAGCCTTAGCCATAGCAATGGAAAGATTGCTCATGTCGATACCTACAAGCGCATTCTTAATCTCCGGACGATGCTCGTAAGCCTCAGCATAGACAGACTGCAAGAGAGGCAATTCCTGCAACGCCATCTCGTCGGTCGCAGAAGGCACTGACACGTCAAACTCACTGTCGTCGCAAATCTGCAACAACTGCTTCAGCTGGCGCTTATAGTTGCGCAGATTGCTCTGAGCCTCAACAAGGTCGTACTCGTCTTGCGCACGCTGAGCCACAAGCTGAGAAAGGTCGGCACGGCTCATCTTGCCTACTTCAACAAACTGCTGTCCGCGCTCCTCGTTCTTCCTCGAAGTCTCAAGATTAGACTCATGCACGCTTATAGCCTCAGAAGAATAAAGAATCTGAACATAAAGCTGGACTATCTGCTCCTGTATGCTGTTAGCTGCAACGGCAGAGTCAAGCTCAGCCTGCATATAGGCTTTCTCACTAAGCTTCCGCTGGTTTATGTTGCGGTTGCCGTCCCACACAGTCCAACTGCCCGTAACGCCATACGAACCATTATAATAGAACTTGTCCACCCCCGACTGCACATAACCATTGCTCACAATGCCGGAAGAACTCTCAGGGAAAGGACGGAAAGTACCATTGTGCGACGTTGACGCACTCAGAGACGGCAGCAACGCAGAACGACTCTGCATGTAATCCTCATAAGCAGAAAGCCTGTTCAACTGTGTCTTGCGGATACTGATATTGTGTTTCATGGCATAATCTATACACTCCTGCAATGTCCAACTGTGCGCACTCGCACCGATTTGCACACCAAGAAAAACAATAAAAGCAAATATCCTTACAAATATTTTCATCTATAAAAAACTTTTATACACCCTGCAAAAATATGAAAAAATATAATATTGAGCAAAAAGGTATTTACTTTTTAACTGCAATATTCAACAATTAACACAACAAAACCACCATCGCATACTCAACCAAAATCGCACAAAATACTGCGATTTATTATTTTTTAACTCGAAAGATGTTTTTTATTCCAATAAAAGTATATATCTTTGCACACGCATTTGAAAACAGGCATCATTAAACGTCCAATTCATTGCAAAATTTCGGACTTGTAGCTCAGTTGGTTAGAGCAACAGACTCATAATCTGGAGGTCCCAGGTTCAAGCCCTGGCTGGTCCACATTGAAAATCAAGGAGTTACACCAAAAATGTAGCTCCTTTTTCTTTGTTTTGCGAACAATTTGCGAACAAAATTGCATTTCGCGAACACCAATATAATCTTTCTGCAATAATAGATTCTCTCATTTTGTTCGCAAATCCCATTATTTTTGTTCGCAAACCATTTTTTGGCATATTATTCAGTAATATCAGTAATACGAGTAAGACGTTTTTATCTGATGTAAAGATGTCCTTTCATATTTCTGCTTCAATTGCTTTGTTTATTCAATTTCACCCAACGACCTTCTTTACGGCCACTTTCTCGAATTAGGATTTTTTTCTTGGAGATACTCTAAGTCTCGCTTGATGGTTCTTGCCGTGACACCCGTCTTTTGTGACATTTCATTTGTTGTTACAAAAGCATCATCTTCTATTAGTTGCAGAATAATTCTTTGTCTCTCAGATAGCTGTTTGGTGACATCTTTGGTGACATCTTCAGTGACACTTTGAGTAACATCCTTTGTCGGTCTTATATATGTCACCACGACAAAGCTGCCATTGACAGACTACTTCTCTCACATTTCTCTCACACATCTCTCAATGTTCACTCAATTTTGAGAGAACTTTTTGAGCCGCCATTCCTTTTTTTCTCCTACTTCTATTTTGTTTGCTTTTCTCAACGCTGTAAGCAAATGACCAATTTTTGTTATTTTTTGATTATCCGTCAAAGCCTCAGGCAATTTCGTTAGAAGCAAGTTATTTATGTCTGGACGACTCATGCTTACATGTTGTTCCAACGACTTGATGATAAGGTCCTTGTAGTAATCGTCATCAAAGCCCTTTTTGCGAGTATATTCCGCCTTCTGACCTGTAGCCCTGGCTACACTCTTGGCAAAAAAGAGTGCATTCTTCCTACCCTCCACCAACTTGCGTTTTCTCAGGTATGCTATCTCGTTATCACTCAACTGACGATTCATCTGCAATCTGCTAAGCATCTCTATATCAAGCAGATTCAGCGTCTTGTCTCTTGTCAGTAGCATGGCATAGTCCAAGTCCATCACCTTTCCTACGATGGTCACCTTCACCCTATCATCGCTAAAATCATAATCGGGCATGGGGAACAGCCTATCGCGCTGCTTGTTAAACATACGTCTAATGCCACTGCCTATAGTATCAACCAATCCTAATTCTACCATAGCATTAGCTAGCATCTTATTCCTGTACTGCTCTTCAGGTGCATTGTTCTCAAGCACACTCCTGATACTGTTGGGAATAAAGTTACCCACGTTACTGAATATAAGTCTGTCTTCCTCCTCCACTACGTTTATCATTCCATGTAATCCATAATCCTGATGAGCGATGGCATTATTCAGCGCTTCACGTATGATGAAAGGGTCATACGTGTCAAGTTCGTCAGGTACAAGCGATAGCAACGTCGGATTCATATAGCGGTATTTGAAGTTGCGGATCTTTTTGTGAACAGCCTCAGCTGCCAGAACGAACGGACAAGTCTCAATTGCGAA
This sequence comes from uncultured Prevotella sp., assembly GCA_900315545.1. Classification (GTDB taxonomy): domain Bacteria; phylum Bacteroidota; class Bacteroidia; order Bacteroidales; family Bacteroidaceae; genus Prevotella. The sequence continues at coordinate 126,521 of OMZM01000005.1, forward strand.
ATCACGCTCGTTTCCCGTCGAGTCCTTGTATATCCACCTTATTCTTGCTACTGCTGGAGAAATCAGATACTCACTCTCTGAACGCCCTAACAGCAGGATAGCTGTATTTGTTATCTTGCCCCTCAGCGTAATCTTAGCCTTGTTAAGGAACGTTACGTCATCCCACAACATCATCTCTTTCGACAATTCGTCATTCTCATGCTTCTTGCCATATAGTTCACGAGCCTTCTCAATGGCCTTTGGATCGAGGTCCTCCATCGTGGCATCCTCAATGATTTCTGCACTCCAGTCCTTCTGTGAATTGTATATCCGACGGACAAAATCAGGAAAGTCTTTGAGCTTGGTTAGATTACTTCCCACGCGAACGTATGCAGCTCCTTTAAAGTTCACCGGTTCGCCCACGGCAGCATGAATCTCAAAAATAACGATATGCTTGCCTTCATAGTCAAACTCCTCTATTTCAAACGGCACCATTGGCAAACAGTTCCTTCTCAACCACAGTTCGTAGTCCTGATTACCATATTTAGCTGTAGGCATCTGCAGATTAGTACCTACCACCTTCCATGTTGCATCCTCCACTCCCAGCACCAGATAACCATGCGACTTGTATTTCAGACAGGCCGAATTCGACAAACCAGAGATATAGTTCCCAACGCCATCGTATGTGATGCTGCAACGTGACTCACCTATATTGGTTTTAAATTCCAACCATTCCGTCTCGCCAGCATTCTTCCGATATTGAGCCAATACCAAAAGTTCTTCTAACAATTTATACTGTTCTTCAATTTTTCTCATATATTCTTATAACGTTAAGTTTCTATTATCTATTACTTACCAAAATCTAAGCAAGTGGTTCACAATATGTTTTGTTGACAACTCTATCTCTCATCAATTTCATATCAGTAAAATTTCGACTGATATTTTGTATTATATCTAGATAATTGTCCGTGCCATTTTCCTTTATATAGTAGTATGGTTTGATCGAAATACAATTCTTATGCTCAAAAAGTGTATTAAGCAGAGTCCTGTCTGAGTTGCCACAAGAATGTCCCATAATGCATACTTGGAATGGTGCTGATTCAATGAACGACAAAACATTCCGGTAGTTATCAGATTCTTGATACTTTATTGACTTTATATTACGCAGGCACTCATTCTCATTAGAGTCAAGAAGTTTCTTGAAATTGTCATCCAATTCGTCCCCATAGCCAAAAATCATACTTTCTGGTTTTTCTAATAATCCATGAATATGATTGACAAACGACACCATATTGTTCGAATACATATCTGCTGTATTGGTGTAATTGAAATTCAGCAGCATTATGACATCTGGAAGCATAAACAATCGGGGATATTCCATATTATATACATTATGCTCCAGATTGAATTTGTAAGATTTTACTCCCTCTATAAGGGTTTCGTCTTTATATCTATTAGCCTTTTCCTGCAATACATTTTCGTTTTGTGTTAACCACCACTTCTGGATATGCTCATATGTGTTGGTTTGTTCTGCAATAGAAATATCCGACATTCTAATAGGAGAATAAATCTTTTCCCAAATTTCTCTTTTGACGCTTATCCCCTGTTGGCACCTCATTAAGTATTCCGTCAAACGCGATTGCAAATATTGCAATTGAAGGTTTAGTTCATGCAAATTGTCTTTTTCAAATTCTTCTATTGCATACTTCTTAAGTAAATAGTAATATTCATTTTCTATGTCCACCCAACCTTTTGTTTCGATGCTTTTATAGATATTTTCAAAGAATGGCGACATAGTTGTTTTAAAAGACTCCTTATTATTTATTAGATAGTCAACAATGTCTTTCCCCTTTGCATGATTCAAGTTGAACCCATTTGTATGCGCGTTGACATTCCACACTTGATGTCGTAAGTCTTGGAAAGAGCATAGAATGTCACTTGAGATATCTGACAAATTGCCAACAAATCCATAAACCCTTAAGTCACAATACCAATTAATGAAATCTTCATATCTGGTTTTGAGACCATGAGCCAAGTCAAATCCGTTTCCTATGAGAACTATTCTATTCATCAATTATACTTTCTAAGGTTGTCACAAAAGGTAGATACCTGATTTCTCCCCTTCTTTGAGTCTTTAAGATATTTACATTTCCTAAATCAACAGATTGTTGAGGATCGTAATCCAATAAAAGATATTTTACGGCATCCTTCTCCATTCTAATCAAGTATTCAGAAGGAACTTCATCCTTGCCAACCAATTCTGGTTCTTTGATCAACAGATAAGCTTTTGGATTGCTCCAGTAATGGAACATCAAGTATTTGATGCTCTTGTATGCAGCCATCTGTTCATCTTTCAATATACCTTCTTTTATGCCCAATGCAATCTTTCCAGCTGCCTCCGTTTTCTGGCGAGCATTACTACCGATAGCGTACATCAGAACCAAATCCAGATTGCCATTGGCCAACTCTTTACGATTTGTATAGGGCAGGTCTACAGGAATGCTACCATAAATGAAGATATCTTCCGCAGCCATCATCATATCACCTTCTTCACCAATTTGTGGATACATCTGTATCACCTTAGTAGAAGGATTAAATACATCTGTGTCTACGTCATATACACCTTCTAATATGAAGCGTTTCAACAGATTGTTGATTTCGATATTAACTTTTAGGAGACTAATGGTTTGACCATACTTAGATTCGAAATAGGCTTTAGCTTTGGTCTTATCTACAGATTCTTTTAAGCGAGTGAAACGATTGAATTCATTTATGTTTTGTTCTGTAATACTAAGATTAAGCATTTGTCTCAGCAACTGTCGATCAAGTCCAAATGTGTGAACAAGGCAATCTACTTGACGATCTTTTTCTGTCGTCATATAGTCTGTGATGTAGTCGCGGAATGTCTTACCAGGCTCTAATGTGATGTTGGCACTTTGCACATCATGAAGGAATATTTCGGCAAAGGCTTGTTCTTCCTGAGGGAGTGAAGCAAACGATGCCGACAAGTCATTAAGTATAGCATTCAACTCTTCCTTTGAAACATTTGGCTGTTCAAGGGCTTTGATGTACCGTTCGAAATTATGATTCATGTAGTCGGCATCTATCTTGCCCGTGTCAATTTCGGAAAGATGTGGGTCGAGGTCATAAGGTAAATCCTCACCAGGCTGTCCACCTCCATTGCCACCAGTAGAATTGAACAACTCTTTGTATCGTTGCACAAGGGTATTGTAGGTGATTTCATCGTGATTTACCGTTATCTCTTCACCATTCGGGCAGCGATAGGTCAATTTCTTCCAATTAAAACCTTGCACCTTTGCTGCATCAAGATACACATTGTATTCTCTGAAGAGAACAGCAAAGCGTCCTCGCAATGCAGTCGCATCTGGCAATTTGTTGAAGTTCTCTATGTGGGCAGAAACAAAAAGCTGCTCTATCTCACGAAACTTCTGATTCATACCAGAAAGGTTGACATCCAGTTTACTTACGAACAAGCCAAGTGGTTTGTTCCCGGAATATAGCTTAACGGCCTCCTGAATGTTATATTCCATCGTATGCGGATAGCTATAATACTTGATGACACCGAAGGGTTTTTCATCATGGCTATAAAGGCGGTTGGTACGTGAAAAAGCTTGTATCAACTCTTCATAGTACATTACTTTGTCAATATAAAGCGTATTCACCCATTTAGAGTCAAAACCAGTCAGCATTTGTGAAACGACAATAAGCAGGTCAAGCCGCTTATCGCGTTGTGCAGGTTGTTCCAGTCCGATGTATGGCTTCTTATGAGCAAGACGGTTTGAGAGGTCTTTTTTGAATTTAGCATGTTCGGCAATTGTATAACTTTGTCCAAACATGTCTTTATAGTCTGTAATAATTTCCGCAAGAGCATTCTCCTTGAAGATGGTCTTGTCGGGGTTGTCGTTAGGCAGTGAGGGGTCAAAGAGAGCCGTTACTTTTAGCTGTGGTGCTTTCTCTTTGAAGATACGATAATATTTGATTGCTTGTGGTATGCTTGGCACAGTAAATATAGCATGAAACTTATGATTCTTGCTCAACACAAGCCAGCCATCCACGATGTCATCTACCACCGCATTCATGTGTTCCTCAGTAAGGTACTGCGTTTTTGGTAACAAATCTTCGATGCCAGGCTCCCAGGATCCATCGTCTTTTCGATGTCCTGCCATAGGCATAGCCAAGACTTTGTTGAATACACGTTCCTTTTCTGGGTCGTTCATCACCTCTTCCACACTTGAAGCATCAACATAATCGAGAGCCACCTTCTGGCGGAGTTCTTTGTCCTTATAAGTCATCACTTTGTAAGGGTCAAAGCCCAAAACATTGCCGTCACGTATTCCATCAGCGATACTGTATCGATGCAGTTCATCGCCAAAAATATCAGTGGTGGTACTTTGATGGCGTTGGTTTTCATCCTGAATGGGTGTACCAGTAAATCCAAAGAACATTGCTGTTGGGAATGTTGCTTTGATTTGTTGGAATGTCTCACCAAACGTAGAGCGGTGACATTCATCCACAATGAACACGATACGTTTCTGATTGATTTTCTTCAAGTCCACAGGCCGTATGTTGCCCTCTTCCGCCATAATGCCAAGCTTTTGGATAGAAGAAACTATCAACGTATCTGCAACGTCTGGGGACTTCATTTTTCCAACAAGTGCATCTGTATTTTCAGTTTCCTGGATCGCTTCATCCTCAGCAGAGAAATTACGGTATTCGCGTGCAGACTGCGTGCCGAGTTCTATACGGTCGATGACGAAAATCACTTTGTCCGCTTTTCCGCTGTCAGCAATCAACTGAGCAGCCTTAAAACTCGACATGGTTTTACCAGAACCAGTTGTATGCCATATATACCCCCCTAATTGATGGTCGGTGCTTTTCCAATCTTGCCGTTTCGTAACCTTGTCATAGATAGCCCGTACTGCAAAGTATTGATAAGAGCGAAGCACTTTAAGAACGCCATCTGTACGGTCTGCAATGGTATAATAGCCGATAAGCTGGTGTGCCATTGGTATCGACAAGAGATAGGTAGCAATATCCTTCCAGTCATTTTGTGGCACGTTGTTAAAGTCAGCCCAGTGGAAATAAAAATCTTTATTGAAACGCCCATCAGGTCCAGGATTAGCAAAGTAAACAGTCTCTTCGGGATTCATCGCCACGAAGATCTGAATGAGTTGGAAGATACCAGAGAAGATTCCTTCCCGTGAGTATTTCTCTATCTGGTTATAGGCTTGACTTACAGGGATGCCACTCTTCTTCAGTTCGATGTGTATCACAGGCATACCATTGATAAGCAGCAAGAGGTCGCCCCGACGTTGAGGAAATATATTTGAGGGAGCCTTGAAATGCGGTTGCTTAACAATTTGGTAACGACTTTGTCCAGCTGCAATTTCATGAGGGTCGAAGATTTTCAAAGAAATCTCCTTGCCGTAGTGCAAGATGTCAGCAGGGTTTTCACGCCTGATACTCACCGTACGCCCGTTAATGAAGCCGTTAAGCATCTGAGGTGTCCGCAAAGTAGAAATTTGGTCAACAAGCTGACGCATTTCATCCTCAGTCAGCCGTGCCCCATTCAAGCGGTCGATGGTGTTATTATTATCGAAGAGGATATCAGCCCAGTTTTGGAGCAAATCCTTCTCAGAAGGATGGCGGATTACATTTTTCTCCCATCCTTTTTTCGATAACATTTCTATCAATGCGTTCTCAAAATCTTCTTCTCTGTTGAATGGCATAAGCAATAATTCTATTTTGTTCAAGCAAACATCTGCGATAAGCAGGCTTGCTTAATAGTTTTCAATTTGTTGATTTGCAGCTGTGAATTGGCAATGGCTTCATCCTGCGAGCGGAAGAAGTCGCCAATTTTGCGCTGCTCTTCTTTATTAGTCGGATAGTATATAAATGTATCTTCTAAAGCAGATTTATTTATTGATAAAACCTTTATGCCCTGCATCAAAGGCAGAAGCTGGTCATGAAACGTATATGAGTTAAAATAATACCCTAAAAAATATGGCGCAAATTTCTTCTTTGGTCTGCCGACAAACGTATGAAGTCCAGCAACGATTGTTTTATTAGCGATGTTTTGTATTTCAATTGCTTTTCCACATGTTTCGTCTTCAGCAGTATCAGCAAAAATGACATCACCATCTATAAGTTTTGAAGCCTTGTAATTATCAGATTTTGCGGAAATAATATAAGGTATCTTGTCTTCTTTTCCATCAACAATATCACCAAAAAGGATTAGAATATCGCCATAGTGTATATTGAGAACTTCAGTTTCCTCATAAGTCAACTTATCTCGAGAGTGACTATAATGCGGAGTTGAGAAATCAAACAATTTTCGCAATTTACAGTTTTCCCATGGCTCAGTAAAGCCACGGAAGCGAATAGTGGGAGTGTTCGGTGCAGACGAGGACACCACTAATTGTGAGCTGTTTTGTAACATCTTGTAAATCAATGATTTACCCCCCATTTATATTATCTTGACTGTCGCTTGGGAACATCTTGTCAAGCAATGCCAGCTTTATCTGACGTAGCTTCTCCAATTCTTGCTCTTTTGCTCCAATTAATTCATCCAACTGCTTAAAAAACTCACCGATTTTCCGTTGCTCAGGAAGGCTTGTATGCGGAATGTCTATTTTATCAAGATTTCGCAATATTATTGTTGCAAAAGTACCCTTAGATTGACGTTTCTCAACTTCTGTTTGGAATTCATCTGTTAATAACGCATAGTATAGGTACTCAAGATCAAATTTTGAAGTATCTTGAATAACTCCTAAAATACCTTGTTTTGTAGTAACCGGAACTTTATTAATTGCAACATTTCCAATAGTAGCCCCATTAGTGAAAATGATACTATTACTCGGAATTAACCATGCAGAACTATTATTCATGCCTTTATCAGTTATATGAGAAGCAGTATCATGAATATACTTCTGCTCGGTATCTTCTATTTTCACAAATGGTATTGAACCACCTACATAATAATCTTTTACACTGGTTGACGGTGTGCCACCTTCAGCCGCAGATTTATAGGCATCAGCGAAAGGTTTATCCTCCCACTCTTCTTCAAACCCTTTGAATCTTATATTTGGTTTCTTCTCAGCCATACTATTTTACGTTAAGTGTTTTCTTGAATTCAGACAGCCCCATGTTGTCGGCTTTATTTCCTTCCAGTTCTCCTATCAGAGTAAACAGCTGCGATTCCGCATTACTGATACGCTGTGCAATATCCTGATAGGTGGTAGCATATTTCGCTACCAAATGTTGAACCTTGTCCGCAAGAGTGGTTATCACTTCGCTTGGCATTCTCTGGAGCGAAGCCAACAGCGGACGCACCCATTTGCAACGTAACAGTTCGATAGCGGTATCATCATCAAGTGATTGGATGGTAGCAATCGTTTTATCTACCAGTTCACGTCGTTTCTGAGCAGCATCAGCAAGCAGACTCTTCTCTTCTTCAAGCATTGCAGCTACCACTTTTACTTTAGCTTCGAGACTATCCTCGTCGAAAGCAAAGTTTTCTTGGTAGTAGCGTATCATTGCATTAACCTGTGTCTTACCATATTTGCCATTCTTGTCTGGCTCCACAGCGTTCCATGCCAATTCTGGGTGGTCTGCTATAAATTGTTCTTTTTCATTTTTCTTAGACGGGAAAGACCGAAGCAGTTCTATCTCAGGAGTAGAGATTTTCGCAAGAATACGTTTCAGTTCTTTCTTCACCTCCGTTGCCACAAAGTGAGAATTGTCATCTGAGAGTATTGGCTTGTCTTTCTCCTCAGGAGTCATCGAGTCAATGATTTCATTGAATTGACTGGTGAGTTCTTCCATGCGCATCTCCATGTCACGGATAACCTGCACATCGTCTTGCAACAACATTTCCTGCACCAATTCAAACGGCAGCACATGCCCCATCCATCCGTCTTGTACTTCCTCCTTGTTCTTCTCAACCATGCGTGGGTCAATTTGCTTCACTGTCTGAAAGCCTTCCGTTTGTAGAATTTCAAGGTCAGCGGCAATCTTATCCCAATCATAACTGAAGAATTGGAATGCCTGGTATCTGTCCACCAAAGGGAAATTCTCTAAACGACGGAAAAGGTCGTCACTGATAGTTGTCTGTGTTTTTTGGACATTGAGCGACATCATGGGTTCGATGAGATTCGATTCAATGAAAGATTCGAAACTGTCGAAAGCACTATTGTACTGCTGTGTAAAATGCTTTACATCTTCATTGTCGCTGATTGTCTGCTGAATATTATCCGTGGCGATATGGCTATATCCCTCACTGTTTACCGATAACAATTGCTGTTTGAGTGATGGGAATGCCTGCCAAAAGTTGTTTAGAGCAGCCAGATCCACAGCAGGGATGCCACCGAACATTGTGGCGTATATGTCATACTTCTCTGCTTTGGGGCTGCTGTCCACATACCGGGATATGTTGAGGTTATAGTCATTTTGGCGGATGATGTCGCGACTGACGAGTCTGGCAAAGTCAGGCATTTCCGTGCGAGTAGTTACTGCATCGACCACCTTTTTAATATCGCACGCCCGCAGTCGGTTGTTTTTACCATCTTTCTCAAAACCAGCAGAAGCATCTATGAAAAGGATTTTGTCATCGACGCGTGTCTTACGCTTCAGTACCATGACAATTGTAGATATGCCCGTTCCATAGAAAACTTTTTCCGGCAATCCAATAATTGCATCAATATGGTTGTACTCAACAAGCTGCTTTCTGATTTGGTATTCAGACCCTCCACGATAGAGAACACCATGCGGAAGCACAATAGTCATGATGCCGGAAGGCTTGACGTGGTATAGGTCATGCAGAAGGAATGCATAATCGGCGCATCCCTTGGGTGCCACGCCAAAGGGGGCATATCGAGGGTCATTCTCCTGGTCTGTAGGATCCCATTCCTGAGAGTATGGAGGGTTGCTGACCACAGCATCAACATAGAGCGGGTCATACGTTCCTTGTGGGTCACTTTCGTCAAACATCGGCCAGTCCATTGCCAATGTATCACCATTGCGACACTCGATGTTTGAAGGAGAGATACCACGCATGATTAAGTTCATACGTGTCAGGTTGAAGGTGTTTTGTTTTAACTCCTGTGCATAATACTTAATGTTGTTTTTGTCGCTGATATGTCGAGCGACAGACTTTCCTATATTGATAAGCAGCGAACCTGAGCCACTGGTCGGGTCGTAGATGCGTATCTCTTCGTTATCACGCAAATGGTGAGCGATAATGTCCGACATCATCACCGATACTTGGTGAGGAGTGTAAAACTCTCCGGCTTTCTTACCTGCATTAGCAGCGAAGTTGCTAATCAGATATTCATAGACAAATCCGAGTACATCATAATCTTGTCGTCCATCCGTTGGAATTTCACGGATCAACGAAACAAGATCGCGTACAGCAGCGTTCTGTTCCGCAGTTGAAGCACCAAGTTTACTCAGTCCTGTTTCAAGTGTGTCGAAGATTTTATCAAACAGTTTTTTATGATTGGGACTAACTTTACGGTTGAAAGCCGAAAGCGCATCACGTACGTTTGCCACACTGAACTCCTTTTTCATTTCAAGCCAGGTGGAAAACAGATTTTCATACGAGATAAAATATCCAATCTCTTGCTGTATGAAATCAACCGCTTCAGTATTGTCTTCTGTTATGGTTTTGAGTTCTTCATCAGATATTCCGTTGTTTTTCAAATGACCTACCTCTTTATCTGACAAAAACTTATAGAATATAAAGCCCAAAATATAGTCTTTATACTCATTGGCCTCAATCTTAGAGCGCATCTTATTAGCCGATGCCCATATTTTGGCAGCAAGTTGTTGTTTATTCATAATTTCTTTATTCCAATGGTCGTACCAAGTCGTTCACGTTTACTTCAAGCACCTTGGCTATTAGCAACAGGGTTTCTAGATTGGGTTGTGTGGTGTTTGTAACCCACTTGGAGATGGTTGCAGGGTCTTTGCCTACCTGTTCAGCCAGCCACTTATTGCTTTTTTGTTTATCAACTAGAACAACTTTGATTCTGTTTAATCGTCTACTTTCCATTATTCTTAATAATTATATTCTGTTCGCAAAGGTAGTAATTTGTCTGCAAAATCAATGAAATATGTACCTTGTTTTTCAATAATTTCACCTTTTTGATTGCGATTTTATCAATTTTGACTCATGCTTGAACCATTCAAGATGAAAAATACATGTTTTTGTGACTCTCAAATCGCCCAAAAACAAAATGTTGGTTCTAATTGTCCTCCTCATTAGAACCAATTTTGAAATGTGAGGGCAAAAATGGCTGGTTTTTGATGTGATCTTCTTCTTAGAGCTTGCAGCACTCTAATTTTGCATTCGATTTCGTGGCGGTGCCTCAGGTTTCAAGATTGTCGGACGCGACACTTCATTAAATCTGAAATGCAAAAGGATCCGTGCATAAGACATCGAGCGAATGAGAGATAACAAACAAAACTTTCACTTCAAAAAAACGTGATTATGCAATCTGAAAATAGGATCTTAGGCAACCAACTGGTTGTAATGTCGAGGG
>OMZM01000007.1 GCA_900315545.1 uncultured Prevotella sp.
TCTTATATAAGTGAATATCAGACGCTTGATGAACGATGGGCATAACGAGACCAGCACGGACGAGCGCAAATTGCGCTGGGACGAGGAGAACCGCCTGCTTGCAGTGGACGACAACGGCTTCGTGACGAACTACTGGTATGATGCAATATTGGTTATCCCCACCACCAAAGTTATAGGCATAGTCTGTGAATCTTTCCCTGTATGATAAGGAACTCTGCAAACTTAATGATGATTTTGCTTGTCTTGATTTGCAGCACTAAGGTAAGTGAAAAATCTGACATGACAAAATCCTGGGCAACTTTTTGTTGCTCAGGAACTTATAAAAGCTATTAAACTAAAGTGCTGCGGAATCTAGGTTTATCTATTTCCCTATTTTCGCCTCGACAACGTTGACAACGTAGTCGCCGAGCCGCTCAAGTTCGCCCACGATATCGTCGAACAATGTGCCTAAGGTGTAGTCGTATGAATGCTTGTTTACAGCCTCCACGTTTTCAGTTCTCAACCTGTCGCGCATCGCATTGATACCTTTTTCCACTCTCATGGTCTCGTCTATGTTGTCTTCTTCGTTCTGTCCGTCAACGATAGTGAACATCTTGTCGAGAGCCTCTTCGCAGAGAGCCATCATCGCCTGCAAGTCGTTGACCTGCTGGCTGGTAAACTTCTTTCCAGTCTGGTCGCGTCTGTGGATTATGCGTGCAATGTTGTAGCAAGCGTCGGCTATCGACTCCAGTTCGCCCACCTCGCGCATCATCTGGCGTATCTTCTGCTTGGTTTCGTCGCTGAGGTGGTCTGTGCCAACCTGTTCCAGGAAGTGGGCAATCTCCAGTTCCATGCGGTCGGACATCTTTTCCTCCTGTTCTATATGCTTAAAGTAATTGTCAGACCTTTTTTCGTCGCTGTTGGCAAACATTTCCCTAACTACGCCGAACATCAGCCTGACACTCTCTGCAAATCGTGTAGTCTCCTTCTGAGCCTGTAGCACAGATATTTCCGGTGTCTGCACGATGTTAGCCTGTATGTATTTCAAACGCAACTCATCCTGTTCTGCTTGCTTTTTGTCTGGCAAAATCCAGCAAACCACGCGCTCTATCTGCGGAACAAAACCTATGAGCACTGTAGTGTTCAGAATGTTGAAACATGTATGGAACATGGCAAGCACCACCGGCAGTTTTTCTGTGTTCACACTGGATGTATCGTAGCCAACAATCCTGCACACCATGTCGACGAATGGAAAGAAAACGGCAAGCACCCATATCACTCCGAAGACATTGAACAGCAGGTGAGCCAGTGCAGCCCGTCGCGCCTCAGTGCCTGCACCAAGTGCCGCAAGGTTGGCAGTGGCAGTAGTTCCGATGTTCTCTCCCATGACAAGGGCAATGCCTAAATATATGGGAAGTACGCCAGTCGAGCAGAGAAGAATAGTGATAGCCATGACGGCAGCCGACGACTGCACGATGCAGGTGATTATTGTTCCAATGGCGAGGAACGCCACAATCGTCAGATGGCTGCTTGTGTCGAACGATGCGAAGAAGCTGACCACAGACTCGTTTTCCTCAAGGTTGAGCTCTCGTCCTGACGTGCTCATCATGACCAGTGATAGAAACAGGAATGCTATTCCGAACAGGAAATCGCCGGCATAGCGATAACGCTTCTTGTAAATAAGAATCATTCCTATAAGGAAGGAAGGGTAAACTATGTTTGTCAGGTCAACAGAATAGCCCAGAGACATAATCCACGCCGTCAGCGTAGTTCCTATGTTGGCTCCCATAATGACCGAAATGGCTTGTGCAAGAGTCAGCAGTCCGGCACTGACAAAGGAAACTGTCATTACCGTCGTGGCTGATGACGACTGTACGGCACACGTTACGAAAGTTCCAGTCAGCATGCCGGTGAAACGGTTAGTAGTCATGCGCGCCAGAATATGGCGCAACTGCGGGCCTGCCATCTTCTGCAGAGCCTCGCTCATCATTTTCATTCCGTATATGAGCAATCCCAATGCGCCAAGCAAATTCAGCGCAATCATAATGTAATTGTTTTCCATAAATAATGCTTTTCAATAAAATTTGTTGCAAATATATTTTAAATATGTGATATAGCAAAACTATTAGCGTTACGAATATGTAAAAGAAAAGTTACAAAACCGTTAAGAAACGACGGAACGGACATGAGAGTGCAGATAGTTGCAGTTTCCCTTTTGTCTCACTATTCAAAAAAGACACATTTCTCTTTGTTCTCTTTCCGATAAATGTTACCTTTGCAGACTGTTAGCAAAACATATAGAGTAAATGCAAAAAATAGTATTACATCCTTGTGCAAAGATAAATCTGGGTCTTAACGTTGTTGCTCGCCGAGCCGACGGCTACCACGATTTGGAGACAGTTTTCTATCCTATCCCGCTGTGCGACAGGCTGGAAGTGAAAACTGCAGAACGCAGCAACGTGTCAGAACCGCAGATAAACCTCAGCGTGTCAGGCAACAAGATTGACGGCAATACGGAGGACAATCTCGTCGTCAGGGCATTCCGGCTGATAGCCAGCCGCCACAACGTGGAAAGCTGCGACGTGCTGCTCGACAAGCAAATCCCAACACAGGCAGGACTCGGCGGTGGCTCGAGCGATGCAGCATCGATGATATTGGCACTCAACAAACTCAATAATCTCAAGCTCACCGACCGTCAGATGCAGGACTATGCAGCACAGCTGGGAGCCGACTGCGCATTCTTCATAACGTCGCAGCCTGTCTACGCAACGGGCATAGGCAACGTATTTGAAGATGTGAAGATAACGGATGAACTGTCGGAGAAATGGATGGCTATAGTGAAACCGCCTGTCGCCGTGTCGACGAAAGAAGCATATTCCGGCATAAAACCGCAGCCTGCGGCATACAACTGCCTACATGCCGTGGCAAGTCCGGTGGCATCGTGGCGAGAGAAACTGACAAATGATTTTGAAGAAACAATACTGAAGATACATCCAGAGATAGGAAAAATAAAAGAAAGCCTATATGGTCAAGGTGCGATTTTCTCACAGATGTCGGGCAGCGGAAGTGCCGTTTATGCCCTCTTCGACAACAAGCCGACAGACCTAAATCAGCCACAGTACGAAAACTGCTTTATATCGGTTTTCCCACTCACAAAAGTCATAAATATGTGAGAGTAAGGTTGTTTTAAACAGGTTTTATTCCGAAAACACGCAAAAAAAACATAATAAATTTTCACACTTCGACAAAAACTTGTATATTTGCACGCTAAAAAAATAATAAACATAATTCACACATCATTCATATTCATATATAATTATGACTAAAGCTGATATAGTAAACAACATAACTCTCACGACAGGAATGCCTAAGAAAGACGTTTTAGGCGTGGTTGAGTTGTTCATGGAAGAGATTAAGAAAAGTCTTCTGGAAAATAAAGAGAATGTATATCTTCGTGGCTTCGGCAGCTTCATCATCAAGCACCGTGCCGAGAAGACAGCCAGAAACATATCAAAAAACACGACAATACGTATTGCAGCACACGATTTTCCAAGCTTCAAGCCTTCGAAGAGTTTTGCTGACAAGATGAGAGGTGAATAATAATCGAGAAAATTTATAATAAAAATAATAACATTAAACAAAACAATTATGCCAAACGGAAAGAAAAAGAAGGGTCATAAGATGGCGACCCACAAGCGCAAGAAGAGACTTAGAAAGAACAGACATAAGAGCAAGTAAAACTGCTCTGACCGATAGTTTGTTCGGCGAGGGTGTGTCAAGTGGGTAGTTAGCTTTATTGACATACCCTTTAATTGTATTTTAGAACTAAGTTAACATGAATGAAAAGAACATGACAAGCGAAATTGTAATTGATGCCTGCCAGAAAGACATTTCGATAGCTCTGCTTGAAGACAAGAAACTCGTGGAGTATCAGAATGAACCTCGCTCGGCATCTTTTTCAGTAGGCAACATCTACATCGCTAAGGTCAAGAAACTGATGCCTGGTCTTAACGCATGTTTCGTAGATGTTGGCTTCGAGCGCGACGCATTTCTACATTATCTTGACTTAGGGAGTCAATTTAACTCTTATGCAAAGTATTTGAAGCAGGTACAGAGCGACCGCAAGAAACTTTACCCGATATCGAAGGCGATGCGTCTGCCGGAACTGAAAAAGGACGGCACCATAACCGACGCACTGACAGTAGGGCAGGAGGTAATGGTTCAGATAGTGAAAGAGCCAATATCGACAAAAGGTCCACGACTGACGGGAGAAATAAGTTTTGCAGGCCGCTATCTCGTTCTTATACCTTTCGACGACAAAGTGTCGGTATCATCGAAGATAAAGAGTGGAGAAGAACGGGCACGCCTGAAGCAACTTATTCACAGCATCAAGCCAAAGAACTTTGGAGTTATAGTACGCACTGTAGCAGAAGGTAAGCGCGTGGCTGAGCTCGACAGCGAATTGAAGATACTTTTACACAGATGGGAAGACAGCATTGAGAAAGTGCAGAAGACACAGACCCGGCCGCAGCTGATATGCGAAGAGACAAGCAGGGCAGTGGCACTTCTGCGTGATTTGTTCAATCCCACTTATGAAAACATCTTTGTAAACGATGACGACGTTTGCAAGGAAGTGAAGCAATATATATCGCTGATAGCTCCGGAAAAAGCACACATCGTAAAGCGTTACACAGGAACAGTGCCTATCTTCGACAACTACAATGTTACAAAGCAGCTGAAATCGAGTTTCGGAAAAATAGTAAACTACAAGCACGGAGCATATCTCATCATAGAGCATACAGAGGCAATGCATGTCGTCGATGTCAACAGCGGCAACCGCACGCGCTCGACAGCAGGACAGGAAGGCAATGCCTTAGAGGTAAATCTCGGTGCAGCAGATGAACTCGCACGACAGCTGAGACTACGTGATATGGGAGGAATAATCATCGTAGACTTTATAGACATGAACCTTGCCGAAGACAGACAATTGCTATATGAACGCATGTGCAAGAACATGCAGCAAGACCGTGCGCGACACAACATCCTGCCTTTGAGCAAGTTCGGACTGATGCAGATAACAAGACAGAGAGTAAGGCCTGCAATAGATGTAAACGTAGACGAAACTTGTCCTACTTGTTTTGGTAAGGGAACAATAAAGTCGAGCATCTTGTTTGCAGAGCAGCTGGAGAGTAAGATTGACAACTTGGTCAACAACATAGGAATACGTCGTTTCTATCTTCATGTTCACCCCTACGTTGCTGCCTACCTGAAGCAGGGATTATGGTCGATAAGACTGAAGTGGATGCTAAAATATGGTTTAGGTGTGCATATAGTGCCTTCGCAGAAAATGGCTTTTCTGCAATATGAGTTCTACGATGCACAAAGGCAGTTCATTGACATGAAGGAAGAAATTGAGACAAAGTAGGAGACTGATGACAGAATGGGCAGTAAACAACATTTTCAGTTTACTGTCCATTTTGTTTTCGCACTGTCCTTTGTGAACTTAAACCACCATGCAACTACGGCAAATATGACAGCATAGAGGATAATGAGTCCTGTGCCGGAAAGATGTATTTCGTTGAGTCTGCCGTATGGCATGTCTGTGAAGAACGACAGTGTCTTGACAGTAGTTCCTACTGTAAATGCAACAATATGGGCAAAAATTGTCTGAAGAAGCGTAATATTGCCGAATAACAGCAAGGCAACGGTACCTATTATAATAATGTATGCGGCGGGAATGACTATGAAGTTGGCTAAGAGAAAGTAGACCGATGAGTGTCCGAAATGATACAGTTGCAGCGGAAACGTGCCTAACTGTGCTACAAAGGACACAATGACCATCGACCACGCTATACGCAGCGGTTTATAGATTGGCTTTTTGGGGATTTTGACAGTATTGCAGATGCTGTCGAATAATATCAATATGAAGAATACCGATGTGAACGATAGTTGAAATCCGATATCGAAGAGTGTAGCCGGTTGTATGACCAACAGGATGATGGCAGCCAGCGAGAGACTGTTGACGGGTTGTTTTTGTTCTGTAAACATGTCAGCCACAATATAGATGCTCATCATAATTGCAGCACGAATGGCAGAAACGGGCATGCCGACAACAAGTACGAATGACCAAATCAGAAACAACAGTATGCCTTCCCTTATCCAATCAAGATAACGACTCTTGAGAACTTTATAAAGGAGCATGAAAATGATGCCGAGATGTAGTCCGCTCAGGGCAAGTATGTGTGCACTGCCCGTTTGCGAGAATGTTTCGTAGAGACTACGGTCAAGATAGCGCTTATCGCCTAATGTCATGGCAGCAACAACAGACATTGAAGTTTCGTCAAGACCAGCTTTCCGTATCTGGTCTTCTATTTTATGGCGGAACAGCAGTCCATTGAGTTTCATTCTGTCTTGTGTGCTCAGTTGGCTGAAATCTGCATTTGAAGGTAGCCAGTTACTGTAAAAAACAAATGAAGTGGCTGCATATCCATGATTTCTTAGCCATTTATGATAGTCGGCAAATGCACTGACTTTATCCGTAACGGGGGCAAATGATGACTTCAGAGTAATTCCGTCGCCGACGGAAATATTCTTGTAGTTATTGCTTACAGTGTCTTTCAACAGTGAAACTCTTACTTTTCTTCCTTTCATCTGTCCGTTGACAGGAACAATGTCGAACACTATGATTTTTGTTTTTACGCTTGGCTCACTCATAACAATGGCAGAATACACTTGGGAATTGGTGTCAGCCGGTATGTCGTTGGAGTATGTCCTAAGCTGATACAGCCAACCACCAAAGCTAAAGATAGTTGCAAAAAGTAGTATAGTCTGAAAAAACGGCACTTTATGCAACAGGAATGTGATGACGGAAACAGTAACTGTTGGTATGAGTAGATACAGGAATTTGAAATCGGAATTGTCCTCTATGTGTGCTGCCGTTGCAATGCCAAGACATAAGCACAACTGCACTCTGAGTAATGGCGAAAACTGAATAAGTTTGTCAGAGATTTTGTTTGCGTGTCTTATAAATGTCCCCACTTATATTATTGGTATATGAATGCGATGGAGTGATATTCAACTTATAACCTTGAATCTTACTCGGAACGAGTGTGTCATTTCGTCCCAGTTTGTTCCAAGAACTTCAAATCTCCCAATCTGACTCGTTGAGCGTACATGTTTCCCAATGCAAGGACAAACATCATAGTCGCCGATGCGCACAAGTCTGATAGTGTCGGAAACGTCTTCGGGCAGCCGCTCTGCAGAGAGCTGTGCTTCAGGTGAGTCGGGAGCAGCCTCCATAATTATACCGTCGAGCTCAGCACGCGTAACAAACTGCATCGTAACAGGCAAGTCTTGTTCTATAAGTTCATTCATTCTACGTTCTATATCTCGCTCTGCATGCTTATCAGGCTTATGCTCGAGAATATATGTTATCTTGCTTTTCTTCCTTTCTACATGTGCGTTACGTGAGCGTTCACATCCGAACATACGCATCATTGTTTGGTTTAGAAGATGCTCTGCTGTATGTGCAGGTGGAAATTCTTCCTTGTTATGTTCGTTGAGTACGATTTCTTTAGTCATAGCTTCTTAGAGTTTGTCATTAAAAAATATATTTTATTATGCATCCATCATGTGGTGCTATTGTTAATCTTATAGGACAGTCTGCCTTAATAAGTTCATTTCTCTCCTGATTATTCATTAGGTTGACACCTGTTAATCTCCTATCTTCTATATGCAGATATTCAAATGCATGCTGAGGAATGTATATATTTGTATCTACAGTTGTATTATCAAAGTTGACAGCTATAAGCAACATCTCGTTTTCATATTTGCGTATGAATGCAAATTGTTTGTCGTGCAACTGAGGATTGACATACATAAGATCGAAGAATAATCCATTTGTAACAGCTTTTTCCTTTGTCGCAATTCGTAATATCTGTTCATATTTTTTGTAAAGCTGTCTTGAGGAAAGTGGTAATTTCCGCCTATCGGAAAATCCATATAACAGTGTTTTAAGAATCCAGTAGTCAAAAATGGTTGTACGTCCATCAAGTCTGCTAAATCCTTCTTTGTCCATTCCACGTTCTCCAAACTCTTGTCCAGCATATATCATTACAGGATTATTACGCATCGTAGATATTATAATCATGGCAGGAATTCCTTGTTTCCCGTCAGCAGCAAAAAAATCTGATGCAATGCGTTGCTCGTCGTGGTTCTCAAGGAAATAAAGCATGTGGTTGTGTATATCATCGACATTTTGCCATTGATGTGTTATTTCTGATGCTTTGCACCAACCAGTCATAACTCCTCTCAAGCAGTCATACATGCCAACTTTGTCGTATATCCAGTCAAAACCAGCATCAATGAATTGTCTATATAGATTTGGTTGATATAATTCTCCTATGAATATTATGTTTGGAAATTCCTTTTTCAACTTTTCAATAGCCCATTGCCAAAAAGCGACGGGTACCATCTCTGCCATGTCGCAACGCAATCCGTCAATGCCTTTAGAACACCAGAAATGCAATATCTCTAACATTCGGAACCATGTAGGTGGAGTAGGGTAAAAGTGTTCGCGTCGCCAGTCGCTGGTCATATAGTCAAAGCCATAGTTCAGTTTAATGGTTTCATACCAGTCGTTTTTTGACGGATGTGCAGAAAAGCAATCGTTGCCAGTTGCAAATGCAGGTATTTCCTTATAATCACCTATGTCAAATTTCGGAGAAAAATGTTCGTTTGGAATATAATAGAAATTATTATTTGGAGAAAAAGCAAGCTGCCTGTTGTCATTTTCTCCCAAGTCTGGTGTTTCTGACGGTTTACAGATGGATTTGTATTCTCGTGCTACATGGTTAGGAACAAAGTCTATTATTACTTTCAAACCAGCTTGATGCGTGCGTTCAACAAGCGCCTCAAACTCATCCATACGCTTTTCAATGTCTATGGCTAAGTCAGGATCAACGTCATAATAATCGGCTATAGCGTATGGTGAACCTGCCTTCCCTTTTACAATATAGTTGTGTTGCTTAGGAATATTGAACGCAGTATAGTCAGTTGTTGTTGCGTGGCGTATTATGCCTGTGTACCAAACGTGAGAAAAACCAAGTTGAGAAATTTTGTTAAGTATTTCACTTGTTATATTACAAAACTTGCCACAACCATTTTCGGCAATCGTCCCATTGCGTTTGTTTTTGAGACAACGATTGCCGAAAAGACGTGGCAAGAGTTGATATATAACAGGTTTCATTCTTATTCTATTCCATGTGCGGCTACATCCTTGTTGATGCGGCCAATCATGCCTTGCAGTGCTTTGCCTGGTCCACATTCTGTAAAGTCGTCAGCACCATCAGCAATCATGTTCTGTACACACTGTGTCCAGCGTACAGAACTCGTAAGCTGAGCAATAAGATTGGCTTTTATGTCAGCAGGGGCGGTATGTGGCTTGCCGTCAACATTCTGATATACAGGACATTTAGGAGTCTTTATTTCTGTTTTTTCTATTGCTGCCTGCAATTCGTCTTTGGCTGGTTGCATCAGTGGAGAGTGGAAAGCACCACCCACTTTCAAAGGTAATGCACGCTTTGCACCGGCTTCCTTAATCTTTGCACAAGCTTCGTTGATGGCTTCAACATTGCCAGATATAACTAACTGTCCTGGACAGTTATAGTTTGCAGGAACAACGACATATCCGTCGCGATTGATAGACTGGCATATTTCTTCTATTTTTTCATCGTCGAGTCCAACGATGGCTGCCATAGTAGAAGGTGTTTTTTCACATGCCTTCTGCATTGCCATTGCACGTGCGTATACAAGTCGCAGACCGTCTTCAAAGCTCAATGCGCCAGCAGCAACAAGTGCAGAGAATTCGCCAAGAGAATGTCCGGCAGTCATAGATGGCTTGAAGTCTTCTCCCATACACATTGCAGAAATAACACTGTGCAGGAATACAGCAGGCTGTGTAACCTTTGTTTGTTTCAATTCATCATCTGTTCCGGCGAACATAATGTCTGTAATTCGATATCCAAGAATATCGTTAGCCTTTTCAAATAACTCTTTTGCTAAAGGATTTGTCTCGTATAGTTCTTTACCCATACCAACAAACTGAGCACCCTGTCCGGGAAAAACAAATGCTTTCATATTCTATATTTATAATTAATTACAATTTAAAATATCATTGCAAAGGTACTAATTAGTATGGAAAAATCAAAAAGAAATGTTATAAAACTATCAAAAGATAATACCATTTCCTGCATTTGTACATGTAACCTGACACATATATGTTATAAATAAAATATTGGTATGCTTATTTTAATAACACAAAAAGAGGATATGTCGTTTATCTGACATATCCTCTTTCGTATTTGTTTTATGATATTTTATTCTTCAGTTGTCTCTTCTGCCTTTGTTTCTGCAGGAGCTTCTTCTGCTGCAGGAGCTTCAGCTTCTTCTGATTTCTCTTCTGCAACTGGTTCTGGAGCATTTTCTGCTATAACCTTAACAGGAACTTTTACTTCTACTTCTTTGTGGAAGTGAACAACTGCTTCGTATTCTCCAACTTTCTTTGCATCACGCATAGTGATGATCTTACGATCAACTTCAATGCCCTGCTTTGCAAGTTCTTCAGCAACTGCAGCTGCGCCAACAGAACCATAGAGCATACCTGTAGAGCTTACTTTTGCAGCAACTACAACTTCTACGCCTTCAAACTTAGCAGCATTCTTTTCTGCATTTTCTTTCAACACAGCGAGTTTGTGAGCCTGCTGGCGAAGGTTTTCAGCGAGAACTTTCTTTGCAGATGCTGTTGCGATGACAGCCTTGCCAGTTGGAATGAGGTAATTGCGACCGTAACCGTTTTTCACGTTTACGATTTCATTCTTATAACCTAAACCGATGATATCTTCTTTCAGTATAATTTCCATATAGTATCCTCCTAAATTTTATTTCATCATATCAGTTACATAAGGAAGAAGTGCTATCTGGCGTGCGCGCTTAACAGCCTGTGCAACGCGACGCTGATACTTCAATGATGTGCCTGTAATGCGACGAGGCAAAATCTTGCCTTGTTCATTGAGGAACTTCTTTAGGAATTCAGGATCCTTATAGTCAATATACTTTATTCCACTTTTCTTGAAACGGCAATACTTCTTTTTCTTTGTGTCTACCGAAGGTGGTGTCAAATAACGAATTTCTGTTGCTTCTGCCATGATTTAAGCCTCCTCTTTTTTACCTAATTTGTTACGTCTTTTTTCTGCATACTGTGCTGCATACTTGTCGAGCTTCACAGTCATAAAGCGGATTACTTTCTCGTCGCGGCGGAAGCCTGTTTCGAGAGTTTTGATTACTGTTGGCTCAGCCTTGAACTCAACGAGACAATAGAAGCCTGTTGATTTCTTTTCAATTGGATAAGCCATTTTTTTCAATCCCCAAGCCTCTTCATTCAAAATCTCTGCACCGTTGTCGGTAAGGATGTTCTTGAATTTAGCGACCGTTTCCTTCATCTGTTCATCAGACAAAACGGGAGTTAAAATGAAAACGGTTTCGTATTGATTCATACTTTTAAAAATTAATTTAATAATAAAAAATAAATGAGCCGAAAGCGGGACTCGAACCCGCGACCTACGCATTACGAATGCGTTGCTCTACCAACTGAGCCATTTCGGCTTGGAGTCATTTCTTCTATCGGGGTGCAAAGGTAGTAATTTTATATTAATTAAGAGAAGCATTATGCTAAAATCTTCTTTTATGACATATTTTTTAACATAATGCTCCTAATTTATGTGTTAAAAACAATACTTTAAACTGTTTTTATGTAAAATATTGGTTGATTTTCTTATTTCAAAGGGTTCCAACCTTGTGCTTTTAGTTCAAATTCCTGCGAGTCGCGACTGACAAGAATACATCCAAATTCAGGCTTTGTTATGTGTCCTATGATATGTATGTCTGGCGACAACTCTTTCAGTTTGTCGTGGTCGCCAATAGGTGCAGTGAACAGTAGCTCATAGTCTTCGCCACCATTAAGTGCACATGTAGTAACGTTCATGTTCAGTTCTTCTGCC
Organism: uncultured Prevotella sp.; assembly: GCA_900315545.1. Classification (GTDB taxonomy): domain Bacteria; phylum Bacteroidota; class Bacteroidia; order Bacteroidales; family Bacteroidaceae; genus Prevotella. The sequence continues at coordinate 12,036 of OMZM01000007.1, forward strand.
ATAACGGCAGTCTGGTAGTCGATAGGTATGTTCTTTTCAAATATTCTGCATCCACAATTACTTTGTTTTGCAATGTGTAACAGTTCGCTGCTCAGTCCGTCGCTAATATCCATCATGGAGGTAGGGTGAATATTCAACTGTCTCAGTTTCTGTAATATATCGCCGCGTGCCTCTGGTTGTAATTGCCTTTGAATAAGATATTCCTTGCCTGCGAAATCTGGTTGAAAGTCTTTCAGTGCCTCAAGTGCTGCATTGTTCTTTTTCTTTCTTGCTTCGTCCACTTGTTGATAGTAAACTGTTTTTTCACGTTCCAAAAGTTGAAGACCCATATATGCCGCCCCCAAATCTCCGCTGACACAAATAAGATCGTTTTCCTTTGCACCGTTGCGATAGATTATGTCGTCGTTTTCAGCCTCTCCTATACATGTTATGCTAATGGCAAGTCCTGTGTAAGAAGATGTGGTGTCGCCTCCAACAACGTCAATTGACCATTTGTCGCATGCAAGATGAAGACCTTGATAGAAAGCATCAAGATCTTCAACTTTAAATCTTTTGCTCAGTGCAATGCTTACCAACATTTGTCTTGGTTGTCCGTTCATGGCAAATATGTCGCTTATATTTACCATAGCCGATTTATATCCGAGATGCATCAGGTCGATATATGTGAGGTCGAAGTGTACACCTTCCATCAGCATGTCGGTTGTAACGAGTACTTTTTTATCTGGATAACTAAGTACGGTGCAGTCGTCGCCTACGCCGTATAATGTTGATGTGTTTTTTGACGGATGGTCTTTCGTAAGTCTTTCTATCAGTCCAAATTCGCCAAGTTCAGCTATATCCATAGTTGTTACGATTGCTTTATCATTTCACGAATCAGTTCCGTCATGAGTGGCTGAGCCTTGTTTGCAGCTATTTGCACTTCCTCGTGGCTCACGGCAACAGGTACTTCAAATCCACCTAAGTCTGTAATGACTGACAGACCGAATATTCTTATGCCACAGTGATGTGCGACAATAACTTCGGGTACTGTACTCATACCTATTGCATCTGCACCTAATTTGCGATACATCTTGTATTCTGCAGGTGTCTCGAATGTTGGTCCTTGTACGCCCACGTATACTCCATGTACAACCCTAATGCCTTTTTCCTTAGCTATTTTGTCTGCTCTTGCAATCAGTTGTGGGTCGTATGTTTCATGCATATCAGGAAATCTTGGACCAGTAGGGAAGTTCTTTCCACGTAATGGATGCTCTGGGAAATTATTAATATGGTCGGTTATAATCATTAAATCGCCAATTTTAAAGTTCTCATTCATTCCTCCAGAAGCATTTGAAACGTAAAGTGTTTTGATGCCCAGTTCATACATGATGCGTACGGGGAACGTTACTTCGTACATAGAGTAGCCCTCATAGTAGTGGAAGCGACCTTGCATTGCAAGTATGTCAACGTTTCCGAGTTTACCAAATATCATTTTGCCGGCGTGTCCTTCTACCGTTGATACAGGGAAATTTGGTATTTCGTCGTATGGGAATTCGTATTTGTCAGTTATTTCTGAAGCTAATTGTCCGAGTCCTGTTCCCAGAATTATTGCTGTTTTTGGGCTTGTGGTCATCCTTTGTTTTAGCCAGGATGCTGTTTCTTGAATTTTTTTGTACATAGCTAATTATTTTTTGATTGAATATTTCTTCTTGTCCCAGTTGAATTTCTATTTCTATTGGAAGCATAAACATGTTTTGCTTGACTTCTTCTGAAAATCCATCCTTATTTATCAGTCGTGTCATGTCCTTTTCTGTCGTAACTATAATCTTTGGCGAAGGCATCGAAGAATACTTCTCGTTTATCTTTACGATGTCTTTATGTGAAAACTGATGATGGTCTCTGAAAGTTAGCGGTACAATCTCCTTTGCGTATGGTTTCAGGTCTATAACCATCTGCTTTGGCGAAGCTATGCCTGTCAGCAAAAGTACATTTACTTCTTTATTCAGACTATCAAGAGTTTGTTCGTCTCCTGAGTAAACGGGTATCAGCTTTCCGTATTTCAGTGTACTGAACAGCAGGGTCTGATATGGATATAGGTTCATGGCTCTTGTTATGACTCTGTAGTCCATAGGTTTCAGTTCTGTCGGACATTTCGTTATTATTACCATGTCTGCCCTGACTGTGCTTTCCTTTGGTTCGCGCAGTCGTCCGGCAGGCAACAGTTTGTCATACAGCAAAAGGCGATGATAGTCCACAAGCAATATGTTTATTCCAGGCTTTACATATCGGTGCTGGTAGGCATCGTCAAGAATAATAACGTCTATGTCCTTTGCTGTCGTGTTGTTTGTGAGAAGTTCTATTCCTTCCTGTCTGTTCTTGTCAACAGCAATGTCGATGTCGGGAAACTTCTTTTTCATTTGATAAGGCTCGTCGCCTATTTCTTCAACAGTTGAGTTCATGTCTGCAAGTACAAACCCCTTGCTTTTCCGTTTATAGCCACGACTCAATACGGCAACTTTAACTTTATCTTTCAGCAGGCGTATGAGGTATTCGACGTGTGGTGTCTTGCCGGCACCGCCAACAGTAATGTTTCCAACTGCTATGACGGGGATTTTGTAGTCTTTGCTTTTCAGAATACCAATGTCAAAGAGTTGGTTTCTGAACCAAACGACCAGCCCATATATCCAACTAAATGGCAACAGCCACTTATTTATTTTTATAAAGTCGCCTTCCATGTTGTATAGTTACGTTATTAGTTCTGTTTTATATATGTCGATACAGGCTACTGTATATTAATATAATAAGGTATACGTGCCTGTATGGCATTATGGTGCTTTATGTTTCTAAGCAACATCAGTGGCTGATACAGTTCTCCAAATGTTTCAGAAAGCTGTTCGTCAAGATAGCTGTTTGTTGATATTGTAGTCGAGAGTTGGTCAAACAATGACAGTGGGGCAGGGTAGCTGTTAGTCTTGTATTCTTTCAGCTTAGCCAGTTGTGCAGCTTTCTCCACTGCCTCATTCAGACCTCCGAGCTGGTCGACAAGTTTTATTTTCAGTGCATCTTTTCCAAGCCAAACGTGTCCCTGTGCGATTTTCTCTACTTCGTCTATGCTCATTTTCCTTCCGTCGGCTACACGCTTGCGGAAGAGTTCATATCCTCGCTGTATATATGCTTCGAGATATTTCATTTCCTCGTCGTTGAAAGGACGCGCCATTGTGCCAAATCCGCTGTTCTTGTTTGTTTTGATTTCATCGAACGTTACTCCAAGTTTGTCTTTCAGCAAGCCGCTGACGTCTGGAAACATTCCGAAGATACCGATGCTGCCGGTTATTGTTGTAGGCTCAGCAACAATCCAGTTGGAGTTGCAACTCATGTAGTAGCCGCCGGAAGCTGCCAGTCCGCCCATCGAAACGACAACAGGTTTCTTGGCTTTCAGCAGTTCGATATAGTGCCATATCTGTTCTGATGCGTATGCGCTTCCGCCACCAGAGTTTATTCTGATGACAACAGCTTTCACATCGTCGTCTTCCATCAGTCGTTCCAAGTCTTTGCAAACCACTTGTGCGTCTATGACATGGCTCTGGCTCAGCATTCCCTGTGTACCTCCGTCAACGATGTCGCCGTAAGCGTAGTAGACTGCAATTTCCTCACCTTTCTTGCGCTTTCCTTTTACGTTCTGCATGTCGTCGACGGTGAGTTGTCTGATATTTTCGTCTTCGTCAAGTTCCATAAGTTTCTTTACTTCGGCTTTCATGCCGTCAGCATATCTTAGTCCGTCAGCCAGTTTCATTTTCAGATATTCCTCTGCCGGCATGAAAGCACACATGTCATCGGCATATTTGTTGAGGTCGCTGATACTGATTTTTCTTGATTGTGCCACGTCGCTGACAATTTGTTCCCATGCTCCGTTGAGAATCTGTGTCATCTGTTCGCGGTTTGGCTCGCTCATTTTGTCGGCAGTGAATGTCTCAGGTGCGCTTTTATATGTTCCTACTTTTGCCAGCTGCATCTTGACGCCAAACTTCTCCATGAGGTTTTTCAGGTAGTATGGTTGTGCTGACAGTCCGTGCCAGTCTATCATTCCCGAAGGGTTGATGTATATTTTGTCGGCTACAGAAGCAATATAGTATGTTGCCTGCGTGTATGAGTCGCCGTATGCAACAATCCATTTTCCTGATTTTTTGAAGTCAACAAGGGCTTTCCTAACAGCCTGCATCGATGCGTATGAGTCAGCAGAAAACATGCCAGACTCTATGTAGATTCCTTTTATCTTGTCGTTGTCCTTAGCCTTGCTGATGGCATTCAGCATGTTGTCAAGTCCTATTGTAAAATTGCTGTTGCCCTGTATTTGGTCAATTATGTTGTTGTCGCTTCTTTCCGTCATGCTTCCTGACAGATTTATCACAAGCACGGAGTTGTCGCTGACCTTCTTGGTAGACTCTGTTGAGGCAACCATGCCTACAATACTCATTATGCTGATTATTGCCATGAGCGACATAAACAATATTATGCCAACAACGGTGGCACCCGTCATCTTAAAAAATTCTTTCATACAGTGTTTAAGTTTTAATTTATAGTTTCAAATATAATAATTATGCAAAGATAAACATTTTATTTTAATTATGTAGCATAATTGTGAGTAAAAATAAGTTTGTATGCAAAAAGTTTATCATAATTTTAATAAAAGAAAGACAAGACGTAATAGAATTATGTAGTTCATGATTTGTGCAGACCAATAAAAACAAGCAGACAACACCAGCGAGTTTTAGTGATATTTTCAGTCTGAAGATGATGCTGGCAATGAATAACGTAAGAAAATGAGAAGCATATTAACTATAAGCCTGCTAATTCTATTATGTTAACAACAATTTCTCCAATTGTTCTTTGAATTTATTCTCGTTATTCTCATTGTAAAATGGAACACCAGTTATATGGTACTTGTCTGTATCTATTTTTAGTACAAGTTTACTGTCTCGTATTTCTTTCAGGAATTCTTCCTTCCATTTGTCTTTTTCCACAAGATGGTTGCCTTTCGGTTCAATGAAAACCTGATACATAATATTTCCGTCATTTCTGTCACGCAAATATAGTAGGAAGTCTGGCTCAAATGCTCGTCCATACTTGTCAAAAATCTTGACGACTTTCTCATTACGGATGACATAGATGTCATCATATTTCTGTTTGAAGTTTTCATATAGTCTGGCAAAGAGACTAATAAACGCTCGTTCTTCACTGGTCCCATAGTTAGCGTTATATGCATACCAGTCCTTGTCTGCCAGTTCTTCTTCCTGTCCTTTTTCACGCTCCGCATCTTTGGGAAACGATATTTCTTTCGTACCAAATATGTCGTGTAAATACTTGCTGATATATGGCGAACCTTCATAGTCTGTCTTGTTTGCCTTTATCTCTTTCTCAATGCTGGTCAGTAGTCCTTGAACAGATCGCAGGTAGTCAAGGTTTGTCAGCATGCCCAGTCTTTTTCTACTTCCTTTTAAGGTAATTCCCAAGCTGCCGAGATACTCATTAGAGGAAATGAACTCCTTATATGAACGCAGATTAGGACAGTATTTTTTCAGATTGTCAAAGCGGAAGAACGGTAAAGTTGTCAGTGCATACCTGACAATATGGTGTGGAATGATATTAAGCATAATCTCACGACTTTCGCTTACCAAAGTCGTTTCGTTACCATCGCTAAAGGCAAGAATAGCGCTACTTTTTAACTCGTCCAGTTTATAGACATAATTCTTTTTCTTGACGGAAAGGTCGGCAAGCGACATTACCTTATTGTATTGTTTTGGTATTTTAAGATTATATACCACTCGTGCCTCACGGAAAAACTTGGTCTGTTTAAAACTTTTCTTCAGGCGTAGTGTCTTCCTTACTGTGTTATTGTCCCCAATGCCTGCTTCATTTAATGCCTTCTTGATTTCCGACACGTAGCGGCTGTCTTCCATAATGTGATAATACAGCGTCTCAAGTATACGCAGTTCGTTATTTAGGTCTTTGTCATATTTGCGCATATAAGGCGACTGTCCTTCTTCCGTATAGAAAGGGAAGTACCTGGCTCCACGTCCTATCAGCTGTGCTTCGGCGCGTGTTGTCTTGCCTATCTTTCCGTTGCTTTCCTCATTTCGGTCGTCGTACATACGAACAATGTCGAAAAGATTCAGTACGTCCCAACCTCTGTCTAATTTGTTCACTGCAAATACGGCACGAATTGGGTTGTTTTCATCTTCAAGTGAGTTGAGCAGCATCTGGTTGCGCTCTTTCTCTGCCTCGTTGTTGGCACTAATACAGTTTTCCTTGCGGAAATTTTCTTTAGTTCGACTTACTATGTCTGAGGTGGTGATGCCCACACGCTCAAAATAGTCAAAAGCATGCTTGATGACTCCGTCAATGTCTACACTGTTGCGCAGACTGTCGATGTCATCTTCTGTCAGTGTGTCTATCCATTGGCGGAATAGTCTCATATTCTGCTCGCTCTCGCCAATACTGCGTTTTGCTTTGAACAGTATGACTGGTTTTAGGTCGATGCCATGATGGGCAGCAAGAACCTGCCGATAGAGATTCAGAAGCAGTGCGTGCATAACACGGATTTTCTGATTTGCAGCAACTTTCATCAGTTCTATCTCCTTTGAAAATCCATCATGGCGGAATTCCTTCAGCTCATATTTGAAAATAGCCTTGTTGGCATACTTCGTTTCTATCTGTGGAGTTTCTAAGTCCATTGTAGCCGTAAATTCCAATAGTATGTTTTCTGCATTTTGACTGTGGATGCGTTGTATGGTGTTCTCCCAGTTGCCTTCATTGGAATTCTCGTTGCGTGTGGCAACGTTGAAGGTATCTGCCTCGTCAGCTAATAACGCTATTCGTCGGTTCTGAAAATCTTCCAGACAGACGGAGTTCTCCTTGACGTTGTTTATGTCGTAGTGCAGTTGCTGTATGGTGGTAAACTTGATGTTGATGTTATATGAATCGCTCTCGTCAAACGACTGCACTTCCTTTACCACAACTTGCCGCCCATCGAATATCAGTCGCTCATTAAAAACATATTTCGACGAACTGTTGTTCAGAAAATTGTCTTTCGTCTTGCGTATAACAGCATCGCTGCTGACGAAGAACAGAAAGTCTCGGTAGCCTTGTGCATATAGATAGAGCACCAGCCCTGCCATGATGTTTGTCTTACCGCTGCCTGTTGCCATGTTGTATAGTAGGTGGTAAGGACGGCACTGTTTGCTGGAACTATGGTCATGCTCATAAAAATACACAAACCGTGCAAAGGCTTCAATCTGATAGGGACGTAATTTATATTTTGGACGAAGATTCTCCACCACGTAGTCTGGCACTTTTGGAAATTTATCGTATTTACCCAGTAAATTATACTCTTCAAATAAGAATGCCATGCCTATTCCTCCTCGTAAAACGCTTTGGTGATTCGTTTTTCTTCTTCTGTTACTCCAGACTCAGTGTCGTCCATGTCAGAGTAGTTTACATAAAGCTGGTTCATGTCGAGCAGTGAGCATAGTGCCTGTTTTTGCTCTTCTATGGAAAGTGTTTTGAAACTGTCTATGTCATCTTCAATTTTCTGCATCTCTACGTTGAAGCGAAAGAATGCTCGTGCTTTCATCTGCTCCCAAACCTTTAACAATTCATTGGTCTTTTTAGCTTTCTCTATCTCGTCAATGAACTGCTGGTTATAACGTTTCAACTCCAGATATACAAAACTGCCGCCACCACGCCAATTCAATCCTTTTGATGCGCCAGATTGTTCTCCTTTCACTACGTTGACCATTCTCTCATACGTGGTAGACTTTATATAATCCATTTGGTCTATGCCAATGTATTGACGCCCCATCTTGTGTGCAACTGCTGTTGTTGTACCACTGCCAAGGAAGAAGTCTAGTACGATGTCGCCGGGCTTTGTGCATAGTGAAATTATCCTATAGAGCAAAAGTTCTGGTTTTTTTGCCGTTGGGAAACTTACTCCACCTTCGTTTTGCGTGTTCTGAAAATCTATGTCGTCCCAAAAGTCACACAACAACATACCCAAATCTTCGTTAAATTGCTGATTATAATATACGGTTTTCACTCCTTGACGAAGGGGTGTTATGACTTGTCCATTATAATACAAGCCTTTTATGACTCCATCCACTTTGTCCTCATAAACTTGGTTTGGCAATGCCCGTGATGCCTTTTCTGCTTCTTTGTTTTTGTGAGACTGTAAACGACAAATCTCGTCTTGATGACTCAAATAAAATTTTTTGAATTTTGGATTGTCTATATATATATCTTCAATATTCTGATCCGATGTCATGATACCATTATCAATTAATGCATCCTTCAGTTTTGTAAAGCTGTACACACCAAAGTCATTGTTCAGTATGAGATTGTAGTGTTTGTCCCATGTTTTTCTTTTTGTGTATTGTGGAGTCAGTGTCAGCTCTCCACCTTTTTTATAGACAATTATAAAGTCCTTTTGCTTAATTATGGTTTTGTCTTTGTGTGCAGTTTTAGTTCCACTTGGTGTTGACGATTTGACGGCTATGATATTAATGAAATTCTTTCTTTCAAATACTCCATCACACAACACTTTAAGATATGAACTCTCTATGTCATCAAGATGAATGAAAATCATCCCGTCATCGGCTAATAAATCCCTTGCTATTTCCAACCTATTTTGCATGAATGTAAGCCAAGTAGAGTGGGTAAAGCTGTCGTTGTACTGGAAACTGTCATTGCCTGTATTGAATGGTGGGTCAAGATAAATTAATTTCACTCGATGGTAAAAACGTTTTTTTATAGAATGTAATGCCAGAAGATTATTGCCCCTGATGATAAGGTTGTCTTCTGGTAAAACAGTTTCAACTGGATGTTCTCCATCTGCATCATATCGCACGGCATTCGTCAGTACTTTCGGCTCCAATAGTTGTGTTATCTCGTCTTGTGCAAGTGTCTGGTTGAAGAATATCTCTTTGCGCTTTGGGTCATCTTTCGTCTGTCCTCCTTCGAGAATGCAGTCCTTGAAGGGGAATACCAATTCCACTTCGTTGCGTTGATTCATGAATCGTCCGCCGATTTGCAGACCAATCTTCTGAGAGTAACGGGTGTAACTGTCGCTTAGATAGTTCTTTTGTTCAATGAAGTGTAGAAAAGACTCCATCTTGAACACTGTGGCTTCGGCAACCTCTGTGAAGAAAGTTCCACGCAGTTTCTCATCCTTCAGGAGCAGGGTGATGAGAGTTGGCGAGTAGTTGCGGGCTTCTTCTGCCACTACCCATTTCTTCACCTTACCATCATCGGATACATAATTAGGTTCTTCCATGAGTCGCTCCATCAGGAGATCATTCAGCTGACTGCCTCCCACTTTTTTGAGGCAATCTTTTTTTGTTTTTCCCTTGTCTGCCATTGTCTTGCTGTGCTTATTGTTCGTTTGGCGTAATATGCACGTAGGGAAAGGGCACAAAAATGGCGTGAAGCTATCCTTATGCACTTAACCTGAGGGGCGTGTCTGGAAAACGGGACCCCTACACACAAATAAGAATGCAGCACGCCAAAACGTGTGCAAAGCTGCGATGTGTGTAGAATGTTATCTGCTTCCAGACATCCTCTTGCTCATGAACGAACTATCCCTAATAAGAGTTTTCCAGACACTTTCGGTTAAGTGCGTATCAATAAGCCATGCATCATTGGTACGGGATTTCTCCCCATACTGTTTGCAAAAGTACAAAGAATTTATGAAACGCCATTTGCTTATAATATTTTTTTTACGAAATATTTTTATTTCCAAACGCAGACTGCTCTCTATTTCGACTTGTACTGTGAGAAAAAAGACTAATCAATTTTTGCCCGTTTACTGTCGTGAGAATGTCGACTAAAGTCGTTTCTGAAATAAAAGGGGCAAAATATGCCCGAAATTCGCAAGTGTCTGTAATTGTTTGATTGTCAGTTTGTTGTCGCGAAACGTTGGCTTTTTGTGCAGGAAAGATAAGTGTTAAAAATGTCAAAGAGTGTGTTTGAGATTGTCAAAGAGTGTGTTTGAGGAGGTAAAACACTATGTTTAGGGGTGTCGGGCATAGTGCCTGATAGGGCAAAATAGACGAAATAGGTGCCTCAAAGGTACTCTTTGACATTTTTAACACTTATCGACGGTACTTAATTTAACATATCTTTGCACTTTCGGAGGCTGTTCCGATTCTATTTGAACGATTTTTCCCTGTCAAAATTTTTCATACTTTTTCGACTCGAAGAAAATTTTTGTTCACTTTGGCACAGTTTTTGTAGTGATGTCGCTTGCGGCAGCTGTTATTCCCGTGTGTAGCCCTCAAAAGTGGGTGATGTGTTGGCATAGATTGTCAGTCGTTATTGCCGAAAACATAAAAATGACTGACATTTTGTGTGTTTTTTCAAAAATAATACAGTTTGGCACACATTTTGTAGAATGAATAGATAGAACAATAACTTAATAAAAACATAAACAGTATGAAAATTCAACCATTAGCAGACCGCGTGCTGATAACACCGGCAGCGGCAGAAGAAACAGTAGGCGGAATTATTATTCCAGACACAGCGAAGGAAAAGCCTCTTCGTGGAAAAGTAATAGCAGTTGGTAACGGAACAAAAGACGAGGAAATGGTATTGAAGAAGGGCGACGAAGTGCTCTATGGCAAGTATGCCGGCACGGAGTTGGAACTCGACGGTGAGAAATACCTCATGATGCGTCAGAGTGATGTGCTCGCTATTGTAAAATAAATTATCTTTTATACATTCATAAAATCTAACAAGGTAAATAAGTAAAGATTATGGCTAAGGAAATAAAATTCAATATTGATGCTCGCGACATGCTGAAAAATGGTGTCGACCAGTTGGCTAACGCTGTAAAGGTAACACTTGGTCCGAAGGGACGCAACGTGGTTATCGAGAAAAAGTTTGGTGCTCCGCAGATAACAAAAGACGGTGTTACGGTTGCTAAGGAAATTGAACTTGAAGACCGTTTCGAGAACACTGGTGCACAGCTCGTTAAGAGTGTTGCCTCAAAGACAGGCGACGATGCCGGCGACGGAACAACTACCGCAACTATACTTGCACAGGCTATCGTTACTGAAGGCTTGAAGAATGTTACGGCAGGTGCTAATCCTATGGACCTGAAGCGTGGTATTGACAAGGCTGTCAAGGCTGTTGTCGATTTCATCGCAGACAGTGCCGAGAAGGTAGACGACAACTACGACAAGATAGAGCAGGTTGCTACCGTCAGCGCAAACAATGACCCTGAAATAGGTAAGTTGCTTGCCGATGCTATGCGCAAGGTGTCAAAGAATGGCGTAATCTCAATCGAGGAAAGCAAGAGCCGCGACACACATATCGATGTTGTCGAGGGTATGCAGTTCGACAGAGGTTATCTCTCAAGCTATTTCGTTACCGATGCAGAGAAGATGGAGTGCGTGATGGAACATCCATACATTCTCATCTACGACAAGAAAATCAGCAGCGTAAAGGAATTTTTGCCAATTCTCCAGCCCGCAGCAGAAAGTGGACGCCCTCTGCTCGTCATAGCAGAAGATGTTGATTCTGAGGCTCTGACAACACTGGTGGTAAACCGCCTGCGCTCTAACCTGAAGATTTGTGCAGTCAAGGCTCCTGGCTTCGGAGACCGTCGCAAGGCTATGCTCGAAGACATTGCAGTGCTGACTGGTGGTACAGTGATAAGCGAAGAGAAGGGACTGAAGCTCGAACAGGCTACACTCGAGATGCTCGGCACATGCGAGAAGGTAGAGGTTTCTAAGGACAACACAACTATCGTTGACGGTGCCGGTGCAAAACAGGCTATTGCAGACCGTGTCGCTCAGTTGAAGAATGAAATTGCAAACACAACAAGTTCTTACGACAAGGAGAAACTGCAGGAACGTCTCGCCAAGCTCTCTGGTGGTGTCGCAGTACTCTATGTAGGTGCAAACAGCGAAGTAGAGATGAAGGAAAAGAAAGACCGCGTTGACGATGCTCTCTGCGCTACACGTGCTGCCATAGAGGAAGGTGTTGTTGCCGGAGGCGGTACAACATACATCCGTGCACTGAAAGCACTGACAAAGGTAAAGGGTGTGAATGCTGACGAGCAGACAGGTATCAACATCGTAGAACGCGCCATAGAAGAACCGCTGCGTCAGATTGTTCTCAATGCTGGTGGCGAAGGTGCCGTTGTCGTGCAGAAGGTACGCGAGGGCAAGGGCGACTTTGGTTACAATGCACGCACCAACGAATATGAAGACTTGCGCAAGGCAGGCATCGTAGACCCGGCAAAGGTAGCACGCGTAGCTCTGGAAAATGCTGCTTCTATAGCAGGAATGTTCCTGACAACGGAATGTCTGATAGTAGACAAACCAGAGGAGCACCCGGCTATGCCAATGGGAAATCCAGGAATGGGTGGCATGATGTAAACTGAAGAAAATCCAGTTGCAATATATAAGACCAGTATTCGTTACTGGTCTTTTTTTATAAAATAATATAAAAACGTTTGAAAATATTTTGTCAAATAAAAAAATATATGTAATTTTGCAGCCCGAAAATATCACATTGTGAATAAATAAATTTTTGATTTGTTTTAGTAGATTAGTTTTTAAGTAGTTTGTTTTTGGAAATCGGACGTCGAGATGACATCCGATTTTTTTATTTGTGGCAATAGAACAGCACTATATACAAACGGCATAGGCAAGGAGATACTTTCTCCTTGCCTATGCCGTTTATTCTGAATGACAGCTGTTTCCCTTACAGCTTATGTTCAATTTTTCAATCCTACGCGCTGATAGATGTAACGTTTGATGCTCTTCTTTGGAGTCTTTTCAAATTCCTCTTCATGCAGTCGTATTGCCGACAACTTGCTGTAGGAGGGCAGGATGTTGTTCAGTTCCTGACGATTCTGTTCCATTATCTCCTTCAGGTCTTCTGTTGTCAGACCCATAGTGCGGGCTTCGTCGTAGTCGGGGTGTACAAGTCCGATGAGTTTCTCATTGTCCTGTACGACAATGCTCTCAACAACCATAGCCATAGAGTTCAGCTTGTCTTCTATCTCCTCAGGGTAGATATTCTGTCCGTTGGCGCCGAGAAGCATATTTTTTGAGCGTCCTTTGATAAAGACATTGCCGTCTGCATCCATGAGTCCCAAGTCTCCTGTATGATACCAGCCGTCTTCGTCTATTGTCTTTCTTGTCTCTTCCTCATCTTTATAATATCCGAGCATCACGTTCAGACCACGCGCCAGAATCTCGCCAGGTACTTTTGTCGGATTAGGACTGTCTATTTTCACTTCCATGTGTACCACTGCTCTGCCGCACGAACCAGGCTTGAATGTGTGCCAGTCGGAGTAGCAGATGATAGGAGCACATTCTGTTGAGCCGTAGCCTACAGTGTATGGAAATTCTATGCGGTGCAGGAAATGTTCCACTTCCTGGTTGAATGCCGCTCCGCCAATAATTACTTCATAGAATTTTCCTCCGAAAGCTTTAACAACTTCATCGCAGATGCGCTGACGAACTTTCTTGTTCACAACAGGCATTCCCAAGAGCAGGCGCATGCGGTTGTTCTGTATCTTAGGGAATACTCGCTTTCTAATGATTTTTTCTATTATCAGTGGCACGGAAATGACTATCGACGGACGTATTTCTGCAAATGCCTGTGCAATGATAGCAGGCGATGGTATGCGTGTCAGATAGAAGATATGGCAACCGTGAAGGAACTCAAATATAAATTCAAAAGCCATACCGTACATGTGTGCCATAGGCAGTATGCTTAGCACGTTGTCGCCCGCCTTCAGTTGCTTGCCCAGCACGCTCTCGGCAAAATCGTAGTTGCTCCATATTGCGCGGTAGGGTATCATCACGCCTTTGGAATATCCGGTTGTTCCGCTGGTGTAGTTTATCATTGCCAGCTCGTCGGGATTTTCTTCGTGATAATATTTTACGTGTTCGCGACGGAAATACTTCGGATATTTCTTTCCGAACATTTCATTAAGGTGTTCGCGTGCATACGTCAGTTTCTCTGAGCGCGACAGCAGCAGCGAATAGTCTGGGTTGAAGATTATTCCTTCGAGGTTTGGCATCTTTGTTGCATCGAGAGTAGTTGATACTACGTCTCCTGCGAACAATATTCTTGCATCGCTGTGGTTCACGATGTTGTATACTTGTTCTGGTGTAAATTCGTGCAGTATCGGCACGGCAATGGCTCCGTATGTTAGCGTTGCCAGGAATGCAGCAGCCCAGCTGGCACTGTTGCGTCCGCAAAGGGCAACCTTGTCGCCACGTTTCAGTCCACTGTTTTCAAATAGTATGTGCAGTTTCTCTATCTTGCGGGCTACGTCGTGGTATTGCAGTGTAATGCCTTTGTAGTCTGTAAGAGAGTCTTTGTCCCAGTTGTCAATAATGCTTTTTTCGATTATTGCATTGAAACTTGGAATTTTTTCCATATTGTTTTGTTTATTTCAGCTAAGAGCTGTTTTTGTTGTTCCTTATAGTTCTCGTTTATAGAGATAGCGTTTGATGCTCTTTTTAGGCGTCTTTTCAAATTCGTCTTTGTGTATCTCTATTTTAGATATCTTGCAGAAAGAAGCCAACTGGACATTCAGTTGTTGTCTGTTCTGCTCCATGATGTTTGCAATGTCATCGTCGTTTAGCCCCATTGTGTATGCTTCTTCAAACTCCGGGTGTACGAGTGCAACCAGTTTGTCGCCTTGTTGTACGATGATGCTTTCGTTTACCATTGCCATAGAGTTCAGCTTGTCTTCTATTTCCTCAGGATATACGTTCTGTCCGTTGGAACCCAGCAGCATGTTCTTTATGCGTCCTTTAATGTAGACGTGTCCATCGGCGCTCATTGTACCGAGATCGCCCGTGTGATACCATCCGTCGCTGTCTACTACTTCCTGTGTTGCCTCGTCGTTTTTATAGTATCCGAGCATTACGTTTGTTCCTCGTGCTACTATCTCGCCTGGTATATCCGACGGTTGTTTGCTGAGTATTTTTACTTCCATGTGGTCTACGGGCAGTCCGCAGGAGCCTGGTTTGTAGTCGTGATAGTCGGAGAATGTTATGAGCGGTGCACATTCCGTTGTTCCATAGCCTACGGTTACGGGGAAGTCGATTCTGTGAAGGAAGTTTTCTATTTCCTGATTCAGCGGTGCTCCGCCTACTACCACTTCATACATAGAGCCTCCGAATGCCTGCATGACAAAGCCGCAGACGCGTTGTTTTATGCGTTTGTTTACTACCGGCATGTTTAGCAGCAGGTGCAGCGCCTTGCTTTGTATTTTGGGGAAGACGCGCTTCCTTATTATCTTTTCTACCACCATCGGCACTGTTATGACTATGGCTGGCTTTATTTCTGCGAAGGCATCGGCTATGACGGCAGGCGAGGGCAGGCGTGTCAGGAAGAAGAGGTGGCAGCCATGACAGAATGAGAAGATAAATTCTACGGTCATTCCATACATATGTGCCATGGGCAGTATGCTCAGCATGTTGCTGCCGTTGGGCACTTTTGAGCCAAGCACTCGCATGCAGTAGTCTAAGTTTCCCCATAGTGCGCGGTAGGGTATCATTACTCCTTTTGAGAATCCTGTCGTTCCGCTGGTGTAGTTTATCATTGCCAGCATTTCGGCTTCGTCTTTGTAGTAGCTGATATCGTCTGCTGTAAATACCTTTGGGAATTTCTTGCCGAACAGTTCGTTCAGATGTTCGCGTGCGTAGTTCAGTGTCTCAGAGCGTGAAAACAGAAGCGAATAGTCTGGGTTGTAGACTACTCCTTCTATGTTTGGCATCTCGTCGGCATTGATGGTTTTTGCGACGACGTCGCCCACAAAGAGCAGTCTTGCGTCGCTGTGGTTGACGATGTTGTGTATCTGTTCTGCCTTAAACTCGTGCTGTATGGGTACTGCTACGGCTCCGTATGTCAGCGTGGCCATGAATGCCACAGCCCAGTGTGCACTGTTGCGTCCGCACAATGCTATCTTGTCGTGTGGTTTTATGCCGCAGTGTTCAAACAGTATGTGTAGTTTTTCAATTTTCCGTGCTACGTCATTGTATTGTAGTGTAGCACCCTTAAAATCTGTCAAGGCATCTGAGTTCCAGTTGTTTACGATGCTGTCTTGTATATAAGCATTAAAGCTTGGTATGCTTGTCATTGCACAATATTCTAATTTTTGTGCAAAGATATATACTTATTTGCACATTTCAAAATAATTTGTGCAATATTTTGGCTGTATATGTAAAATGTGATAAAAAATCGGTATAATAGAATAGTCGTTGTTTTTTGCTTGCTTATTCGTATCTCATTGATTTTGCCGGATGTATGTGCGATATGAGGTAGCTCGGCGCTATGAGTATGAAAACGCATACGATGAGTGTTCCTAAGTTGAGCAGCAGTATTATTGGCAGGTTGATTTCTACGGGGACGGTGTCTACATAGTAGTTTGTTGCGTCGAGTTTTATCAAGCCCGTTGCCTTTTGCAGGTAGCAGATGGCGAGTCCGACGAGGTTGCCTATGATGAGTCCCTTGCCTATTATGAATACTGCAAACCACATGAAGGTGTGTCTGATGGTTTTGTTTCGTGTGCCTATGGCTTTCAGTATGCCTATCATGTTGGTGCGTTCGAGTATGATGATGAGCAGTCCTGAAATCATCGTGAAGCCTGCCACTGCGAGCATGAGAGCCAGAATAATCCACACGTTGAGGTCAAGCAGGTTGAGCCATGCAAATATCTGTGGGTATGTCTTTGTAATGGTTGTCGACATATATGTATGTCCGTAGTGGTCTATCTGGTGGTCTATCTGGTTTTCTATGCCTGCGGCTATGTTGTCGAGCCTGTCGAAGTTGTCTGCCGTCAGTTCTGCTCCGCTGGCTTGGTCTTCCTCCCATCCGTTCAGTTTCTGTGCCGTGTAGAAGTCGGTGAAGCACATCGATTCGTCGAAGCGTTTGAGATGGGTCTCATAGATGCCTGCTATGGTAAAGCGTCGTGTGCGTATGTCGTCGTTCATGCCTACGAAGTATGCAAATACGCGGTCGCCGGCTTTCAGTTTCATCTTGTTGGCAATCATTTGCGAGATGACAATCTTGTTAGTGCTTGTCGAGTCGCTGAATCGTGGCAGCTCTCCTTCGGTCATGTTGCGGCTTATGAACGTTGAGTCGAAGTCTGGTCCCACGCCTTTGAAGACTACTCCCAGAAAGTCGTCGTCGGTCTTCAGTATGCCCTGTTTCATGGCATATCGCTGCACATGTGTTATTCCTTCTGTTTTGCGCAGCGACTCCATGATGTTGTCGTCGATGCATATCGGGTATGGTTCGCCTGACTGTATCGCCATGTAGTTTGCCACTGTTATGTGGCTGCCGAAGCCTACGACCTTGTCGCGGATGGTGTGTTTGAAGCCGATGACGACGCACACCGACACTATCATTACGGCAAGTCCGATGGCTACGCCTGCCGTTGCTATGCGTATGGCAGGCTTGCTTATTTTCCGTTTGCTTTCGTTGTTGGAAAAAATGCGTCGTGCTATGAACAGTGGTAAATTCATATTTTCAGCCTGCAAAATTACAATTATACTCGAAAAAAACAAAATTTTTGTGCTTACAATAACGAAATTTGATGTTTGAAAGCGCAGAAACCGACTCACAGCAAAAAGTGTGCCAAAGTGTCGCGGATTTTTCTTCAAGCTGAAAAATGATGAAAATTTTTGACATGGAAAAATCGTTCAAATAGAATCGGAACAGCCTCTGAAACTGCAAAGATATGTTAATTTTTAGACCATTGTTAATTGTTAAAATAGTCAAAGAGTACCTTTGAGGCGCCTATTTCGTCTATTTTGTCCTGCCAGGCACTATGCCCGACACCCCCAAACATAGTGTTTTACATCCTCAAACAGTGTGTTTGACATTGTCAAACATACTCTTTGACAATTTTAACATATACAATTTATGCACAATATGCTCATCTTTCGCGGCAACAAACTGACAATCAAACAATTACGGACACATGCGAATTTTGGGCATATTTTGCCCCTTTGATTTCAGAAACGACTTTCGCGGGCATTCTCGCGACAGTAAGCGACCCCAAAATTGATTAGTCTTTTTATCGCAGCAAACAGCATTCGGCATGAATTATTGACAATATAAAAAGGAACATGCACTTGCGGCGCATGCTCCTTTCGGGTGTATTGTTCTTATGGTTTGTGCTTGTGGTCAGCACACTTTGTGGGCTCCGTCGCCGATAACGACGTCGATAATCTTCGGTTCTATGTTGAACTTAGCCTTGTATTCAGCCACAGCAGTAGCCACGAAGTTGTCGTATTTGTCGTTCTCCACGAGGTTTATGGTGCATCCTCCGAAGCCTCCGCCCATGATTCGCGAGCCTGTAACGTTGCAGCGGCGTGCCACGTCGACGAGGAAGTCAATCTCCTCGCAAGAAACTTCGTATTCCTTCGACAGTCCGTCGTGTGTCTGATACATCATTTTGCCTACTGTTTCGTAGTCGTCTTTCTCAAGTGCGTCGCACACGGTCAGCACGCGGTCTTTCTCTCCGAGCACGAAGTGGGCGCGTGTGTAGTCCTCCTCGCCGACGTCTTTCCTTACCTCTTCGAGTTGTTCCCATGTGCAGTCGCGCAGCGTTTCAAACTTGCCTTCAGGATGCTTTTCGGCTATCACCTTCACGACATGCTCGCACGAGTTGCGGCGGTCGTTGTATGGAGAGCCTTTCAGTTCATGTTTCACGCATGAGTTGACCAGCACCAGGCGGTAGTTCTCAGGCTTGAACGGGAAATATTCGAACTCGCGAGAGCGGCAGTCGAGTCGCATCAGCTTGCCAGCCTCTCCGAAAATGCTTGCAAACTGGTCCATGATGCCGCAGTTTACGCCACAGTAGTTGTGCTCGGTGGCCTGTCCTGCCAGTGCCATGTCCCACTTCTCAACCTTGTTTTCGCCAAACAGGTCGTTCAGGGCAAAGGCAAAGCAGCTTTCGAGAGCTGCCGACGATGACATGCCTGCACCGAGAGGCACGTCACCAGAGAATGCCGTGTTGAAGCCTTTTACGTCTACGCCGCGCTTGCGCATCTCCTGCACGATGCCGTAGATGTAGCGTGCCCACGACGTGCGCGGACCTTCCGGGTCGTCAATCTTGAACTCCACCTTGTCCTTCATGTCGATGGCGTAGCAGATGACAGTGTTCAGACCGTTGGGGCGAACCTCAGCCATGATGCCGCAGTCTACGGCACCTGGAAATACGAAACCGCCGTTGTAGTCGGTATGTTCGCCAATAAGATTGATGCGTCCAGGCGCAAAATATATGTTTCCTGTCTGTCCGTCGAAGTGCTTTATGAAGCGGCTTCTGACGTGTTCTATTGTTACCATAAGCTGTATATATTAAAAGTTATTCATTTGTTTCTTCCTTAATTCTGCATCCAACGAGTCCGTAGACAAGCAGGAAGGCAAGCATTGCCACTACGAGCCAATAGCTGTTGATGTCGCCAACAGTGCCAGCCATGAGATTCTGGATGAGAGGCATGACGCCACCGCCGACTACCATAGTCATGAACAGACCAGAGGCTGATGCCGTAAACCTGCCAAGACCTTCTGTTGCAAGGTTGAAGATGCCGCCCCACATTACAGACGTGCACAGACCGCAAAGCACGAGGAATACACACTTGACTGGTATCTCGCCGCCTGTGAACTTGAATATCAAAAGGTCGACAGGCGATGTTTCAGAGCCAGGCAGTGTTATTGTGTTGCTTGCCGGCATTACTATGGCAATGATGATAAGCGCAATGGCAACAGTTGAAACTACTATCAGCTGTGTGCGCGATGACACTTTGCCGCTGATGAATGAGCTTGTAAATCTGCCGACGAGCATCAGCAGCCAGTAGATGGCAGCAATAGTTCCGGCAATGGCAGCACTGCCAAGCACACCACCGTTGGCAACCGGCTCGCTGAGATAGAATATCATCTGTCCAGGTATGCCGACCTCAATGCCGACATAGAAGAATATTGCTATGATGCCGAGCACGAGATGTCGGTAGCCCAGAGCGCCCTTGATGCCCGCAACGACATCCGAAGTCTCGGTCTCAGGCTCTGTAATCTTTGTGAAGTAAATAATAACGAACGACAGCGCGAATATCGCCATAGCGATGAGCAGCAGCGGAGCTACGGCTGTCATGGATGTCTCTTTTGTTATCTCGCCAATCATCGAGCCAGCCAAAAGCGGTGTCAGCGTGCCGGCAAGTGAGTTGAGCGAGCCACCAGTCTGAATGAGCTGGTTGCCTCTGTTGCCCCCGCCGCCGAGAAGATTGAGCATAGGGTTGACGACAGTGTTGAGGATGCAGACGCAGAATCCGCAGATGAAGGCACCGAGCAGATATATGACATAGGTGCTGATGGCTTCTGCGCTGAGCGTGCTCGACAGATACTGGACGCAAATGCCGATAAATCCGAGAGCCAAAGCTACGAGAGCTGTACGCTTGTAGCCTATCTTTGTTATCATCATACCGGCAGGAATACCCATGAACAGATAGGCTGCGAAGTTCATCATGTTGCCCATCATACCAGCCCACTCATAGTGGGTCTTCCATATTGTACCAAATGGTGCAGCCATGTTTGTAACGAACGAAATCATGGCAAAGAGGAACATCATTGCAATGATGGCAATGGTAGTTCCATTGTTCTTAGTTTGTGTCATTGTTGTTGTTATTTAGTTATTATTGTTCTACTTGTAAATGTCGTTTGTGATTGCTGCTCACTGCTCGGAATCCACTCCAAACTTGTAGACAGTCTTCTGCTTGTATTCCTCTCCCGGACGCAGAACGACGGACGGGAAATACGGATGGTTAGGCGAATCGGGGAAGTGCTGAGCCTCGAAGCATATAGCCGAGCGGCGAGGGAATGTTGCTCCGTGCTGTCCCTTGTAGCCGTCTGCCCAGTTGTCGGTATATACCTGTAAACCAGGTTCGGTGGTGTAAACTTCCATAGTACGTCCACTTGCAGGTTCTACTATGCGTGCCGCAAACGATAGTTCGCCTTCCTCGCGCTTGTTAAGCACAAAGCAGTGGTCGTAGCCAGCACCGTTCTTTATCTGAACATCATCGGCGTCAATGTCCTGACCGACAGGTTTTGAAACCCTGAAGTCGAAAGGCGTGCCGTTGACGAAGCGTATTTCTCCAGTAGGAATAGATGTCTCGTCGATAGGAAGATAGTAGTTGGCATTTATCTGGCATGTCAGCGACTCAATAGAAGGGGTAGGGTCGGCTATTCCTGCAAGCGAGAAGAAACCATGACTTGTAAGGTTTATAATGGTCTTCTTGTTGGTAGTTGCCATATATTCGATAGAAAGTTCGTCATTGTCGCTGAACGAATAAACAACGGTTATCTTCACTTCGCCCGTAAATCCTTCTTCGCCATATGCAGAAACAAGACTAAGCACAAGTGTTCGGTCGTTCATCTGCAACGGTTCCCATACGCGTGCATGGAAACCGGTAGGACCACCGTGAAGCGAATTGGGACCATTGTTTATTTTCAGTTGATATTCCTTTCCGTTAAGTTGGAAACGTCCGCGACAGATACGGTTGGCATATCTTCCTACAAGAGTGGAAAGAAACGGCTCCGGAGAGTTTATTACGTCCTGAATGTTGTCGTGTCCCTGAATTACGTTAGCCAACTTGCCATTTCTGTCAGGAACCATTATGGCTACCATAGCGCCTCCATAGTTGGTTATGGCTACTTCGTGTCCTTTGCTGTTTTTTAATATGAATAAGTCAGTCTGTCGTCCGTTGACAGTGGTTTGAAAGTCTTTGCGACTCAAACCACAAATGTTTTCAGTTTCTGTCATAGTCTGTCAGTTATGTTATTATGCAGTTTTAATTTGTTTATAATTTCTTCTTTAGAAACTATCTGTTTGCAAAGTAACAAAAAAAAAATTAAATTAAAGAAGAAAAGACAAGTTTTCTTATAGTGCGTAAGGTCATAAAAACATTTCAAATAAAAAGAGGATATGCCATGATGGACATATCCTCTTTTTCTCTTATCAGATATAATTAACTTAATCGCAAATGCAATTCCATATTAGTTGTTTACGGAACCTCCTACGATGTCGAGCAGCTCGCTTGTAATAGCCTGCTGGCGCGACTTGTTGTATTGTAGGTTGAGTTCGCGAAGAAGTTCGTCTGCGTTGTCTGTAGCAGTCTGCATAGCAACCATACGTGCTGCATGTTCTGATGCATTGCTGTCGAGTAGAGCCGTATAAAGCATCAAATGGACAAGTTTAGGTATAAGATTTGACAGTACGGTATTCATGTCAGGCTCAACGATGAAGTTGTCGTTGAGTGGCTTGACATTATCTTCCTGTCGTTCTCCCTTGCGTTCTCCACGCTTGCGCAGATATTCCTGAGCCTGCAACGTCGCAACGTTCGACGAAAGGTCGCGCTCATGGTCGCGTTGCAGTTCTTCGCTGATATCTATCGGAAGCAATGTCTTGCGCGTAAGGATTTGCGAACCTGCACTCTTGAAGTGATGATATATGAGTTCTACTCTGTCGATATCACCTGAAGCAAACTGCTCGCCTAATTCGTGCGCAATGCCTATGCAGTCATGCACGTTAGGCTTATCTGCCAGTGTGGTGAAATTGCCTGCTGACTTCAAACCCAGTTTCTGAACCTTTTCTGCAACTTTCCTGCCAATAGGGTAGATGACAATATTCTCTTTGCCGAGATGTGCATATTCGTCTATTGTCTGTTGCATCATTTTCAGAATGTTGGCGTTGAAACCGCCGCAAAGACTGCTGTTGGATGCATATACAACAAGTGCGACACGCTTTACGGGACGCCCTATGCTGTAGATAGTTTCTGCATCTGCCTCCGATGCAAGGAATGTTTTAAGAATGTGCTCCAGCATTGTTTCGTAAGGAAGCATATTCTCTATCATTACCTGTGCATGGTGCAGTTTGCTTGAGGCAACCATTTTCATGGCACTCGTTATCTTGCGAGTACTGTTGACACTGGCTATTCGGTTTTTAATCTCTTTGAGTGAAGGCATTTAACTTCTTATTTTCAAATTTGCAATTATGGTTCGCAATTATTTCTTATATTGTCCGGCTATGTCTGCCATGACATCCTTTACGGTTGCGATTGCTTCGTCTGTGAGTTGTCCGCTGCCTAATGAGTCGAGAACGTCCTGATGTACAGAGCGCATCTTCTCAAGGAAGGCATCCTGACACTGACGTATCTGGTCTACAGGCACTGCGTGCATCAAGCCGTTTGTACCGCAATAGAGTATTGCTACCTGCTCGCCGACAGCCATAGGGCTGTATTGTGGCTGAATGAGCAACTGGTTGTTCTTTCTACCGCGATCAAGTGTCATTGCCGTAACGGCATCCATGTCGCTTGAGAATTTAGAGAAAGCCTCAAGCTCACGATATTGTGCCATGTCTATTTTCAGTGTACCGGCAACTTTCTTCATTGACTTGATTTGTGCTGAACCACCGACACGAGATACCGAAATACCTACGTTGATGGCTGGACGGAAACCTTGATTGAAGAGGTCGGTTTCGAGATATATCTGACCGTCGGTAATAGAAATTACGTTGGTCGGGATATATGCAGAAACGTCGCCTGCTTGGGTTTCAATTATAGGAAGGGCTGTCAGCGAACCGCCACCCTTCACATGTCCCTTTAAGCACTCTGGCAGGTCGTTCATCTTTTCTGCAACTTCTTGCTGGTCGTTGATACGTGCAGCACGTTCCAACAAACGGCTATGCAGATAGAATACGTCGCCGGGATATGCTTCACGTCCGGATGGACGACGGAGAATAAGCGACACCTCACGATAAGCTACGGCTTGCTTCGATAAGTCGTCATATACAACCAATGCCGATTCACCGCGATCGCGGAAATATTCACCGATAGCGGCACCTGCAAATGGAGCATAATACTGCATGGCTGCGGGGTCGGAAGCTGTAGCAGATACGATAATTGTGTAAGGCAGGGCACCATGTTCTTTAAGATTTTGTACTAAGGCAGCAACGGTAGATGCTTTCTGACCGATGGCAACATAGATACAATATACTGGTTTGCCTGCTTCATAGAAACTCTTCTGGTTGATGATAGTATCAACTGCAATAGCGGTCTTACCTGTCTGACGGTCGCCGATGATGAGCTCACGCTGTCCGCGTCCAATAGGAATCATTGAATCTACTGCCTTGATACCAGTTTGCAATGGTTCCTTTACTGGCTGACGGTAGATAACACCTGGAGCCTTGCGGTCGAGTGGCATCTCAAATGAATTTGTCAAGTCAATGTCGCCTTTGCCGTCAATGGCTTGACCGAGTGGATTGATAACGCGACCGAGCATGTTGTCGTTGACACGTATTGATGCAATACGTTTTGTACGCTTAACAACCATGCCTTCTTTAATGCCCGATGTGGTACCAAGAAGCACACAACCTACGTTGTCTTCCTCAAGGTTCATCACGATAGCCATAGTACCATTCTCAAACTCTAAGAGCTCGTTAGCCTCAGCGTTGCGCAGACCATAGATACGAGCAACACCGTCGCTGACGGTCAAAACCGTACCTATTTCGTCAAACTTTTCCTGATCGCTAATTCCTCGAAGTTGTTGAAGCAGTACCTCAGAGACCTCGCTTGGTTTTATTTTGTCTGACATTTTATTATTCTTTTATTTTTTTAATGTGTGGAGAATAGTGTTAAGTTTATTTTTTACACTTGCATCCATTCTGTATGTGTCGTATTCAAGAATGAAACCTCCAATAATTTCAGGATTTGTTTCGGTCTCAAATTCCACACTTCCCTTAGTTCTGCTCTCTACCATCTGCTTCATTTTCTGAACCATGTCTTCTGAAGCGGTTTTGGCAGTGATGAGTTTTGCGCGGATGACATTTTTATGTTGCCTATAAAGAGTGATATACGCATTAGATATGAATTGCAGGATATCCTCCCTGTCTTCGCCTAAAACAAGATTGACAAACGCTTCACTGAGCTGCGAGTGATTGGCTCCACATGCAGTCAACAGCAAGTCGCGCTTCTTGTCTTTAGCCATCATAGGGTTACATATCGTCAACCTAAGTTGAGGCACGTCAATATAGCTGTTAGACAATGTCTGCATATCTTGATACACAGCCTCGTCTAATTTCTGCTCCAGCGCACTTTTGAGAAGTGCTCGTGCATAGCGTACCGATATTACTCCTATATCCATATTAATAGTTACTCTTTGTTAGCAACTTCATCCAACAGCCTATCTATAAGCGCATTTTGCTCCTTGTCGTCGCTGAGACGATTGCGAAGCACTTTCTCTGCAATTTGTACTGACAGTTCTGCCACCTGTGCGCGGATTTCACTTATAGCTTGTTGTTTCTGACTTTCTATTTCTGCTTTAGCATCATTTAGAAGTCGTACTCCTTCTGCTTTTGCTTTATCTTGCGCATTGGCTACGATTGTATCGCGTGTTTCGGCAGCCTCTTTCAGTATCTGTACCTGCTTTTCGCGTGCTTCCTGTAGCAGAGTCTCGCTTTCTTGCTTGATGTTTTCCAGACGCTCGTTTGCTTCATGGGCTTTCTTCAGACTTTCGTCAATGAAAGTCTTGCGGTCTTCTACCATCTTGATAATTGCAGGAAACCCCCATTTCTTCAAGATTAGGAAGACAATGATGAAGACAACCGTCATCCAGAAAAGCAAGCCTGTATCAGGCATTAATAATGACATAAGCTGTGAATTTTGTTTTTACTTAGTCTTTCTGTTATTTCTGAATAACTTTTTTACTTATTGCAAAGAAGTGCAATGATGACAGCGAAGAATGCAACACCTTCGACGAGAGCAGCTGCGATAATCATGGCTGTACGAATATCACCAATCTTTTCTGGCTGACGAGCCATAGCATCCATAGCGTTGCTACCAATACGACCGATACCCATACCAGCACCGATAACTGCTAAACCTGCACCAATTGCTGCACCTAACTGTGCAATACCTGCTTCTAATAATAATGATAACATAGTCTTTAAATTTTTAAATTATTAATTAATGTTTGTTGTTTTCTTGTTTTTAATTTTTATGCTTCGTGTCCTTTGACACGGGCGAGAGAAATAAACACTGAACTAAGCATTGTAAACACAAGTGCCTGAATGAAGCATACAAGTACTTCGAGCAACATCATGAATACACTTAATGCAACGCTTACTACCGACATTGAACCACAGGCAAAAGCACCCATACTTGCCATGATGAAAATTATACATGTCAATGCTATGGCAATGGCGTGTCCTGCCAGCATGTTGGCAAAGAGACGGACCATCAGTGCTAATGGCTTTGTGAATATACTGAATACCTCTATCAGAGGCATCAGTGGTACTGGTACCTTCAGCCACCATGGCACATCTGGCCAGAAAATGTCTTTCCAGTAGTGTTTGGTTCCAGATATGTTTGTAACTAATAGTGTACAAACTGCCAAGAAGAATGTTATGGTAATGTTACCTGTTAGGTTTCCGCCTCCAGGAGGGAAGGGGATGATGCCCATTACGTTTGCGACGAATATAAAGAAGAAACATGTTAGAAGATACGGTGCGTATTTCTTAGCTTCATCTCCTAATGATGGTTTGATAGCTTCGTCATAAATGTAAGCGACAAACATGTCCATAAAGCCTGTAAATCCCTTTGGAGCAGGGTCGTCAACCTTGTGTCGGCGGCTCCAACGTGCAGGAATGAGAATACATAGAAGCAGTATTATGGCATCTATAAACAATACGATAACTGTTTTGGTAAGACTAATGTCGAATGGACGTTTTTCTGTTCCATCTTCAGCAATCTCAACAATACGGTTCTCGTATATACTTCCTGCTGGTGCTATATACAGTCCTGTTCCTTCCGGACATGCTTTATATCCTTTCAGTTTACCATCTTCAATTGGCTCTTCTTCTATTTTGTCGCTCATGAAGAAATGCCATCCGGTGCTACTGTGTACTATGACTGGCAAGTGTATGATGATTTTCTTCTCACCAATATCTGTTATGTGCCACTCATAGCTGTCTTTAACGTGTCCCCACAGAACGCTCTGAAGGTCAAAACCTTCTGCCTTTTCTGCTTCGGCAGCACTCACGGGAGCAAGGCTCACGAGCATAAAGAGAATGAAGAGCAATTGTCTTAACTGTTTCATTTATCTAAAATTGTTCTTTTTATTTTGTTTTTCCACCCTTGCGAAATATATTGCATCGTATGCAAGCATTACAAGATAGAAAATAATAAATACGATGACAAAGCGAAAAACTTCTTCGAAAGATGATGCGTACATCCAGTAACCTACTACAAATGGAATTGCCAATAACATTCTCATTATCGAGCCTGCCATATAGTAGAGTGTGAGGCTCTTTGGCGATGACTTGGCTATGAGTTTCCAGCAAAGTCCATAGATTAGAAGTGTTACGATAGAGAAAATGTATGAGATTATCAGCGACCATCCTAATGGAATGCTAAACAGGCGTTCAACACATATACCTATTATATATATAAGGCATATTATTGAGAATCCCGTTATTAGATATTTCTTTACAATTCTCTGTATGTCCATCTTCCGATTTATGTTTTATTCTACTTCTACACAGAGACTTACTTCGTTTTTCTTAACTTCAACGAAGCCACCTGATATCAGAAGTTGCTGCTTTTGTCCGTTGACTCCGTATTCTACAACACCTTTCTCAAGTGATGAGATAATGGGGGCGTGGTCTTTCAGTATTTCGAATGCTCCCACTGTGCCAGGTACGAGGACGCTGTCAGCATTGCCTTCGTAAACTATTTTCTCAGGTGAAACTATTTTCAATCTTAAACTCATATTTATTGCTTTCTGCTGTATTATCCTTTAGCTGCTTCCATGAGCTTCTTTCCTTTTGCGATGGCATCTTCTATTGTACCAACGTTGAGGAATGCCTGTTCTGGCAGGTCATCAACTTCGCCGTCAAGAATCATGTTGAAGCCTTTTATTGTGTCTTCGATTGAAACCATCACACCCGGAACGCCTGTAAACTGTTCTGCGACGGCAAATGGCTGTGAAAGGAAACGCTGTACACGACGTGCACGGTTTACAGTCAGCTTGTCTTCGTCGGAAAGTTCATCCATACCAAGAATAGCAATAATGTCTTGTAGTTCCTTGTAACGCTGTAGAATTTGTTTTACGCGCTGAGCACAGTCGTAATGTTCTTTACCAACGATTAACGGGTCAAGGATTCGCGAAGTACTGCCTAATGGGTCAACGGCAGGATAGATACCGAGCTCAGTAATCTTACGAGACAATTCTGTCGTAGCATCAAGGTGAGTAAACGTTGTTGCAGGAGCAGGGTCTGTCAAGTCATCGGCAGGTACATATACTGCCTGTACTGATGTGATTGAGCCTTTCTTTGTTGATGTGATACGCTCTTGCATTGCACCCATCTCAGAAGCCAGAGTTGGCTGGTAACCTACAGCTGATGGCATACGTCCCAAAAGTGCTGATACCTCAGAACCTGCCTGTGTGAAACGGAAGATGTTGTCGATGAAGAACAGGATGTCTGCTGCTGCACCGTCTTTTCCTCCATTGTCGCGGAATTCTTCGGCAACTGTCAGTCCTGAGAGGGCTACTGATGCACGTGCACCCGGTGGCTCGTTCATCTGACCGTAGACGAGAGTTGCCTGTGATTTTTTAAGCTCTTCTGGGTCTACGAGCGAAAGGTCCCATTTGCCTTCGTCCATTGCCTTTTTGAATTTCTCTCCATAGCGAACAACACCACTTTCAATCATCTCACGTATAAGGTCGTTACCCTCACGTGTACGCTCACCCACACCTGCAAATACGGAATAACCGTTGTGTCCTTTTGCAATGTTGTTGATGAGCTCCATGATAAGCACTGTCTTACCTACACCGGCACCGCCAAAAAGTCCGATCTTACCACCTTTCATGTATGGCTCCAGCAGGTCGATGACCTTAATACCTGTTGCCAACATTTCTTTTCGTGTGGACAGTTCTTCAAATTTCGGAGCTTCGCGGTGGATAGGGTAGGCTCCCTCCATGTCAAGCTGTTTCATACCGTCGATAGGTTGTCCTATCACATTGAGCATTCGGCCTTTAATCTGGTCTCCTGCGGGCATTTGTATAGGGCTTCCCATTGGTACAGCTTCAAGTCCGCGCTGAAGACCGTCGGTATTGTCCATAGCAACACAGCGAACTGTATCTTCGCCAATGTGCTGTTGCACTTCGACGATAAGTTCACGTCCATCGCTACGAACAACCTTTAAGGCTTCGTGGATTTTTGGTAGCACTTTCTCTGCTTCTTGGCCTGCAGTATCGAAGTAAACGTCGATTACAGGACCGATTATTTGGGAAATGCGACCACTAATTTTTGACATAAATTTATGAATTTAAATGTTAACAAATATACTTAAATATATAATTTCTGCAAAGTTAAGCATTTCTTTTTATATTACAAACAGAATTTTGGATTTTTGTATAAAAATATTTAATTTGTCTGTTTCGTTTTTGTTGACTTTTGCTATTCATGTGAGTGTAAACCGGCGATGCCGCAATCATCACATTAAAACAGCGACAATGAGTTGTCCTGTTTTATTACAGTTGGCTCATCGTCGCTTGTATCTTCAAAAAACTTCAGCATCAGCTGATCTGTTTCTTTTGAGTTTGGGTTTAGTCTGTATACACCGCGTTGCAGTTTTTCTATTATCGAAGTGCTGGTTTTCGACTGTCGCAACAGATAGTTTGCTACTTGCTGGTGTACGTCGTCTGTATTTAACGGACAGAAAAAACTGTTCAAAGCATTGTATACATGCTTCGAGATTTTAGCCACGTGCAGCCCATCGCTGCCTGCAAATGCCAAAACACGCAAAATTTCCTGTTCGTAATTCAATATGTCTTTGTTGTTGGCAGAGGTACTTTTAGTTTTCTTCCTTTAAGTCAACTTTCAGTTGAAGCTCGTCAAGTTGCTTTTGATCTATAACAGAAGGTGCATCCAGCATTACGTCGCGACCTGAGTTGTTTTTGGGGAATGCAATACAGTCGCGGATGGAATCAAGACCTGCAATGATTGAAACAAACCTGTCGAGTCCGAAAGCCAGTCCTCCATGAGGTGGCGCTCCATACTTGAAAGCATTTATAAGGAAGCCGAACTGTGCCATTGCCTGTTCCTGTGTGAATCCAAGAATCTTAAACATTTTGGCTTGCAGCTGTCCGTCGTGTATTCGTATCGAACCGCCGCCAAGTTCTACACCGTTGCATACAAAGTCGTATGCCAGTGCGCGAACCTGTTCCGGATGAGTCTCAAGCAGGGGGATATCGTCTGGATTAGGCATTGTGAACGGGTGGTGTACCGCCATCAGTCGCTGTTCTTCATCGCTCCATTCAAACAGTGGGAAGTCTACAATCCATAGGCAAACAAACTTGTTAGGGTCGCGCAGGCCTAAGCGGTCGCCCATTTCAAGTCGCAGTGAGCAGAGCTGTGTGCGTGTCTTGTTTGCGTTGTCGCCACTGAGTATAAGTACAAGGTCGCCGTCCTTAGCTCCCATCTTTTCTTTCAGTTTTGCAAAGTCAGCTTCAGTGTAGAACTTATCTACGCTTGATTTCACGCTGCCGTCTTCGTTATATTTGACGTAGACCAGTCCCTTTGCGCCAATTTGTGGGCGTTTCACGAAGTCGGTAAGCTGGTCTAATTGTTTTCTGGTATAGTCTGCGCATCCCGGAACGCATATACCTCCGATGTATTCTGCTGAGTCAAATACGGCAAAAGTGCCGGTCTTCAGCGTATCCATCAGTTCTACAAACTCCATTCCGAAGCGCAAGTCTGGCTTGTCTGAACCAAAACGGCGCATTGCTTCGTGCCAAGTCATCTGCTGAAGTTTTGCCGGCAGTTCCACGTTGCGTGTTTCCTTGAACAAGTGTCGGCACATGTCTTCAAACAGAGATATTACGTCTTCCTGCTCCACGAAAGACATTTCGCAGTCAATCTGTGTAAATTCCGGCTGACGGTCGGCACGCAGGTCTTCGTCGCGGAAACATTTTGCTATTTGGAAATATCGGTCGAATCCGCTAACCATGAGTAGCTGTTTCAGTGTCTGCGGGCTTTGCGGCAGGGCATAGAACTGTCCTGGATTCATTCTCGAAGGCACGACGAAGTCTCGGGCACCTTCCGGTGTTGAGCCGATGAGTATCGGTGTCTCTACTTCTATAAACTGTCTTGAGTCCAGGAAATTGCGTATGAGGATTGTCATTCGGTGGCGCAACTCAAGGTTTGCGCGTACAGATGGGCGTCTGAGGTCCAAATATCTGTATCTCATGCGTATATCATCGCCTCCGTCGGTTTCATCCTCTATCGTAAACGGAGGTGTCAGGCTGTCGCTGAGAATATTCAGGCTGTTAGCTATAATCTCTATTTCTCCCGTTGGTATATTATTGTTTACACTCTCGCGTTTGTTGACAACGCCAGATATCTGCACGCAGTATTCGCGTCCCAGTTTGTTGGCTTTTTCGCACAGATTCTTGTCGTTAGCTTCGTTGAATACAATCTGAGTCAGTCCGTATCTGTCTCTGATGTCAACAAAGGTCATACCGCCCATTTTGCGGCTTCTCTGTACCCAGCCTGCCAGCGTTACCTCTTTGCCTACGTCGGAGACTCTCAGTTCTCCGCAAGTATTTGTCCTATACATATTTATATAATTATGTTAATCTTTATGTTTTCCTATTTAGACTATATGAATAAAAAACAACGAGAGACGAAAAGCCTCTCATTGTTTTGTTCTTTTATTTTGCGTATGCTACGGAGCGGGTTTCCCTTATTACTGTAATCTTTACCTGTCCTGGATACGTCATTTCTGTCTGTATCTTGTTTGCAATTTCTCCCGACAGTGATTCTGTTTCCTTGTCGTCCATCTTGTCTGCTCCTACAATGACACGCAGTTCACGTCCTGCCTGTATGGCGTATGTCTTTGTTACGCCAGGATAGCTCATTGCTATAGCCTCGAGGTCGTTGAGTCGCTTGATATATGCTTCTACTATTTCGCGTCTTGCACCTGGACGGGCTCCTGAAATGGCGTCGCATACCTGTACGATAGGTGCGAGCAGTGTATTCATTTCCATTTCGTCGTGATGTGCTCCGATAGCGTTGCAGATGTCAGCCTTTTCCTTGTATTTCTCTGCTATCTTTGCTCCGTAGAGTGCGTGCGGCAGTTCGCTTTCCTCGTCAGGCACCTTGCCGATGTCGTGCAGCAGTCCGGCACGTTTTGCCTTCTTTGGATTGAGTCCGAGTTCTGCTGCCATTACGGCACACAGGTTTGCTGTTTCGCGAGCATGCTGCAGCAGATTCTGACCGTATGATGAACGATATTTCATCTTACCCACGATGCGTATCAGTTCGGGATGGAGTCCGTGAATACCTAAGTCTATTGCCGTGCGTTTACCGGTTTCTATTACTTCGTTGTCGATTTGTTTCTTAACCTTTGCGACAACTTCCTCTATTCGTGCAGGGTGGATACGTCCGTCAGACACCAGCTGATGCAGTGCAAGTCGGCAAACCTCGCGTCGTATTGGGTCGAAGGCAGATATTACGATAGCCTCAGGTGTGTCGTCTACTACGATTTCCACGCCTGCAGCAGCCTCCAGTGCGCGTATGTTTCTTCCTTCACGTCCGATTATTCGTCCCTTCACTTCGTCGTTGTCGATGTGGAATACGCTGACAGAGTTTTCTACGGCTGTTTCTGTGGCAACTCTTTGTATTGTCTGTATGACTATCTTCTTTGCCTGTGCGGCAGCGTTGAGCTTTGCCTCGTCCATTATTTCGTTGACGTAGCTTGCTGCATCGGTACGTGCTTCGTCTTTCAGGTTTTCTATCAGCCTGTTCTTGGCTTCTTCTGCGCTCAGTCCTGAAAGTTCTTCCAGCTTTTCGCGTTCCTTAATCTGAAGTTTTTCAAGTTCTTCCTGCTTTATGGTCAGGAGTTTCTTTTCGTTGTCTATTCTCTTCTGGTTTTGTTCCACCTCCTGCTTTCTTCTGCTTATGTCTTCCTGTTTCTGGTTCAGTGAGATTTCGCGTTGTTTCAGTCGGTTTTCGTTTTGTTGAATCTTCTGGTTTCTGCTTTGTACTTCCTTTTCGAGTTCAGCTTTCTTGTTGAGGAACTTTTCCTTTACTTCGAGCAGTTTCTTTTCTTTTATAACGTCTGCTTCTTTTTTGGCATTTTCAACCATTTCGTTGTATTTGCCTGTGAGGAAATAGCGGAAAATCAGGTATCCTAAAGCTGCACCTAAGATTAGACAAGCGATACCTATAATAATACTTGTTGTCATTGCTTTTGTATAATTTATTTTATATGTTATTTATAATATTCTTCTCATGCGTTATGTCCGTCGAGTCTATTTGTCGGATAACGCGTCTTCAATTTCTGAAGTAAGCTTTGAGAGAATATCGGTCATAGGTGTCGTGTCGTTGCGTTCTGCCTCTGATTCGTATCGCAGGGCGATTTCGAGCATAGCCATGTAGAGTATCTCTTTCTCTTCTCGTCTTCCCTTGTACAAACGGGCATAGTCGTTGACAGTCTTGTTTATAAGCTTTTCGGCCTTGCGACACTTCTCCTCGTCTTTACCATTGATGGTTACGGCAATGTTTGTGTCGTAAAGATTCAATCTTATATGTAATTTTTCTATGTTCTCTTTTACTTCAGCCATTGTGCACGTTATTTTTCGCTAAGTAGCGTTATACACTTGTTGACATCTCTCAACAGCTTGGCAACTTTTGCCTTTGCAACCTCCATGTCGTTGTCGGTTACTTCGAGCATCTTTGCCATTTTCAGCGTATTGTAGTCTTCATTCTGCTGCGCGAGTTGTTCTTTCAGAGACTTTACCTGTGTCTCCAAATCGTCTACCATGCCGTACAGTTCTTCGTTTTCTTTCTTCATTTTGTTGTATTGAAGAATCATCTGTCTGACACGGGTTGTGAACAATGTTGTTATTTTCTCGTTTTCAGTCATGAATTACAATTTGCTCGCAAAGTTATATATTTATATTGAATTTTCAAAAAGTTTCCATGTTTTTTTTATAATAATGTGGAAAACCTTTGATTTTTGCGTTTGCCGTGGTTGCCTTGCCGGTTTTTATTGCTGCTTTTGCTTTCCCTGCTCCTTCTTTGCCAGCATCACTACCTGGTAGACGAAGTCTGTTATCCATTTCTGCGAGAAGCCCAAGCGGTCGCTGTACTGGCGTACTGACATGACAGTTTTCACTACTCCCATGTCTTTGTAGTCGTTCTTCGTGAAGATGTCGGCTACGGTTTTCTCTGTCATGGCGTAGATGGCTTTTCTGAAGAATGACGGCATGCGCAGCTTAAACTTCATTAGGTTGCCCATCAGCATCATGAGGTCTTGAGTGAAACCTTGAAACTGGAACATGTAGGGCTGTATGTCCTGCATCTTGCGGCAGTTTTTCTTCAGGCTCATGTCGATTTCCTTGAAGAAGTTGTCGTCGGAATTATAAATTTCCTTCAGCATCTTCTTGCATGCATTTTTCTCGCCTATGCCAAACTTGTTGTTAACGGTTGGAACGTGCAGTGTAGTCTTGAACATGCGAAGGTCGGGCAGCATGGCTAAGTTGCTGATGCCTAAGTTGGAAGCCATCGATGCCTGAAAATATACTCTAATGAGCGACATGTAGTCTTCCATTCCGCCAGTCTGGCTTTCTGCTTTATTTCTTCCGAATATTTTTGACAGTATATTCATGATATAATTTGTTATTATGTTTATGTTGAAATGCAGTGCAAAATTACAATAAAAAAGGTTAATGACAAAATAAAAGATACATAATTCATGTTTGTGATGCTATTTTTTTATTATTCCGAGTCATAATTTTATGCCGTAGGATGCAAAAAAGCTGACCGATGACGCATCCTGTTTTGAAATAAAGGTATAATCAATTTCAGGGTCGTTTAGTGTCGCGAGAATGCCCGCGAAAGTCGTTCCGAAATATTTTTCGGCAAATACGCGAGTATTTCTAACTGTCGACTAAGTTGCTGGCTGTCAGTATTTTGACTCTCAAATATGGATTACAGGATTTTTACAAGCATCTTGTAATCCTCTTACAGATACTCCGTCACACTGTTACAAGCACTCTGTAGCAATATGACGGCTTAACTGTAACTGCGCGAAAACATGCGGTTTTCACTCTCAAACATGCTCTTTGACATTTTTAACATGCATATCTGAGGACGAATTTTGCATGTTTTAGCACTTTCGGTGGTTGTTCCGCGTCTATTTGGAGAGTTTTTCTCTGTCAAAATTTTTCATATTTTCGGGGACGTTATGGTGGGTGCGTTCATTTTGGCACACTTTTTGCTGGCAAAAAAAAACTGGCATCTTGAATACAGTATTCTTGGTGTGCATGCCGTTGTTTTTTATTGTAAACTGTGAGTGAAAACAGCGTTATTTGAAATATTATTCCACATAATTATAAAAATTGCTGCATTTTTTTTTACCAATGTCAATTATTTTTCTTACCTTTGCCACGTTTTATAATTAGAGAATATGTAAATCTAATTCGGTAAGTAATGGAATTATATTCAAGGGGTAACAGCATAATTAAGATAGCAGTCATACTGGCAGATTTCGTTCTGCTCAATGTTCTGTTGATTTTGTTAATGCTGATATTGCCAGATTCAGTACCTGGCTATGTGAAGGCAAACCTGAAGTTTGTGTTTTTAATTGCAAACATCGCCATGTTTATTGCTCAGCTGGTTTTGCCGCCAATCATGCACGAGCGATACATGTCGTTCGACAATATTGTTCTACGCGCCATAAAGTTTGTACTGTTGCAGTCTGCCATGTTTTTCGTCTTCGTACGTGTAGTGGGGCATGCAGGCGGATTCTTTGAGTTCCTGATGATATACATGCCGTTGCTGTTTGGGTTCATAATAATCTCACGCTTTGCCGAATGGATGCTGCTGAAATACATCAGAAAAAGCGGCTACAACTATCGCACGGTGCTGTTCTTAGGCGAAGACAGGGGCAACTTGATGATATTCAACAAGATGGTGGAAGACCCGTCTACAGGATACAGGGTATTGGGATATTTCGCCGACGGCAGGATGGAAAACGAGCCGGAGGACCTGAATTATCTCGGAACAATAGACGACTTCAAGCAATGTGCTCAAAATGGCAACAACAGCCGTATAGACGAGATGTATTGCAGTCTGCCTCAGGGACAGTCGGAAAACATAGTTACGGCAATGAAATACTGCGACAAGCACGTGGCTCGCTTCTATTACGTTCCGCAACAGTTCGGAAATTTCCGACTTAACCTGAAGCCGGAACTCTTTGGCGAGCAATATATCTACACAAACCACCACGAACCTCTCGAAAAAGTAGAAAACAGAATTATCAAGCGCATCTTCGACATTGTTTTCAGCGGAATAACATGCCTTGTCATTCTGCCGTTCATGCCGATAATAGCACTGATAATAAAAATGCAGAGTCCAGGTCCGCTGTTATTCGTGCAAGACCGTACGGGCTATCGCGGCAAGACGTTCAGATGTTATAAGTTCCGTTCAATGCACGTCAACAGCGACGCCGACCACCTGCAGGCATCGAAGGATGACCCGCGAAAGTTCCCGTTTGGAAACTTCATGCGCAAGACAAACATAGACGAGTTCCCGCAGTTCTTCAATGTACTGAAAGGCGACATGAGCATCGTGGGACCGCGTCCGCACATGTTGCTGCATACGGAAGAATATTCAGCCATCATCGACAAATACATGCTCCGCCACTTCTCGAAGCCAGGCATAACAGGCTATGCACAGGTAACAGGCTTCAGAGGCGAGACAAAGGAAGTGTGGCAGATGGAAGAACGAGTGAAGCGCGACATCTGGTACAATGAAAACTGGTCGTTCTGGCTCGACATAAAGATAATATTCAAGACAGCACTGAGCATAATAATCCCAGACAAGCACGCATATTAAAATTAAGTAAAATACATAAATAATATATGAAAGGTATAGTTTTAGCCGGTGGATCGGGTACGCGACTCTATCCCATAACAAAGGGAATAAGCAAGCAGCTGATACCCATCTACGACAAGCCAATGATTTATTACCCAATATCAGCACTGATGTTGGCAGGAATTAGAGAAATATTAATAATATCAACACCATACGACTTGCCTGGCTTCAAGCGACTGCTTGGCGACGGCAGCGACTACGGAGTCAGCTTCTCCTATGCCGAGCAGCCAAGCCCAGACGGACTGGCACAGGCTTTCATAATAGGAGAGGAGTTCATAGGCGACGACAATGTATGTCTGGTGCTTGGCGACAATATCTTCTACGGAGCAGGATTTACAGGGCTTCTGCGCCAGAGCGTCGAGAATGCCAACAACAACATAGCAACCGTCTTTGGCTATTATGTCAACGATCCTGAACGCTACGGAGTGGCTGAGTTCGACAAAGACGGCAACTGCCTGAGCATAGAAGAAAAACCAGCACAGCCGAAAAGCAACTATGCAGTAGTGGGATTGTACTTCTATCCTAACAGCGTAGTGGAGATAGCAAAGAACATAAAGCCGAGTGCGCGTGGAGAACTGGAGATAACAACAGTAAATCAGGAATATCTGAAACAGCACAACCTTAAAGTACAGACTCTGCAGCGTGGCTTCGCATGGCTCGACACAGGCACGCACGACAGCTTGTCGGAAGCAAGCAACTTCATAGAAGTAATAGAAAAACGTCAGGGACTGAAAGTGGCATGCCTCGAAGAAATAGCTATGGAAAACGGTTGGATTGACAAGGAAAAGGTAAGAGAACTTGCACAACCAATGCAGAAAAATGGATACGGACAATATCTGTTGAATATAGCAAAGTAAGTAGGAATAATAACAAAAACATAATAATACAATGGAAGAAGTAAAAAATGTAGATGTAGAAAACATCCAGGAACCGGAAGGAAAACCGTTTATTGATTTCCAATCGATTTTCAGGGCTTTAGTGCTTAATTGGAAATGGTTTATCATCTCCATCATCATCTGTCTTGGTGTAGCTTTTATTTATCTTCGCTATACCACGCCATACTATCAGGCATTTGCAAAGTTCCTTATCAAGGAAGAACAGAATGGCAATAGAGGTAGTAACCTCCGAAGTGCATTAAATCTTGGTTTAATGTCTAACTCGTCAGGTATTGACAATGAAATGGAGATTTTGCGCTCACGAACACTGGCTGCAAGTGCCGTTCGCGACCTTAAACTCTATACTACGTACCGAACGGAAGGAAAGATTAA
Organism: uncultured Prevotella sp.; assembly: GCA_900315545.1. Lineage (GTDB taxonomy): Bacteria > Bacteroidota > Bacteroidia > Bacteroidales > Bacteroidaceae > Prevotella. The sequence goes on from OMZM01000007.1 coordinate 50,304, forward strand.
GGACATGCCTCTTTACAGGACACAGCCGATAACTGTTGACTTGGACTCTGCGCACCTTGAACTGTTGAATACACCTATCAATCTTGTCATAACAAGAGAGAACAATCAGTACCATGTCGTTGGTACTTACAGTGTCCCGACTGGAGAAAAAACGTCAGCAGGACCATACACTATTGAAAAGAAATTCTCATCTCTGCCAATCACAATAGGTACACGTGCAGGTATTCTGTCGTTCAATTCAAACGGCGGAGCACTGGTAAACGGACAGAAACTGAAAGTGCAGATCGTTTCTCCAAAGATGGCAGCATTCCAATATGCAGGCATGCTCGGTGTAAATCAGGGCTCAAAGTCTACAAGCATTGCTTTGCTGTCGATTATAGATGAGATACCAGAGCGTGCAACAGACTATCTGAGTCAGTTGGCTGTATGCTATAACCGCCAGGCTAACGAAGATAAGAATGAAGTTGCAATCCGTACGGAAGAATTTATCAACAGCCGTTTGCAGAAAATCAATGCAGAGCTTGGTAATACAGAAGGCGCTATCGAAAGCTACAAGCGTCAGCATGGTATGATAGACCAGCGTTCAAGTGCAACAGCAGCAGTTGGAAGTCAGATGGAATTTGAACAGAAACTGGCTGATGCCAACATGCAGATTGCAATACTGAACGAAGTGCAGCAGTACATGAACAGACCAGAAAACCACTATCAGACTTTGCCTTCGAATGTCGGACTCACAGACCCAACGGCATCAAGCCTGATAAACAAGTACAATGAGATGGTATTGGAACGTAACCGCATGCTTAGAAGTGCAAGCGAGGAAAATCCAAATGTTCAGAAACTGACAGCATCGCTTGACAACATGATAAACAGTATTCGTCATGCCATGAACCAGAACCGTCGCAACATGGAAATACAGCGCAACTCTATACAGAGCCAGTATGGTAAATATAGCGGACGTGTATCTGAATCACCAGAGCAGGAACGCATGCTGAACCAGATAGGACGTCAGCAGGAAGTTAAGTCAAGCCTTTACATAATGCTGTTGCAGAAACGTGAGGAAAACTCTATATCTCTTGCTGCTACGGCTAACAAGGGTAGGTTGCTTGACGACCCTGTATTTGGTGGAAAGATTAGTCCAAAGTCATCAATGATATTGTTGATAGCCCTCATTCTTGGTCTTGCTATTCCTGCTGTAATCATTGTTATTCTCAACTTCTTCAGATATAAGATAGAGGGACATGACGATGTTGCACGCATGACACGCTTGCCGATATTGGCAGACGTTGCCATTGCAAATGAAAGCGCGAAGACAAAGGCTGGCATTGTGGTACATGAGAACCAAAACAACCAGATGGAAGAGATCTTCCGTTCTATGCGTACAAACTTGCAGTTCATGTTGAAGGAACATGACAAGGTAATCATGTTTACATCTACAACATCTGGTGAAGGAAAGACATTCAACGCAGCCAATACATCTGTAAGTTTTGCATTGCTTGGCAAGAAGGTTGTACTTGTAGGTCTTGATATCCGTAAGCCTCGTCTGGCTGAGTTGTTTGAACTAAACGACCACAGTCATGGTATAACGCCATTGCTGTCAATGGACAATCCAACAGAGGCAGACGTACGTTCTCAGATACTAAGGTCTGGCATTAACGACAATCTTGATCTTCTGCTTGCAGGTCCTACACCTCCAAACCCAACGGAAATAATTTCAAGACACAGTCTGGACGTTATCTTCGACATACTGCGTAAGGAATATGACTATATCATTATCGACACGGCTCCAGTTGGACTTGTTACAGATACGTTGCAGATTGGTCGTGTTGCCGATGTAACAGTTTATGTATGTCGTGCAGACTATACTCCGCGTTCAAGCTTCGACCTTATCAACAGTCTTGCTGCCGACAAGAAACTTCCTGAGATGTCTATCGTGCTTAACGGTATTGACATGTCTAAGAAGAAGTACGGCTACTATTATGGTTATGGTCGTTACGGTAAGTACGGACGTTATGGACGCTATGGCAATAAGAAGTATGGTTATAGTGGCGGTTATGGCTCATACGGCAGCTATGGACTCTATGGCAACTACTCTAACTCTTCTTATGGAAACAAGAACGATACGTCAGTAAAACGATAATACTATTAATTAATATAGGTGTTAAGGTTTTCCAATAATTTAAACCTTAACACCTTTCATATTAATATGTATAATAATCTCATTATTACAAATCAAAAGGAAGATAAATAATATTGTTATGATAATAGCGATTGATTTTGACGGGACAATAGTAGAAGACAGATACCCGGAGATAGGTGCTGAAAAACCGTTTGCAATTCAGACTCTTAAGATGTTGATAGAGGAACGACACAAACTCATTTTGTGGACAGTTCGCGAAGACGATACCTTAGAAGATGCGGTAAGATGGTGCAAGGAACGCGGTGTAGAGTTTTATGCTGTCAACAAAGATTACCCTGAAGAAAAGTTGGAGCACAACGATAGTTACTCAAGAAAGATAAAGGCTGACATCTTTATCGACGACCGAAATATCGGTGGACTGCCAGACTGGGGCACGATGTATCACATGCTAAAGGAAAACAGGTCTATGCGCGACGTCATTCGCGATACGCTTAATGTCGGTATAGATGCCACAGAGGCTCCGAAAAAGAAGCGTTGGTGGAGTCGCTAAATCATTTTATTTCATCAATGAAAAATAACATTTATATTGTTTTTGCCTTTATGTTGGCTTTGTTGTCTTCCTGTGGCGGTAAGCTCACGGTTGACAATTCCGTTGTCAGTGATTTCGATACGGACAGGTTTCTCGGCGAGTGGTATGAGATAGCACGTTTCGACCACTGGTTCGAGCGCGACATGCAGAATACGAAAGCGAAATATACTTTGCTTGAGAATGGCAGGATTGAAGTTGTCAATTCCGGCATTAAAGATGGTAAGCAGGAGGAATCGAAAGGCAAGGCAAAGCTTACTGACACGCCCGCATTGCTCAGAGTCTCATTCTTCGGTCCGTTCTATTCCGACTACAGAATACTGCTGGTAGACAAAGGCTATAGCTATGCACTTGTAGGCAGTGGCAGCGACGATTATCTCTGGATACTCTCGCGCACGCCGGTTCTGTCGGATGAGGCGAAAACAGTCATTCTTAACGAGGCTAAACGCAGAGGTTACGAGGTAGGAAACCTTATCTGGGTAAGGCATAATTAGCGCTTTCTCATTTTCTGGTAAGCCAGACGCTCGTCTCCGTTGTCGAGATAGATTATGCCGCAGTAGGTAAATCCTTCTTTCTGCATCAGGTGTTGCATAATCCTATTGTCGCGGTGTGTGTCAATGCGAATGTTGTCGGTAATGCCGAAACAATAGTCCATGATTGTTTTAATAATGCCGTGATGTTCGGGAAGGCTTGCTATTCGGTGGATTACATAATATTCTTGCGTGTCGTCAATCCATTCTCCGCCATCAATTATACTATATGTAGGTTCCGGTCCAGGCACAAAAGCAAACGTAGCAACAGCTATATTGTCAGCATTACAGACCATATAGCTGTTGCCGTTTATTATATCCTGCCTGAAAATCTCAGCCGACGGATATCCGTTTACCCATTGTCCCATGTTGCCGTTGCGTCGCATTATGCCCCTTGCCTCGTCTGCCAGCGTCAGCAGGGTAGGGATGTCGGCTGCGGTAGACGGTCTGATATGATACGTCATGAATAAGCGCTGTTATTTCCCAGTTGCCGCTTCATATCTTTTCTCCACCACGTTCCAGTCTACGATGTCCCACAATGCAGTCAAGTAGTCTGGTCTACGGTTCTGATAGTCAAGATAGTAAGCATGTTCCCACACATCGAAAGTCATTATCGGACACAGTCCCTTCTGTATCGGGTTAGCAGCGTTAGGCTCCTGACTGATAGTCAGTTTCCCGTTCTTGTCAGCCGCCAGCCAAACCCATCCTGAGCCAAACAGCGATGCGCCAGCCTTGACGAACTCATCCTTAAACTGTTCTATACTGCCAAACTGTCCTTCTATGGCTGTTGCGAGTGTACCTGTCGGAGTGTCTTTCTTGCCCGCAGCAGCAAATTGTTCAAAGTACATATTGTGATTCAGCACCTGTCCGGCATTGTTGAGCATAGCCCCTTCGGCAGTTTTCACAATGTCCTCCAGGCTGCTGTTCTCATACTTTGTGCCTGCGATAAGTCCGTTCAGGTTGTTCACATACGTCTGCAGGTGCTTGCCGTGATGAAACATCATAGTCTTTTCGCTTATCACTGGCTCAAGCGATTTTGCATCGTAGGCGAGTCCTATCAGTTCAAATTTCCTTTCATTCATAGTCTGTACGTTTTTAGTTTCAGTAAATATTGTTTCGCAAAGATATAAAAAACTTTTCTTTATGTCAGTTATTAATTGAAAAAGTTGTACTTTTGCGACAGTAAATAAATCAATAAAACAAAAGTTATGAGCAGATTGCTATTCATCCTGTTATTTGTTGCGGTAGTGATTGTAGCGTGGGCTTGCAAGTCCGGCACAAAGAGTTCGGTCTACAAGACAGTAGGCGTCGACGAGTTCGAGCGTATCATTTCGGACACAGTCGGTGTTGTTGTCCTCGACGCCAGGACACAGTCCGAATACGACGAGGGACACATAGCCCATGCCGTGCTTATAGATGTCAAGACCGACTCGTTCATGATGGCTGCCCGCGACCTGTTGCCTAAGGACAAGACTATAGCCGTCTACTGCCGCAGTGGGCGTCGCAGCGCTATGGCTGCCGACATGCTGACCGACGAAGGCTATACGGTTGTCAACCTCGACGGCGGCATCATGGCATGGATTCAGTCTGGCAAGAGCGTGGAGTAGGTCGCTATTTCAGTTTCTTGCCGTCGGCAAACGCATTGCCTACAACCTTTCCGAGCTCAATATAAGTATTGTCGATAGGGTTGAAGGTAATGATGTTCATTTTCTTAACGTCGGGTTTGCCCTCGTTGTCGAGATACTTTTCATCGCACAGAATGTTTACTATTTCGGCAACGAGATAGTAACCCGTTTCCGACTCGTCAATCTTCTGCTTCACGCGACACTCAAAAGTCATCGGAAAGTCCTTGTAGACAGGTGCGTTGACGTTGGCAGACTTCTCCCAAGTCCATCCCGTCTTGCTCATTTTCTCTGTATCGTTTTTCCCGCTCACGATACCCACGAAGTCGGCAGCCACCAGTGTCTCGGTCGTTGCAAAGGCAACGGTAAACTCGTTGTTCACGGCGAGATTGTCGGTCGTGGCGTGCGAGCCGAGCGAAATCATAATCTCGTGTACGTCCCAAGTGCCGCCCCATGCTGCATTCATGGCATTCGGCTTGCCCTCGCGGTCGTATGTACCTATTATTAATACAGGCTGTGGAAGCATCCACGCTTTCGGCTTAAAACTCTTCATATTCGTATGGCTTTTATTGTTAATACTAATAGTTGTTTGTTCACTTTCCGATGCGAAGATACGAAAAAATACTCAAAATTCATAATTTAATGACAGTATTTTTCATATTATGTGCCTGTCGCAAGCAAATTTTATTGTTTTATTTTCAAGCGTCTAACCTCATTTTTCGACTTCCTGCAAAAAGTGTGCCAAAAAGTGTGCATTTTCTCTCTTGATTATAAATTTATGAAAACTTTTGACAGAGAAAAAACGTTCAAATAGAATCAGAACAGCCTCTGAAACTGCAAATTTCTGTTAAATTAAAGACCGAATGTAACTGTTAAAATTGTCAAAGAGTATCTTTGACGTGCCTATTTATTAAAAATGGGCTTGCCAGACATAGAGCCCGACACTATCAAACACTATGTCTGACATCCTCAAACAGTGTGTTTGACAATGTCAAACATACTCTTTGACATTTTTAACATATACATTTTATGCACACAAATGCTATGTTTATGACTAATAAGCTGATTATCAGATAGTTGCAGGCGCTTGCGAATTACGGGCGATTTTTGCCCCTTTGATTTCCGAAACGACTTTCGCGGGCATTCTCGTGATAGTAAAAATGCGCATAATGATTAAACTTTTCTTGCCGAATAGTTGTCGTGTTGTTGAAATTTTGTATATTTGCAGAAAATAATAGATAGTGATAGTTGCGGCTGTCAGAAACCGCAATAAAAACTGTAGTTATATAATGAAAAAGACAGATATTTTCTTTCCCTGTTCCGACATGGCTGCCGGCAACGAGTTTCTGGCTCAGTTGGCAGGCGAAAAGCATGTCGGCAACGTGTTCATGCTTGTCGGCAGCGACTTCCCTTCGTGCCATCAAGCACCCGACGGCTGCCGTTTCCTGATAGTAGACGACCTCATGTCGTCAGCCACGATGTGTGCCATAGCCCATGCCACGACGTCAGACTATGCACTGCTGGTGCTCCGAGAAACGCGCCTTACGCTCGGTCAGCACGCCGTCGACCGACTGCTGTGTGCCGCAGAGGCTACCGATGCAGAAATGGTCTACAGCGACTACTATAAGATTTGCAACCACGAATTGCAGCGCAATCCTGTCATCGACTATTTCGCCGGCAGCCTGCGCGACGATTTCGACTTTGGAGGAGCAGTGCTCGTGAGTGCTGCCGGACTGCATGCCTATGCCGACTCACAGCCGTCAGCCAGCCGCTATGCCGGATTCTATGACCTGCGCCTGTCGCTCAGCCGTCGCGGACAACTGTTTCACTTGAACGAATTTCTATACACGATAGAAGAGTACGACCTTCGCGAAAGTGGTGTAAAGCAGTTCGACTATGTAGATGCCCGCAACCGAAACGTACAGATAGAGATGGAACTGGCAGTCAGCCGACATCTCAGCGAGATAGGTGCCACAGTGTCTGCCGTAAACCGTCAGAACGTCGACTTCAACGCCTGCCACTTCGATGTGGAGGCATCAGTAGTCATACCAGTCTACAACCGCGAGCGTACCATCTGCGACGCAGTTGACTCAGCACTGAGTCAGAAGACAACGTTCAGATACAACGTGATAGTGGTAGACAACCATTCTACCGACAACACCACGTCGCTGCTGCGCAAATACAGCGACAGCCGCCTCGTGCACATCATTCCGCAACGCAACGACTTGGGCATTGGCGGCTGCTGGAACGTAGCCGTCGACGACGACAGATGCGGACGCTTTGCCGTTCAGCTCGACAGCGACGACCTCTATTCGTCAGCCGACACCCTGCAACACATAGTAGACGAGTTCTACAAACAGCAGGCTGCAATGATTGTAGGCTCGTACCGCATGTGCGATTTCGACCTCAACACCTTGCCACCGGGAATTATCGACCACCGCGAGTGGACCGACGACAATGGTGCCAACAATGCACTGCGCATCAACGGACTTGGTGCGCCGAGAGCATTCTACACGCCTCTGCTGCGCGAAATACACTTCCCAAACACCAGTTACGGTGAGGATTATGCTCTGGGACTGGCTTTCAGCAGGAAATATCGCATCGGACGAATATACGACGAACTGTATCTGTGCCGCCGATGGGGCGGAAACAGCGACGCAGCACTGTCGGTTGAGAAAGTGAATGCCAACAACCTGTACAAGGACAGGCTGCGCACGATGGAACTGGCAGCACGAATCAAAATGAACAAACGTAAGTAATGGAAATGAATAGGTCAGGCGAAATAAATGCTTTTTTCGACCAGCAACTGAGTGCATGGGACGATGCGCGACAGCGTTTCGCAAATCTTGAGCAAGTCAGCACGCGCGAAATTGTCGTAGACGGTTTTGCACTGACAATACAATACAATCCTACACGCATCGTGTCGACAAGTGCCAACATCAGCAAGCAGGCACTCTCAGAACGTCCGTGCTTCCTATGTGAAAAGAACAGACCTGCATGTCAGATGACAAAAGTCGTTGACGATGACTTCGAGTTGCTTGTCAATCCCTTTCCGATAATGCCAAAGCACTACACCATACCACTGCGCCGACATGAGCCGCAAGTCATTGCAGACAGGTATGAGGAGATGCTGAAACTGCTGGCGCTATACCCCGAACTGACCGTTTTCTACAATGGAGCGCATTGCGGAGCGTCTGCACCAGACCACATGCACCTGCAGGCAGCCGAAGGAGGGCTGTTGCCAATACAGAAACACTGGCGGCAACTGTGTAAAACGCTCGAGAAACTATGTCCGACAGACATCGGCAACGCAGACAATGGCACTCTGACTAATGGAATATATCATATCGTTGGCTATCCGTTTGCGGCATTTCTGGTGTATTCCGACAATGAAACGACGGGCGAGGAATTGTTTTCTGCAATATATAATGCTATGTCTGAAATGTCGGAAACTGACGATGAGCCAATGATGAACATAGTGGTTTGGCGTGAAAACAATGGCTTTGCGAGTGTTGTTTTCCCACGTCGTAACCACAGACCCAAATGCTATTATGCGACAGACGATAGCCAGCGGCTTGTCAGTCCAGGTGCTTTAGACATGGCAGGACTTGTCATAACACCGAGAGATACTGATTATGAGGTACTTAACGCAGAGAAAATAAAGCAAATTTTTGCAGAAGTTTCATATACGGAAGCCGATGTTGAGGCACTGAAAGCTAAACTGAAAAGTAAGAAATGATATGAGTCCAAACGTAAAGGTAGGCATCGTAAATGCACGGGAATTGTCGTTCACGCTGAACGACACATACCTTCTCGGCAGTGAGCCGATGTCGGGCAGACACACAGCACTATTCGCCGAAGGAAAGATAATGCTGAACGGTAAACCGTACGACGACGTCTTGCTTATGCCAACAGCACCAGCATCGTCGTTCACACTTGAGGATGTTACCATCGGAGTGAACTTCCACTGGGAACGCAAGGAGAACGAAACGTTTGAAGGAATGCTGCATCTCGTAATAGACAATGGCACAATCTGCGCCATCAATGAGTTGCCTGCAGAGAACTATCTGCGCAGTGTCATATCGAGCGAGATGAGAGCCGACGCGTCGTTGCAGTTGCTGAAAGCCCACGCAGTGATATCGCGCTCATGGCTGATATCGCAGCTCAGACATGCCGGAGGCAATGCTGCCGCGACGTGCAGGCATTCTTCAGACTGTTGCATACAAAACGAGGTGATACGCTGGTACGACAGAGAAGACCACAGACTGTTCGACGTGTGTGCCGACGACCACTGCCAGCGCTATCAGGGTATAACGCGTGCGACTCGGCAGCAGGTGGATAGGGCTGTGAAGGAGACCTGCGGAGAAGTGATAATGTATGGCGATGAGATATGCGATGCACGTTTCAGCAAGTGTTGTGGTGGTCTGACGGAGGAATTTCAATACTGTTGGGATGATACACCGAAGGCATATCTGAAAAGCGTTGCAGACCCATATTGCAATACCGACGACAAAAACGTGTTGCGACAGGTGCTTAATGACTACGACCTTGAGACCGATGACTTTCACGACTGGACAACGTCTTACAGTGTAGAAGAAGTGTCGCGGCTTGTCAGGGAAAACACCAAGAAAGACATAGGAAGCATTACCGACATCATACCTATGGAGCGCGGAAAGAGTGGACGAATATGGAAACTAAGACTGTGCGGAACAATCGGCGAACTAATAATTGGCAAAGAGCTCGAAATAAGACGAGTCTTGAGCACGTCACACCTAAAGAGCAGTTGGTTCGATGTTGAACGCACAACCGACGATAACGGACACACAACCGGATTTGTGCTGCATGGACACGGATGGGGACACGGTGTCGGACTCTGCCAGATAGGTGCCGCAGTGATGGGAGAAAAAGGTATTGACTATAAGGAAATACTTAAACATTATTATAATAAATCGGAAATTAAAAAGTTATATTGATATCCTACATTTCAAAATGAAGACAAAAACAAATCTGACAGATTGGACACGGTCGGCCGCTTGGGTGTCGACGAGCAATTTTGCAGAAGGCATTCCATATGTCGCAGTAATGACATTGTCGCTGATAATGTATAAGAACATGGGACTGTCTAACACAGACGTAACACTATATACAGCATGGCTTTACCTGCCTTGGGTAATAAAACCGCTGTGGAGCCCGTTTGTTGACGTACTGATGACAAAGCGTTTCTGGATACTGGCAATGGAGTTGATAATCGGTGCCACGCTTGCCGGTGTTGCTTTCACGTTGCCTACGTCGTTCTGGTTGCAGGGCACGCTCTGTTTTTTCTGGCTAATGGCATTCTCGAGTGCTACCCACGATATTGCCGTAGACGGTTTCTATATGCTTGGACTTGACCAGCAGAAGCAGTCGGTATTTGTAGGTGTGCGCAGTTTCTTCTATCGTGTGAGCATGATTCTGGGACAGGGCGCATTGGTAATGCTTGCCGGCAAATGGCAGGAGGAGACAGGCAGAACAGCCTATTCTTGGGGACTCGTATTCTACCTTATGGCTGCCGTGTTCATCGCTCTGTTTGCATTCCATGCCTTTATATTGCCACATCCCGCAGAAGACAGTATGAAGGAAAAGACAAACATGTCGGATATAATGAAGGAACTCGGTGAAACGGTTGTTACGTTCTTCAGGAAACCGCAGGTCGTGGCAGGCATATGCTTCATGCTTTTCTATCGTATGCCTGAAGGATTGCTTGTCAAAATATCCACGCTTTTCCTTCTTGACGATGCCGCAAGCGGTGGTCTTGGACTGACGGAGATACAGTTGGGACTGGTACAGGGTACTGTCGGCGTTGTCGGACTTGTTGCCGGCGGAATCATTGGTGGTATTCTGGCAGGCATCTATGGTCTGAAACGTTGCCTGTGGCCTATGGTCTGCGCCATCACACTGCCAGATGTCGTCTATGTTTACTTGGCATACGCCTTGCCGTCAAACCTCCTGATAGTAAATATATGTGTATTCGTAGAGCAGTTTGGCTACGGACTTGGTTTCACAGCCTATATGCTTTACTTGATATATTATAGTCAGGGCTCGCACAAGACATCGCATTACGCACTGTGTACAGCCCTGATGGCGCTGTCGATGATGATACCCGGAATGGTGGCAGGTGCTTTGCAGGAAGCCGTAGGTTATCGTACGTTCTTCCTGATAGTAATGGCTTGCTGCGTCGTAACGTTCATCGTAGCTTCTTATGTGAAGATAGATGCAGACTTCGGAATGAAGAAAAAACAGTAGACGCGACATATTTTACAGAAAGAAAGACAGTATTATGCTCGGACAGAAAGAACAGGATACGAACAAAAAGATATGGATGTGGATGCCCTCTCTTTACATTATGAAGGGACTTCCCATATCTATTGTTATGCTGCTGTCCACTATTGTGTATAAGCGTTTCGGGCTTTCAAGCAGTGGTGTGTTGTTCCTGACGTCGTGGCTGATGCTGGCGTGGGTGCTTAAACCTTTGTGGCGACCAATGGTAGACACGCTTTTTACAAGACGTGTATGGGTTATTGCATTGCAAATAATGATGACAGCAGTGCTGTATTTGTTATCAACATCGATAACAAATGATACTGCAAATAGCAACATATTCATGTATTTCCTATTGCTTTCGTTCGTCGGCGCAACCCACGAGGTAGCTGTCGAGAACTATTATATAGAGCGAATGAGACGACAGGTCAGCAAGCGTACAAGTCTGGTAAAGATAACTTTCTACATGTTGCCTTTGTCATTGCTGATGGGAGTGCTGATAATGATAGAGGGAAACATGGAGACTTTATCGCGTCAAGTCGCAAAATCGTGGAGTCAGACATTCTTACTTTTGGCATTATTGTCAGCCATATTGACTCTATATCATATTATATTGCTGCGTCATAAAACAGACAAGATGCCTATGATATACTTCATGGACAGACGACACTGGAACAGAATTTTGCAACAGAGACTGTATACTTTCTTCATGAAGCCATCTGCTGTGATGTCAGTAGTTGCTATGTTGCTATATCCAATGTCAGTAGTATTGTTCAGCAAGATATCAATTCTGTTTCTTTTCGACCGTGAAAGCTATGGTGGAATGGGACTGTCGCCACAGGAATTTTCATTTGTTGAGGGAACAATAGGGGCTATGTTTCTGCTTGTAGGCATTGTATGTGGACAGTATCTTGTAATGCAGAGACGCGAAATGAAGTACAAATGGCTGATGACACTTTCTATTATTGCAGCAGAAAGTATATACCTGTATCTCAGCTATAACATATCTTGCAGCATGACAGTATTGACGTTACTCGTCTCAATGTCTAATCTGCTGATTGGATTTGGCTTCATGTCATACATGAATTTCCTGTATTCATATAGTCAGGGACGCCATTCGTCGGCGCATCATGGCATCGCACTGAGTATAATGATGCTGTCGTTTATGCTGACATCGATGTTTTCGGGATACTGGCAAGAAGCAATCGGCTACAAGAATTACTTTATTCTCACGCTTGCGGTGTCATTGCTGGCAGTGCTGACCACACCTGTATTGTGCAGGAAAAAGGATGTAAGAAAAACTAATATATGAAATATACAATGAAAAACAGATAGATTATGAGCAAAACAAAGAATCAACAAACAAAATCAAAACTTAACACTGAAATTGTTGAAGGCAACTTGCGGTATTTGGAGCTGTTGTCGCAGTCGTTTCCGACGATTGCAGATGCGAGTACGGAGGTGATAAACCTGCAGGCAATTCTGAACCTTCCGAAGGGTACAGAGCATTTCCTTGCAGACCTGCACGGAGCCTATCCTGCTTTTCAGCATGTCATGCGCAATGCCTCAGGAAACATAAAGAGAAAGGTAAACGATCTTTTTGGAAATGAGCTTCGTGAGTGCGACAAGCGCGAATTGTGTGCACTTATCTACTATCCTGAGCAGAAACTGGAACTGATAAAGCAGACAGAGGAGGACATAGAAGACTGGTATCACATCACAATCCACCAGCTTGTGCGTGTCTGCCGAGACGTTTCAAGCAAATATACACGCTCGAAGGTGAGAAAGGCGCTGCCCAAAGATTTCTCTTACATCATACAGGAATTGATGCATGAGCGTACTGACGATACAAACAAAGTGGCGTATATAAAAGGAATTATAGACACAATCATTAATACAGGCAGAGCCGACGACTTCATTAAAACTATATGTATTGTCATTCAGCGACTTGTTATCGACAAACTGCATATACTTGGCGATATCTTCGACAGAGGTCCTGGTGCACATCTGATATTAGACCTGCTGAAGCAATACAACAACTGGGACATACAGTGGGGTAACCACGATATGTTGTGGATGGGTGCCGTAGCCGGCAATGAAGCCTGCATCTGCAACGTCATACGTCTGTGTCTGAGGTATGCAAACCTCACTACACTCGAAGAAGCATACGGTATCAACCTTGTTCCGCTTGCCACTTTTGCGCTCGAACACTATGCCGACGACCCGTGCAAGGAGTTCATTCCAAAGACAAGTGGTGGCAGCGAGCCGCTGAACGAGAAGAACATCAAGCTGACAGCCATGATGCACAAAGCCATAGCTGTAATGCAGTTCAAGGTGGAAGGACAGATTTTCCACCGCCGTCCGGAATGGAACATGGAAGACCGCGACCTGCTTAGTTGCATCGACTACGACAAGGGAACCGTAAAAATTGACGGTAAGGAATACAAGATGACATCTTGCTCGTTCCCTACCGTAGACCGCAGCAACCCTACGAAGCTGACAGTGGAGGAACAGGAATTGCTTGACAGGCTGAAGATTTCGTTCACTACCAACGAGAAACTCATAAAGCATATCAAGTTGATATTGCAGCACGGATGCATGTACAACATAACAAACCACAACCTGTTGTTCCATGCTTCGTGTCCGCTAAACGAAGACGGAACACTGAAGGAAGTGCGTCTGTACAAGGACAGAGTATATAAGGGCAAAGACTTGATGCACCAAACGGGCATGCTTGTGCGCTCTGCTTTCCAGCGAGATACAAATCCAGAAGAGAGAAGCTACAGCATAGACTATTTCCTTTATCTATGGTGCGGACCAGACAGTACGCTGTTCGACAAATCGAAGATGGCTACCTTCGAGCGCTATTTCCTCGAGGACAAGGAAACACATAAGGAGCATAAGGGTGTCTACTTCCAGATGCGCGACAACGAGAAGGTCGTAGACGGTATTCTTGATGCATTCGGCGTGGAAGGACCTAACAGGCATATCATCAACGGACACGTGCCTGTGCATGCTTCGGAAGGAGAAAATCCAATCAAGGCAAACGGTAAGCTCATGGTCATCGACGGTGGATTCTCGCATGCCTACCATAAGACAACGGGTATAGCAGGCTATACTCTTGTGTACCACAGCAGAGGTTTTGAACTTGTGCAGCATGAACCGTTTACGAGCGAGGAAGATGCCGTCAGGACAGGCAGCGACATTATCAGTTCGAAGAAAATCGTTGAGACCACTACGCACCGAATGCTTGTGGCTGACACCGACATAGGTATAGAACTGAAACAGCAAGTTTCCGACCTCAAAGAACTGTTGTACGCATACAGACACGGACTTATAAAAGAAAAGCAGTAAAATCTTTCTTTATGTCGGAAATAATAGTTATATTTGTCGGTGAATATGAACAAAAGATATCAGAATAAACCATAAAACGCTAAAAACAATGACAGTATTATTAATTATTTTAGGAATCATAGTATTATTGGTTCTGTGGGGAGCAGGCATCTACAACAACCTTGTTCGCCTGAGAAACAACCGTGAGAATGCCTTTGCCAACATCGACGTGCAGCTGAAGCAGCGCCACGACCTTGTGGCACAGTTGGTTGCAACTGTCAAGGGATATGCACAGCACGAGAAGGAAGTGCTCGAGCGAGTTACAAATGCGCGTGCTGCTGCCATGAATGCCACAAGCATCAATGACAAGATACAGGCAGAAAACAATCTGTCGAGTGCGCTGGCAGGGCTGAAAGTGTCGGTTGAGGCTTATCCCGACCTGAAAGCCAACCAGAACTTCTTGCAGTTGCAGAACGAGATAGCTGACATTGAGAACAAACTTGCTGCTGTCCGTCGTTTCTTCAATTCGGCTACCCGCGAGCTGAACAACGCTGTTCAGACATTCCCGTCAAACATTCTGGCTGGCATGTTCGGATTTACCAAGCAGCCTATGTTTGAAGTTTCAACCGAAGAAAGAACTCAGCTGGACAAAGCACCGGAAATTAATTTCTAATGCAATACGTTGGAATACATACACAAATCAGCCGCAACAACCGATTGAGCGTGTTGTTGCTGCTGATGTTTCCGCTCATACTGTTGGCTACGGTGTGGGCTTTCCTTGCTCTTGTCAACTATTTCGGACACGGATACTATAATGAGTACGGGGAGTTTGTAAACCAACTTGACATTACGCAGGTCAACTATTATTTCGTGCAGGCTATTCCTTGGGTTGTCGGTGGAGTAGGCTTGTGGTTTGCGATAGCCTATTTCAACAATACCTCGATGATAAAGCGTGCAACTGGTGCGCAGACGCTGCAGAGGCGAGACAATCCGCGTGTCTACAACATTGTTGAGAACCTGTGCATGACGTGTGGCATGGAGATGCCTAAGATTAACATCATACACGACGACATGCTCAACGCCTTTGCTTCGGGAATAGACGACAAGAGTTATACGGTAACTGTTACGACAGGTCTGCTCGACACGCTCGACGACGACGAACTGGCTGGAGTGATAGGGCACGAACTGACCCACATCCGCAACCGCGACACGCGTCTGCTCATTGTAAGCATAATTTTCGTGGGAATTATCAGCACGATTATGAGCCTTACCATAAACATGATAAGGGCACTGAGCTACAGTTCGGGCAGTTATCGCCGCAGCAGCGATGAGAAGGGCGGCAATGTTTCTATTATCGTAATCATGCTGATAGCCTTCGTATGCAGTATAATTGCATATTTCTTCACGTCGTTGACGCGTTTTGCCATATCTCGCCGACGCGAGTACATGGCAGATGCCGGCGGGGCAGAGTTGTGCGGCAATCCGTTGGCACTCGCATCGGCACTGAGGAAAATATCGGGACGTCCCGGACTGGCACAGGTCAACCGCGACGACATAGCCCAGCTGTACATAGCCCATCCGCAGGCGCTGAACGGAGGAAACATACTGTCGTCGCTCTTTGCAACCCATCCCGACATAGAAAAGAGAATAGAGATATTGGAACAGTTCTGATGCGCAGGTGCACGGAATGTGATTTATCAGGTATATATATCCGACTGACAAGATGCATGTTTGCACTCTGTCAGTCGGATTTTTCATTGTCTGCGACTGAGAAAAGACTAATCAATTTTCGCCCGTCTACTGTCGCGAGAGTGCCCTCGAAAGTCGTTTTGAAAATCAGAGGAGCAAAATATGCTCAAATTTCGTGTGCGTTTTTAATTGTCTGACAGTCAGGATTTTACAGTGAAATATAGGCATTTTGTGCAAGAAACAGTAGTGTTAAAATTGTCAAAGAGCATGTTTGACATTGTCAAACACACTGTTTGAGGAAGTCAAACATAGTGTTTGAGGGTCTCAAATGCTATGTTTTGCAAGGCAAAAATGCAAAATAACCGTCTCAAACATACTCTTTGACAATTTTAACAATTACATTTGGTCTGAAAATTAACACAACTTTACACTTTCAGCTCCTGTTCCGCATCTATTTTGCAACATTTTCCCTGTCAAAAATTTTCATCATTTTTCGACTTGAAAGAAATTTCTGGTAAGTTTGGCACACTTTTTGTAGGCACACTTCTGACATGACGATAAAAGCACACTGGATTGTGGTATAAACGCAAGTCGTTCTGCCTTCGTGCCGTTTCCTCTGTTGATGAAAACAAAAATGCTCCGCACGCAAAGTGCAGAGCATTACCTATGTCAGTCAGATAAGCTAAAGTTCAATCTGCTCAATGAGTTTCCTGTCAGCCTCAGTCCATTTCAGCGTCAGCAGCTTATGCTTCGGCAGCCAGCGGTAGTCCAAGTGCTCCAGCAGCTTGAAGTCGCCCTCTCCACCTTTGCAGAGGTATGCCGTCAGCGAAATGTCGAAGTCCTCGTAGTGGTGTTCCACAGTTCCGAGCTTGCGACCAACGTACACGTCCCAGTCCATTTCTTCCTTTATCTCGCGCACAAGAGCCTCATGGTCGCTCTCGCCCTCCCTGCGCTTTCCGCCTGGAAACTCCCAATGTTCCGAGATATACAGATAGTGAGAGCGGCATCTCTGCATGCACAGATACTTTCCGTTGCGCTCGACGACGGCAGCTATTACATTGTACTTCATGTTCTTTCGTATTTATGGTTTGTAAGTATGTTAGTTTTTTCACATGTTTCATCAAGCAGTAAAGTCGCGATACGACCGTCGTCTGTACGTTTCCGACGTGCTGCGTGGCGTTTCGTTGTCCTTACCGTGTCTGCAAAGATAAGAACTATTTTGGAAAAACGGAAGACAAGTCTGTAAAAAATGCATTATCGTGCAGAGAAATACTCTTTTGCGTGTTCCATGTCCTGTACAAACTCCGCCGTTCCCATATATTTCCGTTTCCGTCGCGCACCGCCAACTATTTTCTTAACACCAATGTTTCCTGTCCAATATGCCAGTAAAAAAGCCTGCCTATGCGCTAATAGCATGAGCAGGCTTCATGTATAACAATGTATAGTATAGTCTATTTAAAATAGTAGAGGAACGATGATATTCCTTCGAGAGCCGGCTTGCGCTGACCTTCTATCTCTATCTGGAATGCAATTTCAGCCTTGCAGATGCCACGAAGGTTTGCAATGTTGTGCAGCTTTGTGGTCAGACGTATGCGGCTTCCGGTTATTACAGGCTGTCCGAAGCGCATCTTGTCCATGCCGTAGTTGACAAGCATCTTTATGTTGTTTACCTCTATGACCTGATCCCATAGATAGGGTAGGAGCGACAGCGTTAGGTAACCGTGCGCTATAGTGCTCTTGTATGGGCTTTCCGTCTTAGCCCTTTCTGTGTCGACGTGTATCCACTGATGGTCGAGAGTGGCATCGGCAAAAAGATTTATGCGTTCCTGATCGACTGTCAGCCAGTCTGAGCATCCCAGTTCTTCGCCCAGATGAGATGCAAACTCGTCGTATGAATTAACTATTAACTTTGCCATGATTTATTTAATTACAGTTTTCTTACCTTTATATATATATATGCCTTTAGTCAAATTGTTGCTGTTGACAATTCTGCCGTCAAGCGTATAGACGTTGTCGTCCGTGTATTCGTCAGCCTGTATGCAGTCCAGCTTAGTCAGATAGCCCTCGTAGTCGCTGATGAAATCGAGTGTTATCACACCATCTTCCTCGCTGATGTTGGCTAAAGCCTTGTTCAGAGTTTCTCCGCTATACACCTTGTAGTTAGGCAGTGCCATTGTTTCGTTGAGTTCAGACACATAGCTTGTGCCAGGAAACAGGTCGCCTGCCAGCTGAGCATAGTAGTCTGCGTTTGTAACTTTCCCGTTCTCGCCAGTGCCCCAGTCTACTACCTTACCGATGTTTTTTACAGAAGCAAGCAGTCCGTCGGCAGGAACAACAGTCATGTTAGGGTGTCCCAGCGTGTTGTTCACATTGTTAGTCGGCAAATTAAAGTCATCCTGATTGTAGTTTACATGATAAACCAGCAAGCCGTGTCCTTTGTGCTTTGTATTCCATTTCTGCTGTTGTATGTTCTCAATAATGAAATACTCATTTCCAGTTTCGTCGTTGTCGTTCAGTATCTTGTATGCCTTTCCACCGTCGGCGTCAATGCTTTTTATCTGCAACTTGTCTTTGCTTTCAGTCAGAGTCTCAATCTCCATCCATCCGAAAGCCTCGCGCTCCCACGCCGTGTATGCTGCCGGACACCATCCGTTGTCAAGATATTCGCCACTGTCCATAAGGCTCCAGTATTCCATCGACTGGTTGTCAACCTTGTTTGCATCAACAGTCGGATAGAAATCTGGCAGACCCATGCAGTGAGAGAACTCGTGGCAGAACAGACCGATACCGTTAACTCTTTCATAAGGTTCATCCTTGAAAGCGTTAGGGTAGGCGTTCAGCTCGTTGCTTACTCCGTAACGGCTCGTTTTCAAGCCGTCTTTCACAACAACTTCCCTGTTGCCCGACTTAGGCCAGATGCAGTCGCTTGAGTTTTGAATAATGCTTGCAGCATAGCCGGCATAAATGACGTAAATCAAATCCAAGAAACCGTCGCCGTTGGTATCATATTGGTCGAAATCTATATTAAGTTCAGCCTTTGCAGTATTTATGACGTCTGGCAGGAACTGGTCCATGCGGTCGTTCTTGCCTTCACCATAGTGTACCAGGTTATGAGGCAGGCGTATCGGACCGTAAATGTCGAACTTAGGACGGAAAGCACCATAGCTCATGTCGTCGAAATACTGTGCCACGCTTCCGTAGTTCCTGTCCTCGCGATTGCCAAAATCAACCGGTCTCCCCGTGCCGTTAAGGTACTGCTCAAATGTCTTTACCGGGTCGGCAACCTTGAAGTTGACATCCTTGAAGTCGGCAAGTATTACCAGAACTTTAGGATTGCCAGTGTGTGGCAGGAATGTGCTGTTTACCACTACCGGTTCGCGCTTTGCCTTTCTAACAGAATTGGCATAGTTGATGAACAAATCTTTGTTTTGTTTCGCAATGAGTTGCTTCTCAATTTCTGTACGCATAGACGGTTCGTGTGCCAGCTGCTTGGTGGCTACAATGTCGCCGGTTGTCGTTGCAGCAACGAAAAAGTCTGTGCCTACACGGCAAAGAAGAACGCCGTCAGTTGTAGTAAACCAGTGCAAGTGCTCATCACCATGTCCTACTACCGTCAGAGTAGTACCGTCGCTTTGCGTAATGGTAACCGGCAGAGGATAGACATGAGATGCTTTTGCTGTCAAAGTGGCAGCAATGATGAAGAAAAAAAGTAGTATTCGTTTCATATTTAATTGTTTTTATTTATATTTCGCATTATCGTTGCAAATATAATGATAATAATTGACAATCACGTTTTTTATCAAATTAATTTGAAACTTTTTATACAAATGAATAATAATTTTGTGGTTTCAGAAATAATTGTTAATATTGCAAGCGAATTTAAACAACAAAACATTTGCGATGAAAAGGACGATTACTACGCTGATATTTATTTCTGCAATATTCAATTATTGTATCGGGCAGACAAATATGAAGGACTGTTTCCTGTCAATGCCAGACTCTCTGTGCGCATATCTGACAGTTTTAGAACGAACGGAAATGCTGACGAAATATGAAAAAAGTGATACTACGGGAGTTTTAAATAAGTTGCAGAAAAACAGTAAGATAGAAAGTTTAGATGAAGATTATATTAAAGTAAGTCTTTCGGCTGCATCCGACTTGCAAATGAAGTTGTTCACGAGTAATTCAGGAGATAAGAATATATGTTTTGTAAGGACATTAAGACTGCCGCAGACACAGAGTCAGGTCATGATATTTGATGCAAATTGGAGCCTGAAAATGACAGCTGACAAAATAGTTTCATCATACAGTGAACTGCTTGCATGCCCCGACGAAATGTCGGAAGATGATTTTGAAACAGCCAGAAAGAATCTTTTTCCCTATCTGTACTGTGCCGAACTGGGTTCTGACAGTGATGTGTTGACTGTCATGCCTGTCGTTGCTTTCGATATTTATGCAGACGATAATGTCAGGAAAATAATGTCCAAAAAAGACATCAGGCTGCAAGACATGGTGCAATAATTAGGTTAATTTCTTAAAAATAGTATGTTTTATGCTTGAAAATAGCAAAAAACAACTACTTTTGCATAGTATTTTGAAAATCGAATCAAAACATAAATGTAAATAAAACAGATATGGGTATTAAGACAAGATTAGCTTTGATGAACTTTTTGGAGTTCGCAGTTTGGGGTGCTTACTTGACTTGCATGGGAAACTACTTGGGAACGGCAGGTCTGGGCAGCCAGATTTCATGGTTTTATGCTATTCAGGGAATAGTATCTATTTTCATGCCGACACTAATGGGAATTGTTGCCGACAAGTACATACAGCCGCAACGCCTGTTGGGAATATGCCATTTGCTTGCTGGTCTGGCAATGCTGGGATGCTGGTATATGGGAATGTCGGCAGGCTTTGGCAACGAACTGCCTAACAAGTCAATGTTCATAGCAATGTACACTCTCAGTGTTGCGTTCTTCATGCCTACAATAGCGCTTGCAAATACGGCAGCTTTCACGATACTGAAAAACAATGGTTTGGACACTGTTAAGGATTTCCCGCCTATACGTGTATTAGGCACGGTTGGTTTCATAGCAACAATGTGGTTTGTAAACTGTGCCGTATGGGAAGACGGAACATTCTCGTTCACGCTGTCTGAGAATGCACACAAGTTCCAGTACACTTATATGCAGTTCTTTGTATCGGCAGTAATTAGCATTCTGCTTTTTATATATTGTTTTACGTTGCCGCAGTGCAAGGTGGAGAAAAAAGCAGCATCTTCAATCTCGGAAATGCTTGGACTAAATGCTTTCAAGCTGTTCAAGTCGCGCCAGATGGCACTGTTTTTCATTTTCTCGACAATGCTTGGCATGTCATTGCAAGTTACAAACGGCTATGCAGGACCGTTTATAACAAGCTTCAAGGGCAGTCTTGACGAAGCCATATCAACATCGTTTGCTGCAAATAATGCAACGCTGCTGACCTCAATATCTCAGATAAGCGAGGCGCTTTGCATCCTTATGATACCATTCTTCCTGCGTCGATATGGAATAAAGGTTGTCATGCTCATGTCGATGTTTGCATGGGTGTTCCGATTTGGATTGTTCGGAATAGGAAACCCAGCCATGCCAGGAGTCATACTGTTTATTCTTTCATGTATAGTATATGGTGTAGCATTCGACTTTTTCAATGTGTCGGGAGCTATGTTCGTAGACCGCGAGTGCAGTCCTTCTATCAAGGCATCGGCACAGGGATTGTTCATGCTGATGACAAACGGACTCGGTGCAACAATCGGAACGCTGGCAGCTGGCGAAATAGTTAACCACTACTGCACATGGAAGGATGGATACCTTGTCGGCGACTGGCAGACATGCTGGTTTATCTTTGCAGCTTATTCACTTGTCGTAGGCATCGCTTTCTATTTCATGTTCCAACCAAAAAAGGATAATATATAAGAAAAAAGATGTATGTAAAACTCTTTTTCAACGGTATAGGCCATGTCTATGGCGACGAAAATACTGTATTCCTTTTTCTCCAGGAAGAGAATGGAATGCAGTTTTTGTCAGTTCCGACCGATGTGGAAACAATCAACAGTATAAAGAAATATGTTGCAGCCGGAGAGAAAAACAAAGATACCTTGCCTGCAGTTATGTGGAAACTGCTGATGCAGAATGATGACAGACTGTTGCAAATAAAAATAGATTCTATAGAAAACGGTATGTGCAAGTGCTCTTTGTTTGATATGTTTTCGCGTCATACATACGAACTGCAACCGAGCGATGCAGTGTTGCTGTCAATCATAAGCAGGATGCCCATATATATAGAACATAGTCTGTTTATACCCGTTGGCGGAATTAATTTAAGTTGATAAATATGAGTAAAAAGTTGCACATATCGCTGATTTTTAGTAACTTAGTGGTGTTCAAAACATTAAGTCC
>OMZM01000010.1 GCA_900315545.1 uncultured Prevotella sp.
GCGGAGTTAATTGTAAGACAGTGTTTTACGTGATTTGATTTAAGATTTATTTCGGTCTGTTTTGACCTAATTTAGTTGGTGAAGAATTCATGTGGAATGTTCCATTTGCTGTTGTTATTAAACAATACATCCCTTTTTATTTATTATTAATGAAAAAATCGTTTCGTCATCCAACTCCTTATTGCCTTTAATATACTTATATCACGTAAAATTTACGGCAATAGCCTTTAATATGTTAAATCATAGTAATTCCGTCGGCAATGCATACGCTTGGCTCGTCGGAATTACTATGTTTTTATATCTATTCGCCCTCAGCAGCAAGTTCAGCCTCATGCTCCTTGATGAGTTCTTGCTGTATGTCGTTAGGCACAAGTTCGTATCCAGAGAACTGTGTGCTGAACGATGCGCGTCCACCAGTAAGCGAACTGAGCGAGATAGAGTAGTTGGAGAGTTCCTTCAGAGGTATCTTTGCAGACAGTTTCTGGTATCCAGCCTCGCTGTCCATACCCATTATGATGGCGCGGCGTCCCTGCAGGTCGCTCATAACGTCGCCCATGAAGTCTGCCGGAACGAGCACTTCGAGGTCGTAGATAGGTTCCAGAATCTTTGGTCCTGCCTCTTTGAAGGCTGCCGAGAATGCGTTTCGTGCAGCCAGCATGAACGAAAGTTCGTTTGAGTCTACCGGGTGCATCTTACCGTCGTATACAACTACGCGTACGTCGCGGGCATAGCTACCAGTCAGCGGTCCCTGCTCCATGCGTTCCATGACACCTTTCAGAATTGCCGGCATGAAGCGTGTATCAATAGCTCCACCAACTACAGAGTTGAGGAATACGAGCTTTCCGCCCCATTCGAGGTCTACTTCTTCGCGGCTCTTGATGTTCATCTTAAATTCCTGACCGTTGAATTTATATACCGTTGGGTCTGGCATTCCTTCTGTGTATGGCTCTACTATGAGGTGAACCTCACCGAACTGTCCTGCACCACCCGACTGCTTCTTGTGGCGATAGTCAGCGCGTGCGGTCTTAGTGATAGTCTCGCGGTAAGGTATCTTCGGCTCAAGATATTCCACCATTATCTTCTCATTGTTCTCCATACGCCATTTCAGTGTGCGCAGGTGGAATTCTCCCTGTCCGTGAACGATGGTCTGCTTCAGTTCCTTCGACAGTTCTACAACCCATGTCGGGTCTTCCTGGCGCATGCGCTGCAGTGCAGCCATCATCTTTTCTGTGTCGCTTTCGTTCACTGCCTTGATAGCGCGTGAATACTTAGAGTTAGGATATTTGATGAAGTCGAACTTCCAGTCTATGTCTTTTCCGTTCAGCGTGTTGCCTGTCTTCACATCCTTCAGTTTCACCGTACAGCCTATATCGCCTGCATTGAGCTGGTCAACGGCTATGCGGTTTGCTCCTGCGCAGGCATAGAGCTGTCCGATGCGCTCCTTCGAGCCACGATCGGCATTAGTGAGGTCGTCGCCTGTCTTGAGACATCCGCTCATTACTTTGAAGTATGATACTTCTCCGATGTGTGGCTCAAGACCAGTCTTGAAGAAGTAAACAGATGTCGGTCCGTTGGTGTCGACATTGATTTCTTCGCCTGCGACGTTCTTGAATTTTGGCATATCGTCTACGAACGGTACAACGTTGCCCAAGAATTCCATCAGTCGGCGCACACCCATGTCCTTGCCTGCACATACGCAGAATATTGGGTACATGCCTCTTGAGATAAGTCCCTTGCGGATACCTTCGCGCATTTCGTCTTCGCTCAGCTTGCCCTGCTCGAAGAACTTGTCCATCAGTCCCTCGTCGTTTTCTGCCGCAGCCTCGATGAGTGCGTTGTGCAGTTCGGTTGCCTTATCCATCTGGTCGGCAGGTATTTCTTCGATTATTGGTGCTCCGCCTTCCGGTTTCCATGAGTATTTCTTCATCAGCAGCACGTCAATCACTGCGTTGAAGTTTGCACCTGTAGCGATAGGATACTGTACCTGCACGCAGCGAGGTCCGAATATTTCCTTCAGGTTAGCTACTATTGAGTCGAAGTCGCAGTTGTCGCGGTCGAGCTGGTTAACGAGGAAGAGCACCGGTTTGTTCAGCTTTTCTGTATATCTGAACGCATTTTGTGTTCCCACTTCGGGTCCATACTGTCCGTTGATGAGCACAACAGCCTGGTCGGTTACGTTGAGTGCCGTGATGGCTCCGCCTACGAAGTCGTCGCTACCCGGACAGTCTATTATGTTCAGCTTCTTGTTATTCCACTCTGTATGGAAGACTGTTGGGAATACAGAGTATCCGTATTCCTGTTCCACTGGGAAATAGTCGCTTACTGTGTTCTTCTGTTCTACTGAGCCGCGACGCTTGATGACGCCGGCTTCAAACAACATACTTTCGGCAAGAGTTGTCTTGCCGCTACCCGCACTGCCGATGAGGGCAATGTTTTTGATTTCACTTGTCTGATAGACTTTCATATTTTGTTTGTTTTTTAATTGAATATTTTTGTTTTTCTACAATTACTGCCGTAAAGTTAGAGTTTTTTTATTAAACGACAAAAAAAAATAAACAAAAACTGCATTTCTTATGAAACATCTTTGTATTTTTGCTTTCTGAAACTACGATTTGCTTGTTTTTTGAGCAAAAATCGTGTTATTTGTTACTTTCAAGTTATAACTTTTAATATTCTCTTATGGCTGGTTTATATGTTCATGTTCCTTTCTGCAGGTCGCGATGTGTGTATTGCGGATTCTATTCCACTACCCTTAATTCGCTGCACGACCGATATATAGAGGCTCTCGGGCAGGAGATGTCGCTCAGGAGGAATTATCTTGGCGAGCCCATACAGACCATATATATTGGCGGCGGCACACCGTCGACATTGTCTGACGACGCGTTGCAGCGCCTGTTTGCACTCATCAGGCAGTTCGTGGCGCGACAGAATGGCTACAAGGGCATGCTTGCGGGCGAGGAGGCTGATGTGTTCAGCGGCTTGGAGGTTACTGTGGAATGCAATCCCGACGACATTACGCCCGAAAAGGCAGCCTGTCTGAGACGGCTGGGAGTAAACCGCGTAAGCATGGGCATCCAGACTTTCGACGACGGGCGGCTGCGGTTCATTCGCCGACGGCATACAGCCAGGCAGGCTCGCGAGGCTTTCAGATGTTTGCGCGAACATGGATTCGGCAACATAAGCATCGACCTTATGTTTGGTTTTCCCAACGAAACGGCTGACGATTGGCAGCGCGACATAGAGGAGGCTCTGCTGCTCGAGCCCGAGCACATATCGGCTTACAGCCTTATGATAGAGGAAGGCACGCCGCTGAAGGCTATGGCTGACGAGGGAAAGATAGAGGAAACCGATGAGGAGACGAGCCGTGCGATGTTTGAAACACTATGCACGCTGATGACCAGCGCCGGCTACGAGCATTATGAGATAAGCAACTTTGCGCGGCAGGGCTTCCGCTCGCGGCACAACAGCAGCTACTGGAGAGCCGTGCCGTACATTGGTCTGGGGGCGGCGGCTCACTCGTATGACGGAACGTCGAGGCAGTGGAACGTGGACAATATAGATGACTATATTAATATAATAGGTATAGGTAAGGTTCCGTGCGAGCGCGAGCTACTGGACACGCCGACGCAGTATAACGACCTGATGACTACCGCCATGCGCACGAAGGAGGGCGTTTCGCTGGAATACATAGAGCAGAAACTCGGCAAAAAGTATCTCGAATACATAATGAAAGAGGCTGAAAAGTTTATAGACAAAGGCTTGCTGACGCTGTCAGACAACCGACTGAGCCTGTCGCACGAGGGCATTTTCATAAGCGACAGCATCATCTCCGAACTGATTTATGCATGACACAGGGAAACGCTTGGTTTCTAATCAGTTTTTACAGGTGCTCTGTAATCCTTTTACAGACTATCTGTAACAGTATTACAAGGTATCTGTAATATCATTACAACTTACTTGTAATTTTGGCACGCAAAAGGCTTCGCTCCACAAAGGCGCAGATATCAGTATTTAAAAGGGTTTCAAAAGATTTTTGGAACACGGCAGAATAGTCTGTCGGCGGTACGTCAGCAGTCTATTACAAGTCCGTCGTAAGCCAGCGACACGCCATCGGTAAGACGGTCGGCAGACTGTGCATGGAAGCCTATGTCGTGGCTCAGGTGGATGAGAAACGTGCGTCGGGCGTTGATGCTCTTGGCAAACGCGCAAGCCTCTTCGGCTGTCTGGTGGGAATGGTGGGTAGCCTTGAAGCGCAGTCCGTTGACTATCAGCGTGTCGGCATGACGTATATATGGCAGTTCGCTGTCGGCAATGGTCTTCATGTCGGTTATGTAGACCAGGCGCGGCGGACAGTCGTCGGCACAACGGTGGCTGTCGTCGGTAAGTTCAGCGAATGTGTAGCCGAGAATGGGCATCTTGCCGTGCATCACCTCAATGGGCGTAACAATCAGGTCGCCGATGACGATTTGCCTGTGCGGCGCTGCCGTATGCAACTGCAACAGAGGCACGCCGGGATACAAATTCTGGGCAAAGCAGTAAGGCATGGTTTGCCGCAGACCGTCAGCCGTGGCACGGTTGGCATAGATATTTATTTCTCCGAAGATGCAGAAAGGGCGCAGGTCGTCTATGCCACCGACGTGGTCGTAGTGTATGTGTGTCAGCAGTACGGCGTCGAAAGGCTTGAACGGCAACGGCATCAGTTGCTGTCTGATGTCGGGACCGCAGTCTATGAGTATGCGCGTGGTTGATGTTTCGACGAGAGCAACACTGCGCAGGCGCTTGTCGCGGACATCGCTGCTGCGGCAAACCTTGCACTGGCACCCCAGCGAGGGGACGCCACCGGAAGTGCCTGTTCCTAAGAATGTTACCCTCATATCGCTAATGTGTTTATACGATGTTGACTTCCGGCTTTATCGTAATGCCGAACTTGCGTTCGACGTCGGCACATATCATGTTGCACAGGCTAAGGATTTCGTTTCCCGTAGCCCCTCCCCGATTGACGAGAACGAGAGCCTGACGGGCGTGAACTCCTGCCCTGCCGACGGTCTTGCCTTTCCATCCGCACTGCTCAATGAGCCATCCGGCTGGAATTTTTACGCTCTCCGGCGATATAATATAATAAGGTATGTCGCTCCATTGCTCCTGCAACTGACGGAACTTGTCGGCACTTACCACCGGATTGACAAAGAAACTGCCTGCATTTCCCTCTACGGCAGTGTCGGGCAACTTGTCTTTCCTAATCCTTATAATTACGTCGCGCAACTGTCGGGCTGTAGGCTCGGCAATGCCGTCGGCATCCAGTTCTGCTCGAATCTGCCCGTAGTCAACCTTCGGGAGGAACTGCCTCGACAGCCTGTAAGTAACGTGCGTGATGAGGAAACGCCCGCGCCAGTCGTTCTTGAAACGGCTCTCGCGATAGCCATAGTTGCACTCCGATGCAGCTATGACAACACTCTTGCACGTCTGAAGGTCGACAGCCTCTATACTGTCGACAATATCTTTTATCTCCACTCCGTAGGCACCAATGTTCTGAACGGCAGATGCGCCGACGTCGCCGGGTATGAGCGACAGGTTTTCCGCACCGAAAAAGCCATTGGAAACACAGTATTCCACTACGTCGTCCCACTTCTCGCCACTGCCGCAGCGCAGCAATACAGTGTCGTCAGACGACTTTTCTTCAATTGGATGCATGCCCTTGACGGCAGAACGCACAACCGTCGACGGATAGTCGCGCGTCAGCAGAAGGTTGCTTCCGCCACCAATGATAAGCAGAGGGCGGTCTTCGTCGGTCAGGCTTACTGCTATCTGCATTGCCTCGTCGGCTGTCTCATATTCCAGAAAACGCCTGCACCGCGCATCAATGTTGAACGTATTATGCTTCAACAGGCTGTAGTTGCTGATGGATTTCATATATGTGAACTAAGATTTAACACTGTTTTCCTGCATCACCTGCCTTCGTTCGCACTGTCTGGAAATGCCGCTTAGTTTATAAACTGCACCAGTTTCCACCCGCCAGACATCTTCTTGAACGTCAGCTGAGTCTCCAGTCCGTTGGCAATACCGCGAATTACAAACACGCACTCATTGCCACCCTTGTGCCGCTGACCATAGTTGATGTTGTAGATAAATCCCTTCGGCAGTATCTGCGGCTTGTAGTCGACCCACTGTTCTGGATAAATGTCGCCCGTCATCATCTTGAAATCGTCGTCGGGATCGGGCACTGTCATCTTCACAGGCTCGTGAAGGCTCTTCAACTGGTAAGCCTCGTCGCGCGAAAAACGATCGTAGAACTGCAGGAAAGAGGCATTATGGCTCTTCTGCAAGGCGATGGTTTCTATCTCAGTGAGCATCCACGCGCCGCGAATACGGTGGAACTTATACTGCTCTATCTTCTTCTTGCTCAAATAAATCTTCTCTACTGTGGCATCCTTGACCGATGTATCTTTCACCACGTCAAGCTGTTTTACATTGTCGAACAACAGCGTGTAGTATCCCTGACGCATGAAGAAATGGTCGTTTTTCCACTCGTTCTTCTGCATCTGGCTTACCTTTCCGTCTGTCACGACGCGCAACGGGAACTTCACTCGTTCAAGCTGCAACTTGCGGTTAGCCACAAAATTGAAAAAGAAATCGTCGAAAAGGGCATCTGCTGCCTTAGGCATTGGGGTCTCAGATATTATCGAGTCGATGGAGTCGACGTCTGCACTGTCGCTGGCAAGACTGTCAACCGACAAGCTGTCGGGGGCTGCTTCGGGCTTGCTGTCGCTGCAACCACTACTTACGAAACCCATAAACACTATGCAGAAAACTACTGCAAAGAAACTTTTTCTCATTTATTTGAACACGTTTTACTTAATTATTACTCTCAAATTTGTGCAAAATTACAACTTTATTTCAATATAATTCGGTTTTTCATAATAAAATATTAACTTTGCAGAAAAATAATTATAAACATACTTCCCTGAGTGTCTGAAATCATGGCAAATATGCTCTGGGAACAATATAAAACAACACTTAACAGATGATACTCGAAAAAATAGAAAAACTTCTCAAAGAAGTGAGCCAGCTGACAGCTGAAAACGCGGAGGAAGTGGAAGCCCTGCGAATTAAATATCTCAGCAAGAAGGGCGAGATAGCCGACCTGATGAACGATTTCCGCAACGTCGCAGCCGACCAGAAAAAGGTTGTCGGCATGAAGGTAAACGAACTGAAACAGACGGCTATGGAGCACATCAACGCCTTGCGCGAGCAGTTGCAGACATGCGAGACAGCAGACGACGACATCGACCTGACGCGCACTGCATATCCAATAAAGCTGGGTACGCGTCATCCGCTGACTATCGTGAAGAACGAGATTATAGACATTTTCTCACGCATGGGCTTTGTCTTGGCTGACGGACCGGAGGTGGAGGACGACATGCACGTGTTTACCAAGATGAACTTTGCTGCCGACCATCCGGCTCGCGACATGCAGGACACATTCTTCGTAAGCCAGCATCCGAACGACGGTACCAAGAATATTCTGCTGCGTTCGCATACGTCGAGCGTTCAGGCTCGCGTCATGGAGCACTCGCAGCCGCCAATACGCATCATCTGTCCTGGCCGCGTCTACCGCAACGAGGCGATAACGGCACGCGCACACTGTTTCTTCCATCAGGTGGAAGGTCTTTACATCGACAAGAACGTGTCGTTTACCGACCTGAAGCAGGTGCTGCTGACATTCTCTCGCGAGATGTTTGGTGCCGACACCAAGATACGCTTGCGCCCAAGCTACTTCCCGTTCACGGAGCCAAGTGCCGAGATGGACATTTCGTGCCATATCTGTGGTGGCGAAGGATGCGGTTTCTGCAAGCACACGGGATGGGTAGAGATACTCGGTTGCGGCATGGTAGACCCTAACGTTCTCGAGCTTTGCGGCATCGACAGCAAGGTTTACAGCGGCTACGCATTCGGCATGGGCGTGGAGAGAATTACCAACCTGAAATATCAGGTGTCAGACCTGCGCCTGTTCTCAGAGAACGACGTGCGTTTCCTGCGCGAGTTTGAATCAGCAAACTAATACATTAATTAATAAACAGACTTAATATTCCACATCATGAAACGAATTGTTTGCGCTATAATGACAGTCTTACTGTGTGCCGCAACCATGAGCGCACAGGGCAGCTACAAGCCTACGCCTGAGATAATAAAAGCCCAGAAGGAATTTCAGGACAAGAAGTTCGGCATATTCATACACTGGGGCATATACTCCATGCTGGGGCAAGGCGAATGGGTAATGCAGAACCGCAACATCGACTATCGCGAGTATCAGAAACTTGCGTCGGGCTTCTATCCGTCGCTGTTCGATGCCGACGAATGGGTAGAGGCTATAAAGTCGTCTGGCGCAAAGTATATCACGATAACCTCGCGACACCACGACGGATTCTCGATGTGGAACACCGGACAGTCAGACTATAACATCGTGAAAGCCACGCCGTTCAAGTGCGACGTGCTGCGTGAGCTTGCCGATGCGTGCGAACGTGCCGACTTGGGGCTGCATTTCTACTATTCGCACCTTGACTGGGGACGCCCTGACTATCCCATAGGCCGCACCGGACGAGGCACACACCGCCCTACCGACCAGATGAACTGGCAGCATTACCGCGCATTCATGGATGCTCAGCTGACCGAACTGCTGACAGGCTACGGCAAGATTGGCGCTATATGGTTTGACGGTGTATGGGACCACGAAGAGGATGCCACGCCTTTCGACTGGCAACTGTCGTCGCAATACGAACTGATACATAAGTTGCAGCCTTCGTGTCTTGTAGCCAACAACCACCACCTGCCTCCATTCGAGGGCGAGGACGTGCAGATTTTCGAGCGCGACCTGCCTGGCGAGAACAAGGCAGGCTATTCCGGCGAGAACGGCATAAGCTCTCTCCCACTCGAAACATGCGAGACCATGAGCCGTGCATGGGGCTACAACATCACCGACAGCGTGTTTAAGTCTACGCGCCAACTCATACATTTGCTCGTCAGAGCTGCTGGACGCAATGCCAACCTTCTGCTTAACGTGGCGCCGCAACCTAACGGAAAACTGCCTGAAGTGGCTGTACAGAGACTGCATGAAATGGGTGAATGGTTGAAGACCTACGGCGAAACGATATACGAGACACGCGGCGGCTTCGTCGCGCCTCACGACTGGGGAGTAACTACGCAGAAGGGAAACCGCCTGTTTGTGCATGTTCTCAACTGTGCCGACCGCGCCCTGTTCGTTCCGACAGGCAACCGCGCGATAAAGTCAGCACGTCTGTTCAGCAACGGCAAGAGCGTGAAATTCACGAAGTCGGAGGCTGGAATAACGCTTCTGTTCGACACCGTTCCGACCGACATCGACTATGTCGTGGAACTAACAATGAAACAGTAGAAAGCGCGGGCATGCCTACTGCGCTGCCACAATGTCAACTGAAATAATGGCAGTGTCGCGGGTTTTCGGAATATTTTAAATAGGAATAAAAAGAAAACGGAGGGAAAACAAATATTGTTTTCCCTCCGTTTTTAGTGGGCGTTGACGGATTCGAACCGCCGACCCTCTGCTTGTAAGGCAGATGCTCTAAACCAGCTGAGCTAAACGCCCGTACTTTCTAAAAGCGGTTGCAAAGGTATGCAATAGTTTTTATTCTGCAAAATTTTTATGCCTTAATTTATACTTTTTTAAGAATAAAGACTGTTTTGCTGCCTGCTGCCGCTATGTTTCTTCATGAAATTTGCAGCATGCCGCTGACGAAAATGCTAATCAATTTTCGCCTGTTTACTGTCGCGAGAATGCCCTCGAAAGCCGTTTCAGAAATCAGAGGGGCAAAATATGCCCGAAATTCGCACTCTGTTGTAATCTCCTGACAATCTGCTTGTTATCTGCAAATATAGCATTTGTATGCAGAAAACGCATGTGTTAAAATTGTCAAAGACTATGTTTGAGATTGTCAAACAGTGTGTTTGAGGATGTCAGACATAGTGTTTCGGGGTGTCGGGCACAATGTTTTGCAGGGCAAAATAGACGAAATAGATGCCTCAAAGGTAGTCTTTGACAATTTTAACAGTTATGTTTTGGTGAGAAATTAACATATCTTTGCAATTTCAGGAGCTGTAAAATTTCTATTTGGAGAGTTTTTCTGTGTCAAAAATTTTCATAATTTTTCGTCCCAAAAGAAAAATCCGTTCAGTTTGGCACACTTTTTGCTATATATATTTATTTGTGTTAGGTTGAAACAAAATAATTGTTTACCTTTGCAGAGTCATTTCACTGATGTAACATTGACTGTATGAAGACATTGAGCAAGAACGTATACCTGTCAGTGATGACCACCCTCCTGGTCATCACTTCCTCTTCGGCGAGCGCGTCGAGGCAGGATACAGGCGGGCAGCCTAACCCTCTCGATTCGGTTGAGATAAGCCTGCTGACGTGCGAGCCGTACAATAAGGTGTACAGCCTCTACGGTCATACAGCCATCCGCATCAACGACATGGTTTCTGGCGAAGACCTTGCCGTGAACTACGGCGTGTTCGACTCCAGTGCCAAGAACTTTACGCTGCGCTTCATCTTCGGACTGACCGACTACGAAGTGGGCATCTACCCTTTCGACATCTTCTGCCACGAATATGAGCGCGCAGGGCGCTACGTCAAGGAGCAGGTGCTCGACCTTACGGCAAGCGAGAAGCAGAAAATCATTCAGGACATAGCCGTCAACTCGCTGCAGGAGAACAAAGTCTACCGCTACAACATATTCTACAACAACTGCACCACCCGCGCCCGCGACGTCATTCTCGACAACATCGACGGCGAAATAGTCTTTGCCGAAAGCGAGAACCATCCGTCGTTCCGCCAGATGGTGCACAAATATACCAAGGGACACCGCTGGTCGGCATTCGGCAACGACATACTGCTGGGACTGAAGGCAGACGCCGAGACGACCAACTTCGAGCAGCAATTCCTGCCCGAAAGACTGCTGGCAGCATTCAGCACCGCCATGCGCGCCCGCGACAGCAACACGCAGACCCCGCTGGTGAAGGTAACGAGAGTGATAGTACCGTCGGCAGAAAAGGAGGCAGACAACAGCTTTCCGCTCACGCCGACACACGTTGGACTGATAATACTTGCCGTCGTCATAGCGCTGACCATAGCCGAACAACGCAGGAAGACATATTTCGCGGCACTCGACGCCACAATATACCTTGTCTGCGGAGCCATAGGAATACTGCTGACGATGATGATATTCTCGCAACACCCTACGGTACAGGTCAACCTTCAGCTGTTGCTGTTCAACCCGCTGCCGCTGCTGTTCGGCTGGCAAGCCATCAGAC
Source organism: uncultured Prevotella sp. (assembly GCA_900315545.1). GTDB lineage: Bacteria > Bacteroidota > Bacteroidia > Bacteroidales > Bacteroidaceae > Prevotella. The sequence continues at coordinate 11,344 of OMZM01000010.1, forward strand.
GCAGGCAGAAAGGAAAGAGCCACTGGATGACAACAGCATGGATTTACATGATTTTCCTGTTCTTCATAGGCAGATACCTCCAGACTTATGCCGAAGGAACAGAATATATCGCTTTCGCCGTAGCAATAAGACTGCTGACGAGCAGGCACGTCTTACGCAAAAATAAACTAAAAAACGCCGGCAAATAGCAGTAATACAAATATATTTGCTATCTTTGCACGAATTACATAACACAACGAATAACAATAAAGACAAAATACAACAATGGGATTTACAAACTTTCTGACATCACTGTTCGGCAACAAATCGAGCCGCGACATGAAACTCATACAGCCGTTAGTCGACAAGGTGAAAGCCGCCTACCCCGAGATACAGGCTCTGGACAACGACGCGCTGAGAGCCAAGACTAAAGAGATACAGAAATACGTTCAGGACTCTGCCAAAGACCTGAAAGAAAAAATAGAAGAACTGAAAGCAACCATCGAAGACACACCCATCGACCAGCGTGAAAGCATTTTCCACCAGATAGACAAGCTGGAGAAAGAAGCCCTCGAGAAATACGAGGTCGCACTGAACGACGTGATGCCCGTTGCATTCAGCATCGTGAAGGAAACGGCACGCCGATTTGCCGAAAACGAAGAAACAATCGTTACGGCTACCGACTTCGACCGCGAACTCGCCGCCGACCCAAGCAAAGACTTTATCACCATAGAAGGCGACAAGGCATACTACCACAACCACTGGACAGCCGGCGGAAACGACCTGAAATGGGAAATGATACACTACGACGTACAGCTCTTCGGAGGCGAAGTGCTGCATCAGGGCAAGATAGCCGAAATGGCAACGGGTGAAGGAAAAACCCTCGTGGCAACACTGCCCGTCTTCCTCAACGCACTGACAGGCAACGGCGTACACGTCGTAACCGTCAACGACTACCTCGCAAAGCGCGACTCAGAGTGGATGGGCCCGCTCTACGAATTCAACGGCTTGAGCGTCGACTGCATCGACAAGCACCGCCCTAACTCGCCGGAACGCCGCAAGGCATACCAAGCCGACATCACATTCGGTACGAACAACGAATTCGGCTTCGACTACCTGCGCGACAACATGGCTATCTCGCCGTCCGACCTCGTACAGCGCGCACACAACTACGCCATAGTCGACGAGGTAGACTCAGTGCTCATCGACGATGCACGAACACCGCTCATCATCTCAGGACCAGTGCCGAAAGGCGACGACCAGATGTTTGAGGAATACCAGCCACTGGTGGAGAAACTCGTAAACGTACAGCGCAAACTGGCAACCGAACTTCTTGCCGAAGCAAAGACGAAAATCAGCAAAGGCATAGAGACAAAGGACGACAAGCTGCGCGACGAAGGATTTCTCGCCCTGTTCCGCTCATACAAGGCTCTGCCTAAGAACAAACCACTGATAAAATACCTGTCGGAGGAAGGCATAAAGACAGGCATGCTGAAGACTGAGGAATACTATATGGCTGGCAACAACCGCGAAATGCCGAAAGCCATACAGCCACTCTACTTCGTAGTAGAGGAGAAACTCAACTCATGCGATCTTACCGACAAGGGTACGGAATGGCTCGCCAATCAGGTCAACGACCGCGAACTGTTTGTCCTGCCCGACATTGCAGCACAAATGTCGGCACTCGAAGCAGAGCAAGGACTAAGCGAAGAGGAAATAGTAGAAAAGAAAGACGAACTGATGGCAAAATACTCCGTACAGAGCGAACGTGTGCACACGCTGCAGCAACTGCTGAAAGCATACACCATGTTCAATAAAGATGACGAATATGTCGTTATCGACGGAGAAGTGAAAATCGTAGACGAACAGACCGGACGTATAATGGAAGGCCGCCGATGGAGCGACGGACTGCATCAGGCTGTAGAGGCAAAGGAACACGTAAAGGTGGAAGCCGCAACGCAGACATTTGCCACAATCACCCTGCAGAACTACTTCCGCATGTACCACAAGCTGGCAGGTATGACCGGTACGGCTATCACTGAGGCAGGCGAATTCTGGGACATCTACAAGCTCGACGTAGTGGAAATACCGACCAACAAGCCAGTAATACGCCACGACCTCGACGACCGCGTCTACAAGACAGCACGCGAGAAATACAATGCCGTAATCGAAGAGATTGTCGAAATGCGCAACGCAGGACGTCCGGTGCTTGTAGGTACGACATCGGTGGAAATATCTGAACTCCTCTCGCGCATGCTCAACATGCGCAACATACCGCACAATGTGCTTAACGCCAAGCTGCACCAGCGAGAGGCTGACATCGTGGCACAGGCAGGACGAAGCACGCTCGGCATGACAACCATAACCGACGAAGACGGCAACACGCATCAGGAAGAGCGCATGCTCGGAGCCGTAACGATAGCAACCAACATGGCTGGTCGTGGTACCGACATCAAGCTGACACCAGAAGTGAAAGAAGCCGGCGGTCTGGCTATCATCGGTACAGAGCGCCACGAGAGCCGTCGAGTAGACAGACAGCTGCGCGGACGTTCCGGACGACAGGGAGATCCGGGAAGCTCTGTATTCTATGTGTCGTTTGAAGACAAACTGATGCGACTGTTTGCAGCCGAGCGCATATCGTCGTTCATGGACAAGCTCGGATTTAAGGAAGGCGACCGCCTCGAACACCCATATATATCGAAGAGCGTTGAGAGAGCGCAGAAGAAAGTTGAGGAAAACAACTTCGGCATACGTAAGCGCCTGCTCGAATACGACGATGTGATGAACAAGCAGCGTACCGTAATCTACGAGAAACGCCACCACGCCCTTATCGGTGAGAGAATAGGCATGGACATCACGAATACGATATGGGACCGCGTCATAAACATCATCAACAACTATGACTATCAGGACTGCCGGGAAAGATTTATAAAGGTGTTCGCTATGGAATGTCCGTTCAGCGAAGAAGAATTCAACAGCACACCAAAGGACGAACTGCAGGAAAAAGCATTCCAAAAAACTATAGAAACCTTCAAGCGCAAGATGGAACGCATACAAAGCGTGGCATGGCCTATAATAAAACAAGTATATGAAAATCAAGGGCAGATGTATGAGCGCATCATGGTTCCGATTACCGACGGCAAGAAGGTGTACAACATAGGATGCAACCTGAAAGAAGCATACGAAACTGAATGCAAGTCAGTTGTGAAAGAATTTGAGAAGGCTATCATACTTCACATCATAGACGACTGCTGGAAAGAGAACCTGCGCGAACTTGACGAACTGAAGCACAGCGTGCAGAACGCAAGCTACGAACAGAAAGACCCACTACTCATCTTCAAACTGGAAAGCGTGAAGATTTGGGACAACATGATAGACGAACTAAACAACCGCACGACAAGCATCCTGATGAGAGGACAAATTCCAGAGATGCAGCAACAGGATGTGAAGGAGGCAGCACCAGAACAACGCTCTCAAAGATATACTGAGCAGAAAGACGACTTGGTTGACCATAACCAGCAGGCTGCTGCAAACCAAGACACACGCGAAACGGCAAGACAGCAAAAAACACAGCCTATCATAAAGGACAAGATGCCGGGACGCAACGACCCGTGCCCTTGCGGAAGCGGAAAGAAGTTCAAGAACTGTCACGGACGCGGACTGTAACAATTTGAAAACATGACTTCATAAGGTGTGAATACTGCACCTTGTGAAGTCTTTACTTACATACATTATGCTGAAAATAAACAACCTGAAAAAGAATTTTGGCGAAAAAACTGCCGTTGACATTGACAACTTTACTGTCAACAATGGCGATATACTCGGACTCGTAGGCAACAACGGAGCAGGAAAGACAACACTGTTCAGGCTGATTCTCGACCTGCTGAAAGCCGACGAAGGCGAAGTGCTGATAAGAAAAGTATCAGAGAACGAGACCGACGGAAGCGAAACTTACATCAATCCAGCCCAAACAGAGGAATGGAAAGACTTTACGGGCGCTTTCATCAACGACGGATTTCTGATTGACTTCCTAACACCTGAGGAATATTTTGAGTTTATCGGCAAGGTGGCAGGTATCGATAAAACGGTTTGTCAGGAAAAACTGAAAGAATATGACGACTTTATGGCAGGCGAGATAATGGGACAAAAGAAACTTATCAGAGACCTTTCTGCCGGAAACAAACAGAAGGTCGGCATCATAGCAGCCCTGCTCGGAAACCCGAGACTGGTGGTACTCGATGAGCCGTTCAACTTTCTCGACCCTTCATCGCAGAACATTCTGAAGACGATACTGAAGGAATACAGCCACAAGACTGGTGCCACGATGCTTGTGTCAAGCCATAACCTTACACACACTGTTGACATAAGCACATGCATTGCACTGATGGAGCAAGGCAAGATTATAAGAAACATCAGAAACGAGAATACCGACACCGCTAAGGAACTGGAAGAATACTTCAACAAGCAGGCTTAGCCAGTAACTGGAAATATCAGGCAGGAAATAAGAAAGCGGTAAGTACAAGGTTACTTACCGCTATATTTTAGTGAGAGCTCTGTATTCATGAAATTCATGTAATGACGATCCATGTTTATCATTACAGTGTCTGCTATTTCTTTCTCCGAGTTGATCTGCTTTTTAAGTACCAACTTATTCATACCTGTAAGTGAGGGCTGCTCGACTATCGACCATTTGTTATAACCCTTCTGTTTCAGGTTGGTCCTTACATTACCATTTGTACTGAGTATTACGCTATCATTGTTCAGGCTGAGCCACTTACCGGAAATGACCGTCAGGAACTTTGTATAGTTATAGTCATAATTCTCTATTGCATACACATCCTTCTTGTTGTTCTCACTTGAGAATGTTATCTTTACGATGTTACCTTCAAAATACCCGTCATGCTGCGACAAATTATCGACAGCCGACATGTGTATCGTGTCTTGCATGTTTGTCATCAAGACAGCATCGAAAATCTTGTGGTCTGCTATCTTTATTATTTTATATGCTGGTATGTTTTCATCGATAACGGCACCATCTATGATGCTTGCACTGTCAGACTTAGGGTTAGTAGCCCCCATAGATTTGTTATCATTATGTCCGCATCCAGCAAACATTATGATGGAAACAAGACTTGCGAATAATATAGTTTTTTTCATAATACATTATTATTTATATGCAAATATAGCAGATTATTTCCACAATGCCAAAATATTTACTTATTATTTTTTTTGTTTTTATTCTTTTTTTCTTCTAACTCTACTGTTAGACTGTTTTAACTTTCTTGTTTTCACGATTGTACCTTCATTTAAAACCGACAGCCACGCCATCTGCTTGGCATGCAGATAATCCTCAACCGAGAACGTCTGATTTACCATTGCGGACAGAACTTTTATGTGCTGACCATATATTTGCGAGAGTTCTGCATAGGCATTATCTAATCTTTGCATTGCTGCCTTATTGCCACTGTCGAGCGATTTTGTCTTTTTGAAAATCACTTCCATTATCTCTGTCAGTGTGTCGCAGAAATAGACACAACTGTTTTTAACTCTATTGAGAAAACTCTCGGCTGTTACTTGATTCATTTCCGAATTGGAAATTACGTTTCGCCACTGATAGGCTACCATCGTAACTTTGCGTTTCAGTTCTTCTGATGCCACCTTATACAAATGCGCAAGCGCAGGATGATTTCGTCCGAAGTATTCAATAACGAGTCGCATGGTCTGTTCAAACTTCATTCCTAAATCTGTGAAATCGAAAAGTTCGCAGAGCAGAAACTTGTAATATTCGTCTCTCAACATAGGCAGATTGGCTATACTTTTCTCCGCTTCTTTCTCCTGCATGCCTATGTAACTCTCCACGCGCTCGTCATTTATCACGGCGCGACGTTCTATTGGAGTTGACAAGACCAAACCCTCCAATGTACGACAACGGCTCAAAGCAACATAGACCTGTCCTGGTGCAAATGAGAAGGCTGCATCAATAATGGCATGTTCGAATGTCAATCCCTGACTTTTATGGATAGTGATAGCCCATGCCAGTCGCAGCGGGTATTGGCAGAAAGTACCTTGCACATCAGTTTCAATCTCATTTGTTTCCTTATTTATGTGATATTTGGCATTTTCCCATGTTTCTTTTGCCACCTCTATCGGACTGTCATCATCTTTGCAAACAACCTTTATGCTGCTATCCGACAACTCCACTACCCTACCTATCTTACCATTGTAATATCTCCGCTCATACGAAGTGTCATTTTTAAGGAACATAACCTGTGCTCCTACTTTCAGTGTCAGCGTGTCTTGCGTAGGATAAAGATAGTCTGGAAATGTTCCTTCTATATCTGCATGATATGAGTACTGTTGCTTCTTAATGGACGACAACATATCATCGTTATATCTGTCTGCCAGCGCATTGTGCGTTGTCAGGCGTATATAGTTGTCATTGTCGTCAGGAACGAAACCAGGCAGATGCCTTTCGTTTAGTTGCACGAGCTGTTCTTCAGTCGGATTGCCGTTGCGTATATTGTTGAGTATATTTACAAACTTGATATCCTGCTGTCTGTAAATATGTTCAAGTTGTATGGTTACATAGTCGATTTGCTGCAAAGCATAGCTACTGAAGAAATAAGGTGTAGAATAGTACTGGCTTATCATCGGCTCCTCCTCGCTTGTAACGACAGGTGTCAACTGAGCCAAGTCGCCAATCATAACCAGCTGTACACCTCCAAAGGGCTTGTTCCTGTCCCTATACCTGCGTAGTGTGTCGTCTACAGCATCGAGCAAATCGCTCCTCACCATACTTATTTCGTCTATAACAAGCATATCGAGTGTACGGATGATGCGCCGCTTTTCCTTGCCAAATTCATAACGTCGCTGCGACTGGCGCACACCATTGCTGCCAGACATTCCCATGCCGACACCATAATGTTTTGGTATGAATGGCGACAGCGGCAACTGAAAAAACGAATGTATTGTTACTCCGCCAGCATTTATGGCTGCCACTCCTGTAGGAGCAACGACTATCAGTCGCTTGCTGCTTTCTGCTACAATCTTTCTAAGGAATGTTGTTTTTCCTGTTCCTGCCTTGCCTGTAAGAAAGATGCTTTTGCCCGTGTGTTCGACAAAGTCCCATGCTGTCTGCAGTTGCTTGTTGTCTTCCATTTCAGCCTAAATAACTTCGTCAACCTTCATGTCATGTCTGTCGGCAGGAATAGTGTCCATCTTTTGGAAATCAAAACATACACCTATCTTATATGCATCAGGCACTTTTGCCAAAAATCTGTCGTAATAGCCCTTTCCGCGTCCCAAACGATTATTCTGCAAATCGAAACTCATTCCGGGAACTACGCACAGCTCTATCTTGTCATAATCTGCAAACTCCTTTCCTATCGGCTCCATGATATGGTATGCACCTTCGCATAAGTCTGCTTCGCTCCGGTAATGACATATTATCATGTTCTCATCGTCAACAACCTTAGGCAACAGTACATTCTTGCCCATAGAAATCAGTTTGTCTATATAGACATGTGTGTTTACTTCGTCAGGCAGCGAATAATACATCAGTATGGTTTGCGACTGTTTTAGCTTTGGATGACAGATAAGTCGCTCCATTATTGGCTCGGAAAGTGCTTTCAGTTCTTCATCCGTATGCTCATTCTTGCGTTTTCTTATGATTTTTCTCAGTTCTTTCTTCTCCATGACTATTTCTTTTGCGGTTTCTTTGGGAACGATTCATTGCGTTTAAAGACATCCAACGTTATCTTTATGGCTGCATCGTCTGAATTGAGATACTGCAACCAAGCCTCTTCGTCAAGCATATTGTAGATAATTCTACTGTAAAGATAGTGTTCCAAGAGTCTGTGCGAACGTCTTATCAGCAAATTGCGACGTTGCAGTCCCTTTTTCTCTGCAAACGAGGCGAAGTTGTCTACGATATTGCGTTGAGCTATAATTTTCAGCAAATCATTCATCGTATCGTACTTTTTCAGTTCCTGTCGATGTTCGTCTGTGTACTGGAAAGCATATTGCAACATCAGTCCGCTCATGGCAGCTTCCTTATAATAAGATGTCATGTTGGTTGTATCTTCTGGCACAAAGATATCAGGCGTTATTCCACCTCCACCATAGACTGTTCTTCCAATAGACGTATGATATGCAGGACCAGTGTGCTTTATACTGTCTTCCGAGAAATATTCTCCATGTCTGTAGCGTGCCAGAAGGTCGTCGGCATAACTGTCACTATCTTCGCCGTAAGGTTTCTGTATACATCTGCCAGAAGGAGTATAGTATCTTGCTATTGTCAGTCGAATCATGCTGCCGTCTGAAAAAAGTATCGGCTGCTGCACGAGTCCTTTGCCGAAGGAGCGTCGTCCGATAATCGTTCCCCTGTCATTGTCCTGTATTGCACCCGCAAAGATTTCGGCAGCCGATGCTGTTCCTTCATTTATCAGGACGACAAGAGGTATATGCTGATATATGCCACGTCCGTCGCTGACATAGTTCTCGCGCGAGAATTTCCTTCCCTGAGTATATACTATCATCTTGTTTGCGGGCAGAAATTCATTGGCTATGGCTACGGCTGCATCCATCAAGCCACCATTATTGTCGCGAAGGTCGACAACAAGATTGTTGAAACCTTCCTGTCCGAGTTTAGCCAATGCGACAAGCAGTTCCTGATATGTCGTGGCTCCGAAGTTCTTTATGCGCAGATAGCCCGTATTGTCATCGAGCATATATGTAGCTGTTATGCTTTTTGTCTGTATATCGGCACGCGTTACCGTGAAATGCATTACCTTCTGCTGTCCATATCGCTGCACTCCGAGTTTTACCTTTGTATCTTTTGGTCCCTTCAGTCTGCGTTTTGCCTCATCGTCGGTAACGATTTTGCCTACGAATGGTTTTCCGTCTATAGATACGATTTTATCTCCGGCAACGATGCCGGCACGCTCTGCCGGACCATTTTTCACTACATTCTGAACATGTATGGTGTCCTGGCGTATGGTAAACTCAATTCCTACGCCTGAAAACGAGCCCTTGAGGTCGTCGTTTGCAGTAGCGACATCTTTTGCGCTGAAATAGACGGAATGTGGGTCCAACTCTGCAAGTATGCCTGGTATCGCCTTCTCGACAAGATCATTTAGGTTTACGGTATCTACATACTGGTCGTCTATTATTTGCAATAAGTTTTGCAGACGATTGCTTCCCGAACCTATAATGTTCAGGCGATTGCCGGATGCATGCTTTGCGTAGAAGTTTCCGACAATGATACCTATCACGACACACAGTGCCATCAACAATGGCATGAAACGTCTTATTTTGTTGTTGTCCATTTGCATTACCTGTTATTTATTCTCATCTACAGAAAGATATTCCACTTCGACGCCTGCTCGCTTCAGTAAGTTTATACCATCTTCGAGTCGATATTTTTCTCCATAAACAACTCGCTTTATGCCTGCCTGGATTATCAGCTTTGCACATTCTATGCACGGCGCTGCCGTAACGTACAACGTCGAGCCATCACTATTGTTTGAGCTGCGTGCCAGCTTGGTAATGGCGTTTGCCTCTGCGTGCAGCACATAGGCTTTTGTTACATTGTTCTCGTCTTCGCAGATATTCTCGAAACCGCTTGGCGTGCCATTATAGCCATCGCTTATTATCATCTTGTCCTTGACAACGATTGCCCCGACTTGCCGACGCTGACAATAGCTGTTTTCCGACCATATTCGCGCCATTCGCAGATATCTGAGGTCGAGTTTCTTTTGTTTATCTGTCATTTTAATATATCTGTCTGTTTGTATATTGCCTTGTTGCTATCTTCTCTTTATGCCGTTGCGTTTCAGCAGTGCGTCTATCGTTGGCTCGCTTCCCCTGAACTTCCTATACAGAACCATCGGGTGCTCTGTTCCTCCTTTCGACAATATGTTTTCACGGAAACGCTGTGCTGTGTCTCTGTCGAATATACCTTTCTTCTTGAATACACTGAAGGCGTCTGCGTCGAGCACTTCTGCCCACTTGTAGCTGTAGTAGCCTGCGGCATATCCTCCAGCCATGATATGTGAGAACTGTACTGTCATGCATGTGTCTTTTGACTGTTCCAACACTACTGCACGTTTCCAGGCTTCTTTCTCAAACTCTACTATGTCGCCGGCAAACTCATCTCTCTTTGTGTAATATGCCATATCGAGCAAGCCAAAGCTAACCTGACGCATACATCCATAGGCAGCCATAAAGTTTCGGCTCCTGACGATGCGTTCTATCAGTTCGTCGGGCAAAGGCTCGCCGGTCTCGTAGTGGAATGCGAATGTGCGCAAAAATTCCTTTTCCACCGAATAGTTTTCCATAAACTGTGATGGCAGTTCTACGAAATCCCACCATACATTTGTGCCGCTGAGACTTTCAAAACGGGTGTTTGCAAACATTCCGTGCAAAGAATGACCAAATTCGTGCAGAAATGTCTCTACCTCGCCAAGCGTCAGCAATGCGGGCTTATCCTTTGTTGGCTTGGTCAGATTCATTACGACACTGACATGAGGACGTATGTTGTTGCCTTTCCGGTCGATGTACTGTCCCTGATATTCCGTCATCCAGGCGCCGCCCTGTTTTCCCTTGCGAGGATGGAAATCTGCGTAGAAAACAGCCAGGTAGCTGCCGTCTTCATCGAAGACTTCGTATGCCTTTACGTCGGGATGGTATACTGGTATTGACTTATTCTCCTTAAATGTGATGCCATACAACTTGTTTGCCAGTCCGAATACGCCGTCTATAACTTTTGACAATTCAAAATAAGGGCGCAGCATCTCGCTGTCTATGTTGTATTTCTCCATTTGCAGCTTGTGGGAATAGTAGGAGAAATCCCACGGTTTCATTTTGAAACTGCGTCCCTCCAGCTTCTTTGCCATCAGTTCTATCTTCCTGACTTCTTTCACGGCTGTAGGTCTGTATGCGTCTATAAGGTTGTCGAGCAGTTTATATACATTTTTGGCGTTCGATGCCATGCGGTGGGTCAGCACATAGTCTGCATAGCACTTATAGCCCAACAGCTGTGCTATCTCGCGGCGCAGGTTTATGAGCTGCTTGCATATTTCTATGTTGTTTTCGCTGTTTTCATGCATGCAGACCGTATTCTTTGCCATGTACAACTGCTGGCGCAAGTCCCGCTGAGTGGAATAGGTCATAAACGGCGCATACAGAGGCTGGTCGAGTGTGATTGCCCAACCGTCCAAATTCCTTTCCTCTGCGGCTTTCCTTGCTGCCGCACGTGCCGACTCGGGCAGTCCGTCAAGCTGGTTTTCGTCTGTTATATGCAGGACAAATGCCTTGTTTTCCTTTAGCAGATTCTGCGAGAACTGCAACGACAGCATGCTTGCCTTTTCTGTCAGTGCACGCAGTCGTTCCTTATCTTCGTCTGAGAGTAGCGCACCGCTGCGTACAAACCCTTCGTAGTCGGATTGCAGAAGGCGCTGCTCTTCGCGCGTCAGACGGCGGTGGTAGCGGTGTACGTACTTTATGCGTTCAAACAGTTTGACATTCATGCTTATGTCATTGGCATGCTTTGTCAATATAGGCTGCATCTTCTGTGCCAGGCTGTCGAGCTCGTCGTTTGTTTCGGCTGACAGCAGATTGTAGAACACAGTAGACACGCGGTCCAACAGACCGTAGTAGTAACTTTTCTCCTCGTCTTCTTCAAGAATGGTATTATCAAACGTAGGACGAGCCGGATTGTTTATAGTTTTTTCTATTTGTTCGTTCTCACGGCGTATGCCTTCCATAAATGCCTCTTCAAAATCTGACAGTCTGATCTTGTCGAAGGGGGCTGTGCCGTGAGGGGTTTCATATTTCACGAAAAAAGGATTTATGCGCTTTGCCATTTCTATTTTATTTATTTTTGTTTTTGAATTGCAAATTTACAAAATTATTAAGACAATCATTTATTTGAACGTTTTTTTAATTCTTATTTTACATCTTTTTCATCTGCATGGGCTGTGTTACATACTTTTTTACTACTTTTGTCTCGAAAATACGCACAGATTTATGCCACAACGCAACTTTTTCTACTTGCCACGCAGCGACAGACGCATACTTCTTGGATGCATTGTCGTGTTTATTGCTGCTGTTGCCATAAGGAGTGTTTTCAGCAACGACGGCAAAACAGCACGCCAAGAAAGCAAGGCTACGACAAACAGCATGGCAGAACAAACGCTCAGAAGCAGGAGCAACAATATAAACTACCGATATGACGAGGGCAATGAGCGTGTCGTGGAATTGTTTCCTTTCGACCCGAATACGGCTGACAGCACGCAGCTTTTAAGACTCGGACTGGCACCCTATCAAGTGAGAAACATATACAGATACCGGCAGAAAGGTGGCACGTTCAGGCATAAGGAGGACTTCTCGCGCATTTATGGCATTACCGAAAAGCAATACAGGGAGATTGAGCCTTACATCTGCATATCTGCCGACTATCGGCAGGCTACGCCAAGATATGCAGAAGAGACTCAGACTGCATCTGTCAGAGACACTGTGATGTATCCGATAAAACTGAAAGACGGACAAACCATTTCGCTAAACCTCTCCGACACAGCACAGCTGAAGAAAGTTCCGGGTATTGGCAGCGGATATGCAAGAGCCATTGTCAGCTACCGCGAACGGCTCGGCGGATTTGTTTCTGTCAATCAGCTCGTCGAGATAAAAGGGCTGCCGGAAAGTGCATTAGACTATTTTCGGGAGGAGCACGCAAAGGTTAAGAAGATTGCCGTTAACAATCTGAACGTAAACCAGTTACGCAAGCATCCCTACATATCGTTCTATCAGGCTAAAGCCATTGTGGACTATCGTCGGCTGAAGGGCAAAATCAACAGCATTGACGACCTGAAACTGCTGAAAGAGTTTACGTCCGACGACATAGAACGCCTGCGACCATACCTTGCATATTGACCGGAAATAAATATTTAGGGAGTCTTTCTGCATAAAAAACACTAATCAATTTTCGCCCGTTTACTGTCGCGAGAATGCCCGCGAAAGTCGTTTCCGAAATCTGAGGGGCAAAATATGCCCGTATTTCGCGTGCATCTGCAATCGTCTGACAATCAGTTTGTTATCGTAAAACATACGACTTTTGTGCACGAAACACAAGTGTTAAAATTGTCAAAGAGCATGTTTGACATTGTCAAACACACTGTTTGAGGATGCCAAACATAGTGTTTGGGGCTCTCAGATGCTATGTTTTGCAAGCCAAAATACACAAATAAGCGCCTCAAAGATACTCTTTGACATTTTTAACACTTATCGCCGACCCGATTTTTTACAATTATTCACACTTTTAGCGACTGTTCCGCATCTATTTTGCAACTTTTTCCCTGTCAAAATTTTTCATCATTTTTCGACCCGAAACAAAATTCTGACAAGTTTGGCACGGTTTTTGCAGGGAGGGCAATAACGGAAAGAAACAAACCTAACCTAAACCTTAACGTCAGTACGACGTAAGAATTAAACTTCCGCATGTGTTATTTTTATGTAAAGAGTAACTACCAACCGTCAAAGAACACATATATTTAACAAACTTTAATACATGGGGGGAGAATTTACACATTAAATCCATATCTTTGCAAAATATATGATAGGATGCCCCGAAACAGACACTCATCCGTACAACCTGCTTCTGCCGGAAAGTCTAAAAAATGCATACTTATATTATTTATCTTTTATTATTTATCTTTAAAACATTACAAATATGAAAAAAACTTTACTTCTTATGTTGCTCACGGCATTCACAGCCGTAGCAAGTTTCGCTCAGCCAGCAAAGCGCACCGAACTGCGCCACATCAGTTCTGAGCAACTCTCAAAGATGTTGGCAGCCAAGCCCAAAGACGTCAAGAACACCAGTGTTCCGTGCAAGGCATTTCAATCGCCTGCATCCGAACTCACCTTCACACCGTGGCCTGACTTCGAACTGACCTACGGCAACACCGATGGCGACGTTGCTGGCAACAAAAACGCACTGCTCAGCGGAATTACGGAACAGGGAGATGATGAGTACAACTATGCGAGCTTAGAGATTAACAACACCAACCTCGTCAATGTGGCAAACCCCGACGACCAACTGGTCATGGCGCTGCAATTCTTATGGGAGCCTACATATGAAAACCTGGAATACTACATCCCACTCTTGGTTGGCGGACAGGAATTTGGATACACAGAGTCGAACTACAAAAACGAGAGCATTAAAACCCTCGCCGGTCAACGCCTGGAATACCTCTACATCGACAACTATGGCACGGACGAAGATTTCGCAAAAGTCAAGGATGCGCTCGCTGGAAAGATTGCTGTCTGCAACCGTGGCGAAGGTTCCTTCTCCATCAAAGCGAACGCCGCTATGGCAAACGGAGCCATCGGCATCATCGTCGTGAACAACACAGTAGGAGATGTCAGTATGGGTCTGGAGAATTACGAATACACTAACCCCGCCATTTCTGTCACAATGGAGACTGGTGCTCTGCTAAAAGACAATGCCGAATACGTTACCGACGGAGAAGCCCCCTACTATATCGGAACGCTTGAAATGGGTGAAGTGATGGCTAGACAGTTACCTGTACTTTTAGAATTCGGGAAATTCCGTTATAGTTTTGGTGAATTTGATAACTATATTAAAGACTATTCGATTAAGGCATTGGTTCCCGACTGGACGAATGCAACGCCCGGAGCCACCTACAAAGCCACGATTACCTATTCCAATTGCAGATATCATTTATGGGATACTGATATAAATGGATATGATGTGCATTCAGTAGAGATTGGTACACCATCGACCACGGTGACCGTCGTCATCCCCGGAGGTGAGAATAGCATCTACGAGGTGAACGCCGACCGCAACGCAAACAGCCCGACATACAACCTCATGGGCATCAGCGTAGGCAAGGAATACAAGGGCATCGTCATACAGAACGGAAAGAAAATCCTGCGATAACACCGCCCTGAGCAATCATGCAAATAATAATCCCGAAAGTGAGCGAATCACTTTCGGGATTATTTATCTTAACCTGTTTTTGTCAATGATTTAGATTTCCATCTGCGTTTTTTCGGCATGAGGTTGCACGCAATGATGGCAGCAACTGCGCACTATTCCTTATTGGCTCTCTTTCGCTCAAGATGGTCGAGAATGATTTTTCTCATTCTGATGGCATTAGGCGTACATTCCACATACTCGTCTGCCTTTATATATTCGAGCTCCTCTTCCAGCGACAATACTACCTTTGGAATGATGCGCGCCTTCTCGTCGCTGCCGGATGCACGCACGTTAGTCAGCTGCTTCGCCTTTGTAACGTTGACCACGAGGTCGTTGTCGTGTACATGTTCGCCAACCACCTGACCTGCATACACTTCTTCGCCCGGGTCTATGAAGAACTTGCCGCGGTCCTGCAACTTGTCAATAGAATAGGCAAAGGCTGTTCCTGTTTCCATTGCCACCATCGAGCCGTTGACCCTGCGTTCAATATCTCCTTTGTATGGCTGATATTCCTTGTAGCGGTGAGCCATGATAGCCTCGCCCTGCGATGCAGTAAGGACATTGGTTCTGAGTCCGATAATTCCTCGTGAAGGTATGTCAAACTCTATGTTCACACGGTCGCCCTGCGCCTCCATAGATGTCATTTCGCCCTTTCGGCGCGTAACCATGTCAATCATCTTCGACGAGAACGTCTCTGGTACGTTTATCGTTAGTTCCTCTATCGGCTCGCAACGCTGACCGTCTATTTTCTTGAATATGACCTGTGGCTGTCCCACCTGCAGTTCATATCCCTCGCGTCGCATGGTCTCAATCAGCACCGACAGGTGCAGCACGCCTCTTCCGCTTACTATCCACTTGTCTGTACTGTCCTCGAACGGCGTTACCCTCAGCGCAAGATTCTTCTCAAGTTCTTTCTGCAAACGGTCGTTAATGTGCCTTGACGTACAGTATTTTCCTTCTTTTCCAAAGAAAGGAGAATCGTTTATCGTGAACAGCATCGACATTGTCGGCTCGTCTATAGCTATCGGCTGCAATGCCTCAGGATTATCAAAATCACAGATAGTATCGCCTATTTCAAAGTTCTCCAGTCCCACGACAGCGCAAATATCTCCACACTCCACAGCATCGGTATGTACATGTCCCATGCCCTCAAACGTATGCAGCTCCTTTATCTTTGTCTTCTCGAATGTTCCGTCTCGATGCGCTATCTGTATGCGCATGCCGTCTTGCAGCGTTCCTCGATGCACACGGCCTACGGCTATACGACCGAGATAGCTGCTGTAGTCGAGCGACGTTATCAGCAACTGTGGCGTTCCTTCGTTCTTTTGTGGAGCGGGAATAACCTCTACTATCTTGTCCAGCAGATACGTAATATCGTTTGTCGGTGTCTTGTAGTCTTCTCCCATCCATCCTTGCTTGGCACTTCCGTAGACAACAGGGAAGTCGAGCTGGTCTTCTGTTGCATTAAGCGAGAACATAAGGTCGAAAACCATCTCATAAACCTCCTCCGGTCGGCAGTTGGGCTTGTCCACCTTGTTGACGACGACTATCGGTTTCAGTCCTATCTGCAATGCTTTCTGCAAGACAAATCGTGTCTGTGGCATTGGTCCCTCAAACGCATCGACAAGCAACAGACATCCGTCTGCCATGTTAAGCACACGTTCCACCTCGCCGCCGAAGTCTGCGTGTCCCGGAGTGTCGATGATGTTTATCTTTGTGTTCTTATAGGTTATTGATACGTTTTTTGAAAGGATTGTGATGCCTCGTTCACGTTCCAGGTCATTATTGTCCAACACCTGACTGCTTAGGTTCTGACCGTCGCGAAACAAATGGCCAGCCAGCATCATCTTGTCTACGAGAGTCGTCTTTCCGTGATCGACGTGAGCTATTATGGCAATATTACGAATATCTTGCATGATAGTTATGTTTTTCTATGTTTTTAAATAATAAGGTGTATCGCAATGATACACCTTATTATTATATAATACTATGTATTTTGGTCTGATATGATAAATCCGACCGGTAATGTATTCTTCTTACATGAACAGATAGCGGTTGTCTTCGACATCGGCTTTACGCTGCATGTCTGACTGTATAGTCTGGAACATTGTGCGCATGTTCTGCATTGCAACCTGCTCTGCATACTGCTTGGCGTCAAACTTGCCTGGAAGCTGCTTCTTGTCTGTTACCTGGAAGAGATAAACACCGGCATTTCCCTTAACAGGATGAGTAGAGAACTTGCCCTTAGGTGTTGCAAATACAGCACCGCTAAGTGTTGGCTCTGAAGCCTGAAGTTCTGCTATCATGGCTGGTGCAGCAAATGTTATCTGCTCTACGGTTGTAACCTTGCATCCCTTCTGCTTTGCTGCTGCGATGCTGTTTACACCCTTCATCTTCGCCATTATCATTTCTGCCTTCTTGTCGTTCATAGCTTCAGCCTTTACATACTCCTTAACCTGCTCGTGTTCGAGTGTGAGATAGCCCTTTGGATGTACTTTTGTGAGTACGCAAACCAGCAGTTCGTCGGTATTGGCACCACAGCTGTAAACCGGAGATATTTCTCCTTCCTTAGCCTCAAACACCCATTTCAGAGCATCGCGCGTACCCTGTATGCCGGCAATAACTCCAGACGATGTTGTTACGTTCTGCATATCTTTGATTTCATATCCACTCTTCTTTGCGTTCTTTTCCATATCTGCAAGTGTGCGGTTAGCTGCAACGAAAGAGTTGAACTTGTTGTAGATATTGTTAGATGTTTCGTCTGAGAAGTCTATTGTCTTCTTAATAACGGCTACATTGTACTTCGGTGTAACACTGCGACGGTCCGTAACCTGAATAATCATGTTGCCCTGTGTCAGTGCCACGTTCTGATATTCGTTCACAGCACCGTTGTTCCATGCGTTGATAACAGGCATATTTTCCTTTGACTGCATAGCAGCGCCATACATCTGAGTAGCTGTTATCCACTGTTTTTCGCCAGTCTGATTGTATTTCTTAGCCATAGCCTCGAAGTCAGCTCCACCCTTCAGTGCTGTATAAACGCTGTCTGCTTTCTTCTTTGCTTCATCAGGAGTGTTGCCGCCTATAGCGATAAGGCGATACTGTATAGAGTCTGCCTGGTTTGTCTTTGCTATCAGACGAATGACATTGAGAGTGTTGTCAGCCTTGTTTTCTACAGGTCCGACTGTTGTGCCCACTGCTATAGAGTCGAGTTTGTTTGCAATGTCAGACGGGAAGATTGTCTTTGGCGCAGCTATGTCAGCATACTGTACGCGCGACTGGCTCTTTCTGATGACCTGCTCCACATTCTCTGCCGTACGCAGCTCTTCTGTAAAGGCATTCATCTGCTTCTGCAGTTTAGCACGGTCGGTAGCAGATGCCACTTTCTTTACTTCTATATACTTTATCTCACGCATTTCCTGAGGAATGTAGAAACGCTCCTTCAGTTCGTCGTACTTAGCTTTCAGGTCTGCGTCTGTCAGTTTCACGTCGTTGTCGTTGATAGACTTATAGTCAATGTAAGCAAGTTCTATGTTGCTTTCTGTCTTTTCTGCGTCGAATGCAAACTTAGCTTCAACAGGGTTAGAGAGCACACCTGCCTGTATCATAGACTGATATTTTTCCATCAGCAGTGCCTGCTTCAGCTGCTTTTCCTTGAACACCCAGTATCTGTAAGTCTCTGCCAGCTGCTCAGCTACCTGTGGATTGTTCTTGCGGGCATTGTTGTATTCCGACAGGAACTTGTTGAGTGCATTAACATCGAATAGTCCCGTCTTTTCATTATGGAACTGTGGCACTGCAACGCTCATGAGGAACTGGTGTGTACCTTCCTTAATGACGTTCTGTATTTCATCGTCTGTAACTGTCAGACCAAGTTCTTTAGCTTCTGCCTCGATAATTTTCGAGTTAACATAGTTCTGCCATGCCATTTCGCGGATCTGCTCATCAGATGGAGCCTGTTGCTGCTGCATAGCATACTCATTTGTAGTAGCTTCCTTAAACTCTTCTACATACTTCTGATAATCCTGTGCGTTTACTTTCTCGCCCAGTATCGATGCCAACTGGTTTCTTTTCTGCGCCGTGAACGATTCGCATGATTTGAAACCGTCACCGGCAATAAAGGCAAAAAGACCCAATGCAATGACTGCAACCAACAATGGTCCCTTACTTCTAATTTTTCCTAATGCTGCCATTTCTTTATTATTTTAATTATTATTTTTCGTTTTGCTTTAAGTTTGTACTTATGCTTTTTCGTGCAGTGTTTTTTGTCTGCCTTGCATTCCTGCAATTATCATAAAAGCGTACAAAATTACAAATAAAAACACAAACAACGTAATTTTTCACTTGAAAATTAGCAAAAACGTCATACTTTTCGCTTTTTGTCCGTCTTGCTGCGGATATTTTACGTCTTTTTCGACGTGTTACTGTATGACCGTCAGGCGTACAAGTTCTATTTTCGTCATCGTATTTTTAATTATCTTGAACTCATATTTTTCCGTTTTCACCACCTCGTTTATTTTCGGGAAACTCTCATATTCGTGCAATATCAGTCCGCCTATCGTCATATATTCGTCGCTTTCCGGCAGTTCCAGGTCGAACATGTCGTTTACCTTGTCTATCTCCAGTCGAGCCGACAGCAGATACTCGTTTTCGCCCACCTGCTTTGCCACATACTTGGTGTTGTCGTGTTCATCTTCTATATCGCCGAATATTTCCTCTACGATGTCTTCCAACGACACTATTCCGCTCGTGCCTCCGAACTCGTCGACTACTACGCCGAGCGACTTTTTCTGTTGCAGGAATATCTGCATCAGCTTCTTGGCTGCCATCGTTTCCGGTACGAACGGCATCTTGCGTATGTGTTCAGTCCAGTTGCCAGTGTAGTTTCTGAACATTTCCGACGAATGGATATATCCCACGATATGGTCTATATCGTCGTGATAGACAATGATTTTCGAGTTTCCGCTTTCTATGAACATCTGCTTCAGTTTTTCTATGCTGCAGTTGTCTTCTACGGCATTCACTTCCGTGCGCGGTATCATGCAGTCGCGCACTTTTGTATCGACAAAGTCGAGAGCGTTCTGGAATATCTTTACTTCTTCCTCTATTTCCTCATTGCTGCGGGCGTTGTCGATGCTCGACTGCACAAGATGGTCGAGGTCTATCTTTGTGAATACTTCGTCAGTCTTCGACTTTTCCACCTTGACGCCCACTATGCGCAGCAGTATTCTCGACAGCCACGTTGCGAAGCGCGATATAGGCCAGAGGACTATATAGCATATATATGCCGGTATGGCGAACAGCGACATCATCCTGTTCGGGTTGCTCTTGAAGAGTGTCTTTGGCAGAAACTCGCCTGTGAACAGCACTATTATCGTCGAGAGTATTGTGTTTGCCGGCACCTGCACTTCCTCTGTAAAGCCGCTGAAGATTGTCGCGTTGAACAGTCGCGATATCAGTATTCCGTAGATAACCAGTGCGATGTTGTTTCCGACGAGCATCGTACTGACGAAATTGTTTGGGTGGCTGAGGAATACCGAGAGGCACCGTTGCGTTATGCTGTTGCGTTCCTTGTCCATCTCGGCAAGCATACGGTTTATTGAAACGAAGGCTATTTCCATGCCGGAGAAGAAGGCAGAGAACACCATTGTTACCAATATACCTAATATTAATGGAAGTTCCATATATCTATCTATAGTCTTTGTTTTATCTGATTAGTGGAATTGTTGTTGTCTTTCTCACAGGTGTTGCCGGCTTTCTGCCCATTGTCAGAGCCGTGTCTGCCGCGTTTGCCGGCGGCATGTTTTCTTCCGACGAGTCGAAATCTCCCTTCTCGAATGAGCCTTTGCTGTTCGATATGTAGTATTTCGTCATCATGTCGTCGCTTCTGAAGTATGCTCCTTGCAGGCTGCGCTCAGGCGTTACGAGTCGCGAGAAACGGTTTGAGTAAAGTTCATGCTTCTGCTCGTTCCAGTATAGTTCCTCGCTGGTGAAGTGCAGTCCTTGCTTTGTCAGTATGCTTACCCTTCCTTTCAGTTCCCAGAGGCGTTTTTCGTCGTAATAGTATGCCGTGTCGCACTGTATGTACGACTGTATGTTGAAGTTCTCATCAAACTGTTCGAGGAATACTCCTTTGTCGAAAATCCATCTTGATGGTCGTTTGTTCTGGTTTATTTCCCACCGCTCGGCTACTATTCTGTACTTTATCGTGCCCGAGTCTGATATTAGCGTGTTCACTCCGTAGGTAGTCATCATGGCTACGGAGTCGCGCGCGTAGATTGCGGGGGCTGTGTGTTCCTGCTTTTCCTCGCACGAGGTCAGCAGCAGAGCCAGTGTCGTTATGGTGCTGAGGACTGTTATTCGAACTTCCATTTTTGGAACCATCGCTCGTTGAATGTTAGTCCTACGCATATACGGAATGTGTTTTCCTTCAGCATTCCCGCAGCCTGCTGCCTTACCCACTGTCCCGAAATGTTGAGTATAGAACGGTTGTTGTATCCGTTGGCGATAGGTATTCCGAAGCCGGCGCTTACGCTGTATTCCTTAGGTCCGTCGTTGCTGCCCACCTTATAGTATGGTGTGGCATATCCTGCGCCTGCCCTGTAGCGTATGCGCTGGAAGAAGTTGCGCGACTGCCTGTTTCTGCAATATTCGCCGCCGAGCACTATGCGGTGGCGGTTCATGAAGTAGTTGTCGTTCATGACAAACTGCTGCGAGTTGTCGGTTGATATGAGTATTGGAAATCCGGTGTCTGCCCATTGCTGCTGTGTGTAGTCTACTCCCACTTTCCACATGTTTCCGTGCTGCCACATCAGTCCGGCTCCGAACATGTGAGGCAGCTTCAGTCCGCCGTCGATGTTGTAGTTGTCAACATTGGTGGTGTTCGTACTGTTGTTCACCGACGACAGTACGCATGTCGGGTCGTTGCCTATCTTGTGTCCCAGCCCGTAGGTCAGACCTATCGTTACGTTGTCTTTCTTCGTTATCTGTGCCTTGTATTGCAGTCCGAAGTCTATCTTGTATGTGTTTATGTCAGCCGAGTTTGTCATGGTGATGGCGTTCACGGTGTTGTCGCTGTATGTGTTTGCCAGTATGTGCGAGTATTCTCCCCATACGTATGCGGCATTGACGCCTATCGACAGGTTCTTTATCGGCTCGTAGCCCAGTCCCAGATACACCTGTCGCAGTCCGCCTGAGCCCTGATAGGTCTTGGCATATTCCAGTTTCGACTGCGACGTGCCTATCGTGCTGAGCGTAGAGAAGTTGTAGCCTATCTGCGTGAACGGCACGAGACCGAACGACAGTCCGAGTTTCTTTGCCAGTCGGAGTCCGGCTACAGCATAGTCGAACTTGGCGTTGTTGGCATTCCTTCGCTTGCCGTTTTCCTCGAAGTTGGTCATCTGCAGCGACATGCCCATGTCGAAGATGAACGTCAGAGAGTCAAGACTTGAATACGAAGCAGGGTTGAGATAGTTCACCTGATTGCCTTCGCTGAAACCTATTCCGACACCGTTCATGGCATTGTTGAAACCGCTGACCTCGCCTGTCAGTTCTCCAAATCCAAACTGACTGTAGGGCGAGTTGGTGCCTGTCTGTGCCACAGACACTATTGACGTCAGAATTGCAGCTATTGATATTATGATTTTTTTCATTGTTTCTGGGTGTGTGTGTTTATTATTTACCTTGCCTACACCTTGTTGTTTATCTCTTCAGCGAGAGATTGTAGTTGTAATATTTCTCGTTTCCGGTAACGTCTTCTACTACTTTCAGGAACGGCGGGAACTTTATTTCGTCGTGTTCCCTAACGCCTTCTATTTCGAGTATGCTCAGTCCCAGTGCGGGCTGCAT
The DNA here is from genome assembly GCA_900315545.1 of uncultured Prevotella sp. Lineage (GTDB taxonomy): Bacteria > Bacteroidota > Bacteroidia > Bacteroidales > Bacteroidaceae > Prevotella. Next base: position 34,169 of record OMZM01000010.1, read on the forward strand.
GTATGTGTCGAGCTCGAAATACTGCTTTTCCCACACGAAGTTCTTTCTTATCTTCTTGATAGTCATGTGTTCAGGGTCTGCCTGTTCCAGCAGCGTAACATATCGGTTGGGGCTTATCTGTCGCTCCGTCTCTATGCATTCAGAGTCTGAAACGCGCTTCTTCGTGGTCTGGAAGTAGACGTAGCTGCCCTCCCTGCCGCGCTTGCGCAGCCTCACCTCCTGGTCGGCGTCGGTCTTCAGGTATGTCTGCGTGATTTCGCTCTCTATGGCTTTCGGTATGTCGCCCGTAACCTCGACGACATACTTGCGTTCTGTCTCTATCGGCTCCGGCGTGCCTATGAGCCTCGATATCTCCGACAGCACGTGGCGTATCTTCTGCTCGAAGTCCTCGCTGTTGTCCACTATGCGCAGGTGCGGGTGTCCCGTCCATGCGGCAGCCACCTTCTTGTCGAGTTCGCGAGCCAGCTCTATGCCCTCCGAGCGGTACATGTTGTTGGCATTGGTGAAATATTTTTCGGCGCCGCGGGCAGCCGTAACGAGGTGCAGCACGGCATCATAGCGCGAGTCGCGCAGCTTTATCGTGTCAGTGCCTATCTCTATAAGTATAGCCTGCCACATCTCTTCCGACATGTAGGCTGAAATGTCCATCGTTCCCCTGTCGCAGATAAGCAGCGCAGGCTTGCCGCACGAAGAGGCTATCTCCATGAACCGGTCTTCCAGATAGAGCTGAGTCTGAAGCGTAGCTTTCTCCTCCTGATAGAAATATGACTTGTCTTCTGTCAGATAGTTGATGCCGGCAGCGCTGAACATAGTAGGCACTTCGGGCAACGTATATACCTGAAAGCCACGCGTAGAGAAGTATTCTATTATGCGCACCATAGCCGTCGTCTTGCCGGCACACGGACCGCCTGTAAGCACAATTTTTGTGACGTTGTTCATCATCGATAGTTTTAAAACCGCACAAAATTACGCTTTATTTCCAAATCTACAAAAAAAATACAACCTTATTATAAACATTTAGCGTTTCTTTATTGAACGAAAATCATAATAAACACTCCCCGCAGGCACCTGAAACAGGTTTACAGGACAAGCCAAAAGGCTTTTTTGCACACTGAAAAACAAATTACAGGATTTTTCCGGCAAAGCTGTAATCCTGTTACAGACCGTCTGTAAAAGCATTACAAGCACTCCGTCACACTGTTACAAATACTCCGTCACACTATTACAAGATTTCTGTAATCCTGCATTCTACGACACGCCACAAAAAAGTGCGGCTCCCGCAACATCGTCGCGGAAGCCGCACCAAAGGGCTAAAGGCACTGCCCTACCAGCTCAGCTCATCGGAATATCTGTCGAAAACCGCCCCGTCATATCCATAACGGCGGAAAGTCTCCGATATGAACGCCTGCTCCGCAGGCTTGATAGCCCGCAGCCCGTTGCGCATCAGATAGTATGTCCCGTTGCCGAAACTGCGCGTTATCTCACCACGCAAGTCTGCTATGTGGCGCGCAAGGACATCATCATACATGTGCAGCATGCCGTACGCCATGCGCACATACTGCTTGGGCTTGTAGAGACGACAGTCCTCGCCGTCGGCAAACCTGTTGTTCACGGCTTTCACGATGCGTCCCTCCGGACTGCCGTACTTGGCTGCAAGATGACGAAGACACTCTCCTGCCCGACAGCAAGAGCCGCTGAAGCAAAGCACATAGTGTCTGGGCATGTTCTGAAATTCTTTTTCCATAAAATAAAAACAGTTTAAAAGGTTAATAAAAACATTAGTAATACTATCTGGAAACAGTCATTCTGCTGACTGCAGCAATATGGTTCCACCTGCAAAGATACGAAATAAAACACCCTTTTGCAAGCAATCCGCCGTTTTTCGGCAACGGCACATTAACGCCCGACGACATCGTACAGAGCCACAAACAGCAGCACTTTTCATCTGCACAAACACAAATCTCCGCACTCTCGGCATATAAATTATCTTGGCTTTTCCTTTGCTATTTGAAATAGAATTACTACTTTTGCACCCGACTGAGCACGATGCTTTGTTAAGGGGTGCCTGCTGTTGCAGGCTGAGATTAAACCCTCTGACCTGACCCAGATAATGCTGGCGTAGGGATAACGATTATCTTATTTCCCCCCTTTTTTATGTTTTTTAAATATTAAATAAGGTAAAAGATGAAAAGAAAACTTATTGTTGCAGCTGCACTGTCGCTATGCGTGACGGCTGCAAGTGCTTCAGACGGCATTGCCGTATCTGGCAAGACTGTTGACAACGGAACTGACACGCTGAAGACGTACGAACTGCAAGACGTGCAGGTGGTGTCTACGCGTGCATCGAAGAAAACGCCTGTAGCGTTCAGCAACATGACAAAGGAAGAACTGAAACAACTGAACTTCGGCAAGGACATACCGGCGCTGCTCAGCATGATGCCGTCGGTAACGATGTCGAGCGACGCCGGTGCAGGCGTAGGATACACGGGCATACACGTCAGGGGCACAGACCCTACGCGCATAAACATTACAGCCAACGGCATACCTATGAACGATGCTGAGAGTTCGCAGCTGTACTGGGTTAATATAGGCGACTTTGCCTCGAGCGTACAAAGCATACAGATGCAGCGCGGCGTAGGTACGTCGACCAACGGCGCAGGTGCCTTCGGCGCTACGATAAACATGCAGACGGAGAACGTGGGCAACACGCCTTATGCCAGCCTCGACCTGTCTGCCGGCTCATACGGCACGCACAAGGAGACGTTCCGATTCTCTTCGGGACTGCTCGGCAAACACTGGGGATTTCAGGGCAGACTGTCGAACATCGGCAGCGACGGATATATTGACCGTGCATCGTCGCGACTGAACTCCTACTTCCTGCAAGGTGGATACTTCAGCGACAAGACGGTGGTGAAGCTCATCACGTTCAACGGTAAGGAAAAGACCTACATGGCGTGGGACTATGCTTCGCGCGAACAACTCGAAACGCTCGGCAGGACATATAACCCGAGCGGCATGTACACCGACGACAAAGGCAACACGGCATACTACAAGAACCAGACCGACAACTATCATCAGCAGCACTATCAGCTGCTCTGGAACCAGTATGTCAGCAAGGACTGGACTCTGAACGCGGCACTGCACTACACTCGCGGAGACGGATACTATGAACAGTATAAGGAAAGCCAGAAACTCTACAAGTATCTGCTTATGTCGGAACTCGACTCAAAGAGCGACCTCATACGCCAGAAACGCATGGAAAACGATTTCTACGGCTTCGTGGCATCCATGAACTATGACAACCGCAGGGGACTGTCGGCTAACATCGGAGGCGGATGGAACAAGTATGACGGCGACCACTACGGCAGAGTGATTTGGATAAGACAGTTCTCAGGGGCGCTGAATCCTGACCACAAATACTACGACAACAATGCAAAGAAGTCTGACGGCAACATTTATGCAAAGGTAAACTATGAGTTCGTGCCCGGACTGAATGCTTTTGCCGACCTGCAATACAGGCATGTGAACTACAAGATGACGGGCAGCTCGCAGGAATTTGACGACAACAAGCAGCAGCGTATGTTCGACCTGAACGAGTCGTTCGACTTCTTCAACCCTAAATTCGGACTGACATACAACTTCCTGAAAGAGCATACAGTCTACGCATCGTATGCCATTGCGCACAAGGAACCTACACGCAACGACTATGAAGACATGATGGCTGAGGCTGAGGAGGTAAGCCCTAAGGCTGAAAGACTGAACGACATTGAGATTGGCTACAAGTATGAGAGCAAGATTTTCTCAGCCGGACTGAACTTCTACTACATGGACTACGACAACCAGTTTGTGCTGACCGGAGCGCAAGACTCAAACGGAGAAATGGTGGCAAGAAACATAAAGGATTCTTATCGCATGGGTATCGAGCTGCAAACGGCACTACGCCCGTTCGACGGCTTTGAGTGGGACATGAACGCAACATGGAGCATCAACCGCGCAAAGAACATGAGCCTGACAATAATTGACACCGAGACATGGGAAATGTCGAAGGAAAATGTAGGCACGACACACCTTGCCTTCTCGCCAGACTTCATACTGGCTAACCGCATAAGCTACGAATGGAAAGGACTGAGGGCATCGCTGATGACGAAGTACATAAGTGAGCAGTATATGACTAACTCAAACTTCAAGTCGTTTATAGACGAGGACAACGGCGGAAAGGAAGTGAGCGCCATGATTGACGACTATCTGACGACAGACCTCGACCTGTCTTACACATTCAAGATGCGCGGAGTTAAGAGCATAACCATTGGCGCAACAATATACAATCTCTTCAGCAAGAAATATGAATCGAATGGTGCCTGCGGACTGAACTTCAAGCGCGACAACAACGGAAACATACAGGCTTTCAACAATCATGTACTTGGATTCTGGACATACAGTGTCTACTCGGCACAGGCACCGATACATTTCATGGCTCACTTGTCGCTTAACTTCTAAACAATGGCTGATTTTCTATCACGCTACTGGCTCGACATAACAACCACAGTGCTGGGACTTGCATATATCATTCTTGAATATCGTGCAAGTCTCTGGCTGTGGGTTGTGGGCTTCCTGATGCAGTCGCTCGGCATAGTCCTTTACTATCAGAAAGGACTGTACGCCGACTGCGGAATGGAATTCTACTACCTTGCCGTAACCATTTATGGTTTCTTTGCATGGCAGTTTGGCAAGAAAGGAGGCAGACAGCACGACCGACAGCTGCCTATAACACACTTTCCACGCCGAGCAGTAGCAATTTGGGGTGTGGCAACCGTCGTAATATGGGCAGCCATATACTATATCCTTGCTTACCATACAGACTCGCGCGTGCCGATAGCCGACAGCTTTACTACGGCACTGAGCATCGTCGGAATATGGGCTTTGGCACGTAAATATGTGGAACAGTGGCTGATATGGATAGCCGTAGACGTGGTAACATGCTGCCTGTACTACTATAAGGACATACCGTTCAAGGCATCACTCTACGCCCTATACGTCATTATAGCAATAATGGGCTACCGCAAATGGAGAAAAATGGCAGCAAATGCAGTTTCTGACAAGTAGTGGAACAAACATTGTAGTCTTTACAGAAAAGGATTGATGTCTTGCCCGTATTTTTATTTGAAATAATTATACCATTAACTCGTGGAATTTAGCATAACTTACAAAATTGCATAATACGTCTTTGGCTTTTTGTTCAATCATTTGCATATATTGGTCCATATAGTCCCAATCAGGACTATTATCTTGTGTAACAGGTAGTAAAATACTAAAATCTGTTTTCATATGACGATTAAGTTCATCTATAAACGCCTTATAACGAAGTCTACCCTCTCGAAAAATCATTGTAGCAATAAAGCGTTTACTATTATCAGACATCTCATGTTTCGGGATTAAGACATTTACATTCTGACTTGTATAGAAAGGTTTTTCTTGTATAAAGCAAGAGCCAAGATACTCTCCACCAAGAGAGACTGTTAAACATCCTGCTTCATAAGGTTTAATACCTTCTATTTCATCTATATAATCGGTAACTCCATTGTTGGTATTTGCTCTTCCTACAAAATTAATAGATGGTTTGTTATTTGTCATTTTAACTTTGTCAAGCTTTGTTCCACTATCAATTGTAAATAATTCATTATCATACAGATGAAATCTTTTCCAGCTTGCAACATCTGCCAACTTACGTATTCTCCCCCCTAAACTCCTGATTATCAATGATATATCATTAGTTACTTTGTTCTCTATTCGCTGCATATATTGCTCCATATATTTCCAATCGGGTTTATGATCGGTAGTTGAAGGAAGCATTATATATAGGTTGGGAAGAACTGTACTTGAAATTTGATCAGCATATGAATAGTATCGTAAAGATGATTTAATTGCGGAAACAAGAAATTGCCCTATATATTCATTTAGTTCTATATCAACAGGTTTTAAACAATGAACTTTCATATCCAAACTTGCTTCATCACGCTGATAAAATACAGTCCCAAGAAATTATACGTTGTTTGTCAATTTGTTGTTGATTGTACAAACCTTTGTAATAATGCTTATGTGTAGTGTTGATGCGATGCCCGTTATCTCTTCTTCGTTCTTAAAAACACGAATGTCCGAGCCATTGTATAAAAGTCCTATAATTTTGTTATACTTAGAACGTACAATTTTGATATTCTTTTGAAGTTCATCAACATATTTTTGCTTTGTTAAATCCGATTTTTCAGATTTTGCTTCAAGGATTATTGCAACCTCTTCTTTTCCTTTAGGAAGATACCAACGTCAGGTTTATTACTATCTCCCTTGAAACCAAGCTGGTTAAAAGTGGTGATTTGTCCTGTGCCTTGTTTGACATTGGATTCATCGTCATCGAAACCAAGAATTATTTTGGCTTCATCTCTAACTTGATCTTCCGTTCTCATATGTATTTATCTGATTATAAATTTACAGGCGCAAGCCCTAATTTGTATAAACTTTCATTTGCTTTATACAAAGCCTTATGGGCTTCAGGTACTTGGGAACATCCCATATAAACTAATTACTTGCCCTTCTCGTTTTTCTTAATTCGTTTGACCGTATGCTTTATCTTTCCTATCAGAAAATTCAATTCCAATGTTGATTCTGTTTCTGATGTCTCTAAATCAGGCATCACTATGTCTGAAAGCATTTCACCGAAATGCCTCATTTTGTCTTTTTGTTTGTGGGTATCTTGTTCTTGGTGAAGTTCTACAAGTTCACGTTTCAAGCTACGAACCTTTGCAAACGTTTCAATGATGGCAAACGTAACAGCTGTTGCCCGCTGGCTTTTTAGAATAGTCGCAAGCATGTACAAACCTTTCTCAGTAAAAACCTTAGGCAGTGAGCGGCTCTTTACTGATAAGTTTGTGGTCGAAATTTTCGACCGCAAATCCTTTAATTCGCCTGGTGTTAACACAAACATATAATCTTCAGGAAACTTGTCCGGGTTGTTCTTTACAGCTTCATTTACCCTCTTTGTTTCCACTCCGTATAAAGCTGCAACATCTGCGTCTGCGACAACAGGTCTTTGTCTAATTTCCACTATATAACTCTTGACAAGTGAATGCATTATTGGGAAATGCTTATCACTCATGAGAGAATTCTTTTGTTCTGCTTTCTTTATAGCCATGTTCTCTATAAATTTCAGGCACAAGCCTTAATTTGTTTATACTTTCGTATGCTTTCTGTAAAGTTTTACTGTTGCTACAAAATTACTCTTTTTTTCTGAAAGGACACACAAAACGTTCGTATTTTTTATAAATAATCACATATTTATATTCTTTCCAAACTTTTATGTTTGTATTCTGTGTCATATCCATATAAGTCATTATACTCGTAAAAGAAGGACAACGTTACTGCCTGACAGAGAATATAAAAAGAAAAAACACTTCGTATATTACTTTTTAACGTAATCTTACGAAGTGTTTATTTTTTCAGTCTGAATGAATTTTCTATGCTCGATATCTCGTTCGAGAAAGACTTGTCTATTTTCAAGCGCTCGGAAACTTGCGTGCAGCTGTGAAGAACGGTTGAATGGTCGCGTCCTCCTATCAACTTTCCGATGCGCGACGTTGGCATCTTTGTGTATTTCTGGGCAAGATACATAGACACCTGACGCGCCACAACGAGCTCACGCTTACGACTCTTGCTGTTAACTTCATTTGCCGTAACATTGTAATGATTGCATACCTTCTCTATAATGTCATCTATCGTAAGCGGATGATTGTCAACCTTGACAGCACGCTTGATAACCCTTTCTGCCAGACGCATGTCTATGTTGCTGTTGTAGACAACTGAATAAGCCAACAGCGAGTTTACCACTCCCTGCAAGTCGCGCACGCTTCCGTTAGCCGTGCAGGCAATAAACTGTATGACATCTTCTGGTATATCCAATCCCTCGCGGTGTACAAGGCTTCTCAAGACGTCAACACGCAGCTGCTCGTCCGGACTCTCCAACTCTGCTATCAATCCACAGGCAAAGCGAGTGATAAGGCGCTCGTTCATGCCTTTCAAGTCGACTGGCGGACGGTCTGACGCAAGAACGATGCGCTTTCCGTTACGGAAAAGATGATTGAAGATATGGAAGAATGTGTCCTGAGTGCTCTTTGCCGTCATCCATTCCTGTACGTCATCAATGATAAGAACATCTATGCTCTGGTAGAAATTTATGAAATCATTGACCGTATTCTGTCGTACGGCATTTGTGTATTGAACCTGGAATAGTCGAGCCGATATATACAGCACTCTTTTCTGCGGGTAAAGTTGCTTTATCTTCACGCCTATAGCGTTTATGAGGTGTGTCTTACCACATCCTGACGGACCGAAGATAAACATCGGGTTGAACTGTGTTGTATTCGGATTTTCTGCTATTGACAATCCCAAGGCACGCGGCAGCTTGTTGCTTTCGCCTTCAATGAAAGAAGCGAAAGTCTGCTGTGGATTGAGCTGAGGGTCCAAATCTGGTTTCACACTGTCAAGTATTGTCGGCGACTGGTTGACATTGTTGCGTGAAACCTTTGGCATTACGCCATCTTCTTTTTCAGACTCAAAATCCTGTGTCAGATTATTTGTTTTGTCAATAACTACTCTATAAGAAAGAAGCACACCATTGCCGAAAACACGAACAAGCACCTTCTTCAGCAAGTCAACATAGTGTTCCTCAAGGTACTCGTACACAAGCGCACTCGGTACCTGTACCAGCAGTGTTTTTGTCGACGGGTTGTACGTCTCAAACACCAATGGCTTGAACCATGTTTTATATTGCTGCTCGGAAACGTTTTCCTTTATCAGGAAAAGACATTGTTCCCAAAGTGTTTGCGGCTTGATTTTCATTATTAACTTCTTATTCCCCTATCGCGTATATTAATATGTATATATGCGTTTCGAGACTGTAATTATTTCTTGGTGCAAAATTCGCATTTTTTTTTTAATTACACAAATAATATTATTCTTTGCAAAATAGTTAATTCTGACAAATGTCTTTATTTTAAGCACTTTACATCGTATATGAAATTTCGGTTAGCATATCATTATTTGGATAATTCGAATATCTTGAAATACAACAAGTTAGCATCAATCGACACACAAAACAAAGAGTGTGCAACAAAAGAATTGCACATCTCCGTAATTCTCTCATTTAATGATGTTTCGATAACATCTGCATATTTGCAGAAATACCGACCTTATATTTAGACTAATTTTAAATAAGGGACGTAAACGATATTATTTTCATTATTTATCCTTTTTGCCGAAAACTGAAAAGTGCACATATCGTTTTGGATGCTTTCTCAAGTCAAGCATCAGGGAGTCAGCATGCGCCATTGTTGCGTTCAGGTTGTCGAACAGAGAACGGTCGTTCATCAACAGTCCGAGCGAGCCTTTGTTGTCATTAAGCTGTTCTGAAAAACGCTCCACATTTGCCAATGTCTTGTCTATGCGGCTCATTGTCGACTCTACGTCAACTGCCGCCAGCGATGCAGTAAGTTTATTTGTATTATCAAGCACGTTGTCTACCTTCCCCATGAGCGTGGGCACCTTATTGTTCATAGATGCCATCAGCGTATTCAGTTGCTGTGTGGTTGTTGTCAGGTCTGATGTGATTTGCCTTACGTTGTGCAAAGACTGGGCAATAGCGGGGTCGGCAAACAGAACGTTGAGCGATGTCAGTATCGAGTCTAACTTAGGCAAAAGTTTCTCCACCTGCGGTATCATCTGTGCAGCCTGTCCCATTGCTCCGCTATTCTTTCTGCCGTCGATTTGTCCACCAACAGGCAGGAGTCCGGCTGTCCTGTCTCCCAAAATCAGGTTTACCTGAACATTGCCCAGCAAGTCGCTGACAATCTCCGCACGACTGCCTTGCGGCACTTTCAGAGCCTTGTCCAGTCCGACAGTAGCCTTTATCTCGCCATCTTTATCATAATCGTATGTTATGTTTTTCACTGTTCCCACCTTGTATCCATTGGCATAGATAGGACTTGACGGAGACAATCCACTGATGTCATCGAACGATATGTAATAAGAATTGTCGCTCGCAAACAAGTGTAATCCTTTCAGAAAATTCATTCCGAAAAACAATATCACTATTCCAACTATTGCAACAAGTGCTATTTTTATTTCGTTTCTCATTGTTTTCTAAATATATTTTATAATTAAATACACTCACTATCTTATTTATTTCGATTAGCCTTATATATTCTTATGGCTTCGTTTGTGTCAATGCGTTTTCCGTCTCTGAAAGCGATTACAAATGCCTGCGGGAAACGTTCCAAAAGATTTTTGCGCAGCATTGCAATCTTGTTGAAGTCGGTTGAAGCTCCAACCGTATACTTTATGAAGTTGCCATCCATATAACTGTCTACATCGTCTAGTCCTTTCAGCACGTCTGAGTTCTTGCTCAGTGGTTTCGACGTGGCGACAATCTGCACCTTAAACACAGGCTCGCTTGTTTGCGGCTTAACAGTTTGCTGTTGCTGCTGTTTGTCGTCCTGACTTTCCTTTGCTTTTATTTCTTCTGCCTTTGGTTGCGTTTTTGGTTCTTCTTTCACGGCAGGCTGCTTGACAGGTAATATTTCTATCATTGGTGCCCTGCGGCCCACCAAATCATATTTGTTCTTGTATTGTACAAAAGCATTATATATTCCGCGTGCATATCTCTCTACTGCCTCGTCCGTAGCGAGGAAAGCCTCTTCATCGGGAGTTGATATAAATCCGAGTTCGAGCAGGCATGCCGGCATTGATGTCAGTCGCAGCACAGCAAGGTTGTCCTGATGCACGCCCATGTCCTGTCTGCCTGTTGATGCACACACTTGCTTCTGCATCATCTTGGCAAGTTCGACACTGCGTTCCATGTTCTTGTCCTGTATGATTTCAAACATGATATTGCTCTCAGCCGAATTTGGATCAAAGCCGTGATACGTCTGCTTATAATCTTTTTCGAGAAGTATCACCGAGTTTTCTCTCTTTGCCACTTCGAGGTTTTTCAGTAAGCCTTTCGTTCCTGAATTTCTGCCACTTCCGAGCGTGTAAGTCTGAAATCCGCGTGCTATGCGTCCCGCAGGCAGCGAGTTTATGTGTACGGATATAAACAGGTCTGCCTTGTTTTTGTTTGCTATCTCTGCCCTTTGCCACAGCTCAATGAAACGGTCGGTCGTCCTCGTATATATAACCTTCACGTCTGGACAGTTTCTTTCCACGAGCTTACCAAAAGCAAGTGCATGTCTCAGCGTAAGGTTTTTCTCTTTCTGAGTTGCTCCCACTGCACCAGAGTCATGTCCTCCATGTCCTGCGTCTATTACCAATGTGAACTTGTCGCCTGCACACAGTGTGAGCACAGGGAGACAAATCAACATAAAAGTAATTATTCGTTTCAGCATCAAATAATATATATTATAGTTATCCTTTTTACCTATTAATATTAATAACGACGCTTGCTCCGCCACAGTCTGCGCCCATGGGTGGATTGCTTTTTACCACTTCCACGTCTACGCTTTCCACCAGACTATTGCTGTCGAGTATCGCCTGCCCTATTCTGTAAGCAACATTCTCTATCAGCCGCGACGGTTTCATCATCTCAGTCTTGACTATCTCATACAGCTCTGCATAGTTCACTGTATCGTCTACACTGTCTGTCCGGCAGGCTTTTGCGAAGTCGCCGGCAACGCGCAGGTTCACGATGAACTCGTCGCCCGTCAGCCTCTCCTGCTCCAAAACTCCGTGTTGCGCATGCAAACGTATGTTTCTGAGAATTATTGCTGTTGATGATATCTGCATCGTTGCACAACTTTGTTATTATCCGCAGCGCGATGCACCGCAACTCTTACATATCAGGCATCCCTCCTGATATACCAGCGACTCATTTCCGCATGCAGGGCATTTCTGTCCTTTGGCTTCCGTTCCGTCAGTTACATACTTCTTCAGTGCGCGTTCAACACCGTTTTTCCATGTGTTGATGCTTTCGCTCTGCAGTTGCAGCGAGCTGACAAGTTTTATCACGTGGTCTATCGGCATGCGATAGCGTAGCACGCCTGATATGAGTTTGGCATAGTTCCAGTATTCCGGATTAAACTTCTCGCTCAGTCCTTCCACTGTAGTCTTGTATCCTCGTTTGTTCTCAAACTGGAAGTCATAGCGCTTTGTTCCGTCCTCATTAGTTTGCTTTATAATCTTGCCTTTCGTTACCGTTTTCGGCAAAACGATACCTTCGTCATCGTCCTGCAAACCAGTAAATATCTCGTATGGATATCCGTCGAGCAGTCCAACGAAAGCCACCCATTTCTCTTTATTGTTCTGGAAGCGTACTACATCGCACTCGAGCACACTAGGGCGTGTTTCCGTTACGGTAGGATGCTTGCACGGCTTGTCCTCGTTTTCTGCTATATCGTTGTCGTTTTGCGTTCCTTCTTTCTTCTTGTCGTCTTTCTTCACAGCCACCATTACACCTGCGCGGCTTCCGTCGCGGTAGATAGTACAGCCCTTGCATCCCGACCTCCATGCTTCCACATACAGACGGTTGACAAGTTCCTCGTTGACGTCGTTAGGCAGGTTTACCGTTACGCTTATCGAGTGGTCAACCCAGCGCTGTATTGCGCCCTGCATCTTCACCTTCATCAGCCAGTCTACATCGTTTGCCGTTGCCTTATAGTAAGGTGAGCGTTCCACCAGTTCGTCTATTTCTTCCTGACTATAGCGCTTGTCGGTGTCTATGTTGTTTGTCTTCATCCATTGCAGGAACTTCGGATGATATACAATATATTCTTCAAACGAGTCGCCTACTTCGTCTACGAAGTCCACATGCACGTTTGTATCATTCGGGTTAACCTTTCTGCGACGTTTATATACAGGCATGAACACTGGTTCTATTCCGCTTGTTGTCTGCGTCATCAGCGACGTTGTTCCTGTCGGTGCTATTGTCAGACATGCTATGTTGCGGCGTCCATACTTCACCATATCCTTATACATATCTTCGTCTGCCTCCTTCAGTCTCAGTATGAAAGGATTGTTTTTCTCGCGTTTGGCATCGAAGACGCTGAATGCTCCGCGCTCTTTCGCCATGACTACCGACGAGCCGTAGGCTGCGAGAGCCAGTGTGCGGTGCACCTCTACAGAGAAGTCTGTTGCTTCCTGTGTGCCATAGCGCAGTCCCATAGCAGCTATCATGTCGCCCTCTGCGGTTATGCCGACACCTGTACGGCGTCCCTTGCCGCTCTTAGAGTAGATTTTCTCCCACAGATGATACTCTGAGTTCTTCACTTCATCCGACTGCGGGTCTTTCTTTATCTTGTCCATGATGCACTCTATCTTCTCCAGTTCGAGGTCTACAATATCATCCATGATGCGCTGTGCTTTGGCAACATGTTCCTTAAACAGGTAGAAATCGAAGTAAGCATCCTTAGTGAATGGGTTTACGACGTATGAATATAAGTTTATCGACAGCAGTCGGCATGAGTCGTACGGACAGAGTGGAATCTCTCCGCATGGGTTTGTAGATATAGTACGGAAGCCCAAGTCGGCATAGCAGTCTGGTATGCTTTCGCGTATTATCGTGTCCCAGAACAGCACTCCCGGCTCTGCGCTCTGCCATGCGTTGTGTACAATCTTCTGCCAAAGGTTTCTTGCCTTGATAGTTTTCTCAAAGTCAGGCTTATTGCTGTCTATCGGGAACTGCTGCTTGTAGTCCTTGTTGTCTATTGCAGCATTCATAAACTCATCGTCTATGCGCACCGATACATTTGCTCCCGTAACCTTTCCTTCGGTCATCTTTGCATCTATGAATGCCTCCGAGTCCGGATGCTTTATGCTTACCGAGAGCATCAGCGCACCGCGTCTGCCGTCCTGTGCCACTTCGCGCGTACTGTTGCTATAACGTTCCATGAACGGCACAAGACCTGTCGATGTCAGTGCCGAGTTGTTCACGGGCGAGCCTTTCGGTCTGATGTGCGACAGGTCGTGTCCCACACCTCCGCGACGTTTCATCAGCTGCACCTGCTCCTCGTCTATGCGCATTATCGCGCCGTAAGAGTCGGCATCGCCGTCAAGACCAATTACGAAACAGTTGCTCAGCGAAGCAACCTGGAAGTCGTTGCCTATTCCTGTCATAGGGCTTCCTGCCGGAACGATATATCTGAAATGGTCAAGCAGCTGGAATATCTCACTTGTTGACATCGGGTTTGGATATTTCTGCTCTATGCGTGATATTTCGTTTGCCAGACGGTTGTGCATGTCTTCAGGCGACTGTTCGTATATATTTCCGAAACTGTCCTTCATTGCATACTTGTTCACCCACACGCGGGCAGCAAGTTCGTCGCCGTCAAAATATTTCAGAGAGGCATCAAACGCTTCATCGTAACTGTAAGTCTTGTTTTTCATTGGTATAATATAATATGTTATAGCTTTAATATGTTTATTTATTTGTAAATCCCTTCATTAAGTACAAGAATAAAAAACCTTCTTTTTAGCAAATACAGGGTCCGTATATAAGCATATCGGAATATATTTTTTGCAAAGATACAACAATATGTTGATATAGAAAAATCTTTTTTAGGAAACTTGTAAACATTTTTTCGCGAGAAAGTTTCCCAAATCGTTCAACTTCGTTATCTGTCAGCGTGTTAGCAATATATCATTAATTATAACCTTAACGGGAACGGGGACGGGAACATTAAAGTTAGCGTTCCAGTTAAGATTCCCGTTCCCGTTAAGGTTAGCGTTTCCGCCCGTGCTCCATAATTCCCCTACTCTGGCGGCAGACTTTGGAAATGTCTGGTAGAATATACCTGTAGCAGATACGCCACGCAAAGCATTACACCTATCTTGTATGCGGCAGCTACGTCGTCGGTAAACAATGTCTTCGACAGCGGTAGTACGACTATCGGCGACAGGAATTGTCCGAGATACAACGCAGCCGACAACAGTGGCATTATCAGCCCGACGCTTATACCGAGCACGGCACGCAAAAAGAGCAGCACATATATATTGTCTGCAAAGAAGCATCCTGCCCCAGACACGACATAGAGCATCAGTCCCGTCGCGGCTATCGTGCGTGTTCGCAGCCGTCGGCTTATCGACATGAAGAAAAGATTGGTAACTATTATCAGTAAGGCTGGTATGCTTACTATCAGTTGCACCATCATCTCAGGTGCATCAGCAAAATGAGCTTTAATGATTCCCAGTGCCGGGGCTATGGCTGCTCCTGCCATAACGGTGAGCAGCGACATCGACAGAATGGTAGCCGTCACCCGATTTGTAACTTCATTTTTATTCATTATCATTGTGGAGTTATTTCAGGGAGACGTCCCGCAGCTCTGCCAAGCTGGTTTTACATTATTAATATATTATATTGTGCGTGCAAAGGTACGAAAAACATCCGTAATGCAGAAATGAAAACAAAAAAAGGATACGTCTGTCATCACGACAGTAGTATCCTCAAAAGAATTAAATTCATTGAAGGTTATATTTATTCAGGCCATGAAAAGTCTTCGTTATATGATTCTTCAAAGTATTCGTCGTCTTCTTCGTTCTTTTCCTCATCATCGAATGTATGCTCGTTGGCATCCATCCAGTTATAAGGATTACTTCTTGCAATGAAATCCTCAGTAGGAACACTGATTACATCTGTTTGTGGTATTATATATTTATTCTTCTTCATCGTTTCGTCAAATTTATTTAATTACAACTTTCTTACCGTTTACAATATAGATTCCCTTAGTCAGTGTCCTGCCCATTTCCTCAAGGTTGAGCATGCCAACAGGACGGCCGTCGATGGTATAGACCATGTCGGTCTCGTATGTTCGTGCCTCTGGAGCGTCTATGCCTGTCGTGTCGCTGTTGGTACCGAACATGATGCTGAACGTGAGTGCAGGGTGTGCGCCGCCGCTTGTCTTGCAGTCATACCATGAACGGAACGGCAGACCGTTCAGGACTGTGTATTCGTCGTTAAGGCTCAGCGTGTTGAGGAACTTGCCCTGTGCCATGTAGAACGCGCCTTCTGACTTCGGAACTACTACTCCGCCGAATGTTCCGCAGTGTGTGAACTGATAGTCTACTCCGCTAATCTTGCCCCATGCCTGCTCGCCGGTGAGTATTTCCTTAGCCACTGCCTCGTCTGCTGCGTGCGATGCCTTGCGCGGGGTTGCCTTTACAGTGGCGCCAGTCTGCTCTGCCACGAGAGTGATGTTGTCAAGACCCGTGTCGTTGTACACCTCAAACAGGTAAGGCACGTTGGCTTCGGACTGCATTATTACCTTGTCCGACTTCAGTGCGCCGAAATATCCTACGGCACCCGTTTCCAGGTCAGACTTATTAATGCTAAGACAGTTTGTAGTGTTCATGGTGAAGAGCTTGAACTCGCCGCGTCCCTGCTGGTCTTTGTGTATGCCGTCGGCATCCACAGCAAGGTTGAACGGCAGCATCAGAGTGCCACACTTGGTCTTTTCGTACTTGCCTATGGTTATCTCGCGCTCGTAAGTTACTTTGTTCATTGCTCCCACACTTATGTCGTATGGTGCGAAGAACGGCGTGCGGTCTCTGAGAACGATATCTTCAGTAGCCATATATCCACCTCCTTCGGCTTTGTAGGCATAGTTGTCGCCCTCGTGCATCATTTCCAGTGGCAGGTAGAATATCACGTTTCTCCTGTCATTAGGCACATCTTCATTGCTCATCTGTCTTCTGAATGTCTCCAGACCGTCGTAGCTACCTGTGTTTGTAGAGAATATGAGTGTAGACATGTCGCTGGCATCCATGTAGAGTATGTCTTTGAGGCTTTCGGGTGTCTTTATGCTGCCGTCGGCTATTTCCTCGAGCATCTTGTCGCGTATCACGCTTACGGGCAGGTAGCCTGCTTCCGGCTCTTCTGTTTTCACCTTCACGCCCCACTTGCTGTTTACGTGCATGTTTGGAGCCTGATAGTCTATTGCCTCATACAGTTTCTCCCATGTCAGTATCGGCGTGAAGTCCTTAGTTACGAGGGTCAGCTCTATGTCGTAGTAAGCATACATGCGGTGTTCCGTTGCCCTTGTCGGAGCGATGTTGTAGCGTGGCTCGTCTGCCACGAACAGGTATGCGTGCTTCGACTCGTCTTCATACATTTGCAGGCGGTGGAAGTTACCTGCAGGATATCCTATAAGGTAGCCATCCACGCTTGTCTGTGTCTGGTTGTGATAAGTGTCGAGCGTGAAAGGATACTTGTGCAGCGTTCTGATCTTCACTCGTTCCGACTCAGAAGTATAGTCGTGGTCGAGCTCGTCGGCGTTGGTGAAGTAGAATGGCTGCGTTCCGCAGAGCAGAGAGTTAACCTTTTCGGTATAGTCGGCAGGAACTGCCACCGTAGGCTCTGTTATGTCGTACACATTCTTATATATTGCCCTGTCCTTGCTGTCGCTCAGTCCGTAGTATTCCGAGCCTACTATCATCTGGCGTGCTTCTTTGTTGTATTTGCCGTTGTAGTATGTGTTGTCGAGATACTTAGAGCGTACATTCTTGAACGAGAACGTGCATGGCATGAAGTCAGACCAGTTCTCCGGCACATAGAATCTGAAGTCGGAGCCGCTCATCGTGAAGTCGGAGATGACGAACGAGTGTGTCAGTCTCTTCAGCTTGTCTTCTGTTATCTGGCTTTCCGGCAGCGAGTTCTCACATTCTATTTCCACGCTGTTGATGTATGGGTCGAGCGGCTGTATGTCTAAGTCGAACGTCATCAGCGCACGGTAGGCGTCGCCTTCAGGCAGACCGCTGATTTCAAACTTCACTGCGTCGTTGTTGAAGTCGTTGAACGAGAAGGTTCCCTTGTTGTTGCTGCTGCTGACTGTGATAGGTGCGAGTGCGTTGCCTTCCTTGTCGTAGGGAGTCAGCGTCCAGTCGCTTGCCGTATATGCAGGCTGACTGTTGGTGCGGGTTTTCTGCTCTGAATTCCATGTAGAGCCATTGCCTGATGTACCTGTCTGGGCAACCTTATAGGCATGGAGCTCGTCGTTCCACTCAGGATAGACATAATATCTATTGTTTCCTAATCTTATGTGCTTATCTTTGGGGAATGCAAAAATCGTGTATCCGGCTCCAGACACATAGTCTGTATTTCCTGTCAGTTTTGAGTTTGGTCGATATACGCCAACTGAATAACTAAAAATACCACTTCTATTATACACAAGATACGTATATTCTCCGTCCTGCTCGTGGAAGATTCTTCCCTTATCGTCTTTTTGCCACAGCTTAGTCATTGTTTCTCCTGGCTGCCGGCGTACGTATCTGCCTGACGGGTGCAGGTAGTAGACTGACGTACCCTGGCTTGCGTCGTTGTCTATGTTCAGCGTGCTTTGTATGCTGAACATTCCTTCGTTTTCTATAATATTTTCGTTTATTGCGGCACGGTCAGTACCACGATAGTAGTTCAGTTCGCCGCCCATGATGCGGTAGCCTAAAGGGTCGTGGTTACCGTGAGTGGTTACCACTTCTACAGGTGTCTCTATATAATATGTACCGTTTTTCAGTGCATAGAATCTCTTGTCTGTTCCGTCGCGGTGGGTTTCCTTTGTTATGGTTGCAGCCGCAGCCACGTCCTCCACCTTGCCGCCGACAACGGAGCCCTCGTTGTAGAGCGTCATATCGGCATTGAGTTCCTCTACTTCATGATACTCGTAGGCGTTGTGGTATGCTCCTCCCTGTGTTCTCAGGCGCACGTCGCCTAATGCCAACATACCGGTCTCGAACGGAACCTCCACATGGCTCTTTGCCGTTGCATCGTTAGTTTCTGGCGTCATATTGACAGGAATGTCGCCGTCGGCAGAGAAATATACGACGAAGTTTACTATTCTCAGATGTCGTTCTTTCGAACGACCAATTCTTTCAAGTTTGAAATTAAGTACGTTAGTAGCATCTGAAGGGTTGAGCACTGTTCTGCTAATGTTATATTCCTTGCTATCTTCCCTGCTTGAGCCTACTGTTATACTTGTCAGCTCTGTACTGAAACCGCTTGTTGTCTCGCTGAATTTACATCCATAGCCAACACTTGCTTCTTCAAAGGTTGAAGGTATATCGTTTTTCAGCGTCATTGTGTATCCGAGAATTCTAAATCCGTCACTCATTGCAAGCTGATAGAATGCGTCATCACCTGCAACCGCGATTACGAGATTTCCCGAGTCGTCGAAAATCATGTTGCATGCATGCGAGCGCAAATATCCATGAGAATTCAATTCAGGATGGTCGCTGACAAAAAATTTCACCGGCGCCTGGTTGTGCCACCACATGGATTTCCAACCCTTTCCCTGATAGAAACCAAATTCCTCCTCAAGTCCCAAACCTGCAATTAGTCGGCCTGTCTCAGCCGACACCTTTACGTTCTGTGCCGAAATGGTCGACACTGCGAAAGCAAAGAGTAATAATGATACTATTGTCCTTAACCTGTTTGTAGTAACTTTCATAATCGCTTCACAATGTGTTTAATTCTATATTATTTTTCAATTCGCACGGCAAAAGTATAAAAAATCCTTAACAACCACCCCCCGACCTGTTAATTATAGTTAACGAACCTTTCTTTTAACAAAAGTAAGATTTATTTAACGCTGCATTTAAACTTCGCCAGCGTCTGTATTGCTGTCGTCAGGACAAAGAAAAACAGCAGCGATTCTCATCGCGGCTGTTGTCATATTATCAATATGGGTAGATTGTTTTTTAATAATTTGAAAATTTGGAAATCAGTCTTACTATCAACTAATGTACAATTAAGAAATTATTTACTACTAATCATCACATGGCAAAGATAATGCATTATTATCAGAAATGCAAATTTTCTGCGACTTTTCTTTCGATTTATTTTATTTTTCCGTCAGAAAGCTACATTTTAACACACAAAACAGTGCGTTGCCGAACTTTCGCCAGCAGCATGCCGGAGAATGAAAGTATAATCAATTTTCGACTGTTTACTGTCGCGAGAGTGCCCGCGAAAGTCGTTACGAAATATTTTTCGGCAAATACGCGAGTATTTCGGCTTATCGGCTAAGTCGTTGGATATCAGTATTTTGACACCAAAACACGGATTACAGGATTTTTACAAGCATCTTGTAATCCTATTACAGATACTCCGTCACACCCTTACAAACACTCTGTAACGATATGACAGCCAACCCGTAATCGTGCAAAAACGTGCAGTTTCCTGCCTCAAACATGCTCTTTGACATTTTTAGCACGCATGTTTGAGGTCGATTTTTGCATATTTTCACAGTTTCATGGGCTGTTCCGCATCTATTTGGAGAGTTTTCCCGTGTCAAAATTTTTCATCGTTTTTCGCCCCGAAAGAAAATCCTGACGAGTTTGGCACGGTTTTTGCAGGGGAAGAAAACATCAGCCATAAAGTCAACCATAACAGCTATGCAGAAACTGCTGAGTATAACGTGTTAATTCTTACACTTTACTAAAATTTCTGTGTTTTATTTTGCATTTCAATCTATTTTGCTTACCTTTGCGCCTTATTATATATATAATTACTACAGAACGACTTAATGAAAGAATTTGTAATAAGTGAAGTTAAAGCCGAAACAGCGGTGCTTGTCGGCCTCATCACTGCGCAGCAGAATGAGGCTAAGACGACAGAATACTTAGACGAACTGGAGTTTCTTGCCGATACTGCCGGCGCCATCACCGTGAAGCGTTTTACGCAGCGCGTGGGCGGTCCGAGCCAGACGACGTACGTAGGCAAGGGCAAGCTCGAGGAGATACGCCGGTATATCGCCGACGAGGATGATGCCGACCGACCGGTGGGCATGGTAATCTTCGACGATGAGCTGTCGGCTAAGCAGATACGCAACATTGAGTCGGTGCTGAAAGTGAAGATACTGGACCGCACGTCGCTCATACTCGACATCTTTGCCATGCGCGCACAGACTGCCGCAGCCAAGACACAGGTGGAACTGGCGCAGTACAGATACATGCTGCCACGACTGCAACGCCTGTGGACTCACCTTGAGCGACAGGGCGGCGGCTCGGGCAGCGGCGGCGGAAAGGGAAGCGTTGGACTGCGCGGACCGGGCGAGACACAGCTCGAGATGGACCGACGCATAATCCTGAACCGCATGAGCCTGCTGAAGCAGAGGCTTGCCGAGATAGACAGGCAGAAGACGACGCAACGCAAGAACAGGGGCAGGCTGATAAGGGCTGCTCTCGTGGGATATACCAACGTGGGCAAGTCGACGATAATGAACCTGCTGTCGAAGAGCGAGGTGTTTGCCGAGAACAAACTGTTTGCCACGCTCGACACTACGGTGAGAAAGGTGGTGGTGGAGAACCTGCCGTTCCTGCTTGCCGATACCGTAGGCTTCATACGCAAGCTGCCCACCGACCTTGTGGACTCCTTCAAGTCGACACTCGACGAGGTGCGCGAGGCAGACATGCTGATACACGTCGTAGACCTCTCCCACCCCGACTTTGAGGAGCAGATAAACGTCGTTGAGAAGACTCTGGGCGACTTGGGCTGTGCCGACAAGCCGTCGATGATAGTGTTCAACAAGATAGATGCCTACACATGGGTGGAGAAAGAGCCCGACGACCTGACACCGCCGACAAAGCAGAACATATCGCTCGACGAGCTGCGACGCACATGGATGGCACGACTGCAAGACAACTGCATATTCATATCGGCAACGGAACGCATGAACATAGAGGAACTGCGCACGGTGGTATATCAGAGAGTGAAGCAGCTGCACGTACAGAAATATCCGTACCACGACTTCCTCTACGACATAGACACTGAAGAAAACTAATATATCATAACATAGAATTAACCATGAGAAACTACAGATTATTAACCGACCACGAAATCAACAAACTGGAGGAGCAGGGCTGCACGGCGGAGGACTGGACAGCCATAAAGGTGGCTGACGACTTCATGACAACGTATGTCCACAACGTAGCCTTCTACGGCGACATCACGCTCGGCGTGTTTGAGAAAAACGTGGAAGTGAGCCAGGACTTCCTGAAACACTCCGGCATACGCAACGCCACGCTGCGCAACGTGAGCATAGGCGACAACTGCCTGATAGAAAACATCGGCACATACATAAACAACTACAGCATAGGCGACGAGTGCTACATAACAAACGTGAACACGATGGAGACTACCGAAGGGGCTACCTTCGGCGAGGGACACCTGATAAGCGTGCTCAACGAGATAGGCGACGGCAACGTGATGCTGTTTGACGGACTGACATCGCAGCTGGCAGCACTGATGGTGAAGCACTTCGGCGACAGGGAACTGATGGCTGCGCTGAAAACGATGATACGCGAGGACATAAGCCAGACCGTGCCCGATAGAGGCACGATAGGCAACAACGTGAGAATAACAAGCACGGGCGAGATAACCAACACCCACATCAACGACAACTGCCAGGTGGTGGGCGCGACACGACTGTCGGACTGCTCGGTAAAGAGCATACCGACGGCAAACGTGTATATCGGCAGCGGCGTGATATGCGAGAACTCCATAATATACGACGGCTCGACGATACTCAACTCCGTAAAACTGGAAAACTGCTTCGTAGGCGAAGCTTGCCACATAACCAACGGCTTCACTGCCGACAGCAGCATATTCTTTGCCAACTCATACATGGCTAACGGCGAGGCTTGCGCCGCCTTCTGCGGACCGTTCTCGGCTTCGCACCACAAGAGCTCGCTGCTCATCGGAGGACAGTTCTCTTTCTACAACGCCGGCTCGGCAACAAACTTCTCTAACCATGCCTACAAGATGGGACCGATGCACTACGGAGAGATGGAACGCGGCTCGAAGACAGCCAGCGGCGCTTACCTGCTGATGCCGGCACAGATAGGTGCGTTCTCGGTATGCTTCGGCAAGCTGATGTATCATCCAGACACGAGAAACGTGCCGTTCTCATATCTCATAGCCTACAGCGACACCATGTATCTCGTGCCGGGCAGAAACCTGACGACGGTGGGACTGTACCGCGACATAAGGAAATGGCCTACGCGCGACAAGCGACCGAAAGCCGGACAGAAAAGCATCGTCAACTTCGACTGGCTCAGCCCGTTTACCGTAGGCGAGATAGTGGAAGGCAAGAAAATACTGGAAGACCTGCGGGCTGCATCGGGCGACAAGGTCTCTACATACAACTATCACGAATACGTGATAAAGAATACCGCCCTGAAAGTGGGCATCAAGAACTACGACATGGCTCTGCGCATCTTCATGGGGGCAGTGCTGAAACGCCACAAGCTGTGCGAGCCCTCAACCGATACCGGCACGGGCAAATGGACAGACCTGTCGGGAATGCTCATGCCCGAAAGCGAGGAGAAAAGACTCATAGACGACGTGAAGAACGGCAGACTCGAGACAATAAGACAAGTATTGCAGCGATTCAGCGAAATACACGGCAACTACGAGGAATACCGCTGGACATGGGCTTACCAGCTGATGTGCAACTATTACGGGCTGGACATCATAACTGCCGACGATGCCGAACGCATACGACAGGACTACGTTACGGCACGCCGCGCATGGATAGCCGAGATACGCAAGGATGCCGAAAAGGAATACCAGCTCGGCGACGTGGAGGAAAAGACACTCAACAACTTCCTCGCGCAACTCGACAAGGAAACGGAATATGAACAGTGGGACTAAGAACACTGAACGGAAAACAGAATCATAAAAACTCACATATTATAATATTTATGAAAACAAAGTTATTATTAGCAACCTGCCTTCTGGCACTTGGCATGAGTGTCGGGGCAAAAGACTACAAGTACAGGACCGTTCCCAACGACCCGATGCAGACACGCATCTATACGCTCGACAACGGTCTGACAGTGTATCTTTCTGTAAACAAGGAACGTCCGCGCATCCAGGCAAACATAGCCGTGCGCACCGGAAGCCGTAACGACCCAGCAGAGACAACAGGCTTGGCTCACTATCTGGAGCACCTGATGTTTAAGGGAACAAAGCAGTTTGGCGTTACCGACCCAGTGGCAGAGGCTCCACTGCTCGATGAGATAGAGGCACGCTACGAGGTTTACAGAACGCTGACCGACCCTGCTGCACGCAAGAAGGCTTATCACGAGATAGACAGCGTGTCGCAGCTGGCAGCAAAATACTTTATCCCTAACGAGTACGACAAACTGATGTCGGCAATAGGCAGTCAGGGCACCAACGCCTACACCAGCACCGACGTAACCTGCTACGTAGAGAACATTCCGTCGAACGAAGTAGAGAACTGGGCTCGCGTACAGGGCGACCGATTCCAGAACATGGTGATTCGCGGTTTCCACACGGAGCTGGAAGCAGTCTACGAGGAAAAGAACATCGGCATGGCTCAGGACAACCGCAAGGTGTGGGAAGCACTCTATGGAAAACTCTTCCCTACCCACCCATACGGAACACAGACAACCATCGGTACGCAGGAACACCTGAAGAATCCGTCGATAACAAACATCAAGAACTACTTTAAGCGCTATTATGTGCCTAACAACACTGCGATCTGCATGGCAGGCGACTTCGACCCAGACGAGGTGATAGCAATAATAGACAAGTATTTCGGCAGCTGGAAGAAGTCGGCTAAGCTCGACATTCCACAGTTCCCTGCACAGCCGGCAATAACAGCACCTGTAGACACTATTGTCGTTGGCAAGGAAGCAGAGATGCTCATGATGGGCTGGAGATTTGACAAGGGCAACAGCCTGCAGAACGACACACTCGAAATCATTGCCGACATGCTGACAAACGGCAAGGCAGGTATGATGGAGATAGACCTCGAACACACTATGAGGGTGCAGGGCGTAAGCGCTTTCTGCGACCCGATGACCGACTACTCGATGTTCATACTCTACGGTATACCTAACGCCGGACAGTCGCTCGAAGACCTGCGTGGACTGCTGACCGACGAGATGAAGAAGTTCCAGCGTGGCGAATTTGACGACGACCTGCTCGAATCAGTTATAAACAACAAGAAACTGAATTTCTACCGCTCGCTCGACAACAACGACAGCCGAGTGTCGGAGATGGTAAACTCATACATCAACCACGTGGAATGGGACGCTGTTGTGGCTAAGCTCGACCGCCAGAGCCGCCTGACAAAGGACGATATCGTAGGTTTCGCAAAACGTCATCTGAACGACAACTATGTATGCGTATTCAAGAAAGTGGGCACCGACGAGACTCAAGTGAAGATAGAAAAGCCGGAAATAACACCTATACCTACAAACCGCGACCTCTCAAGCGAGTTCCTCAACAGCGTAAAGAACTCGTATGTGAAGCCTATCGAGGCACGTTTCGTAGACTTCAAGAACGACCTGACTGAGACAAAGACAAAGAAGGGACTGCCTCTGCTGTACAAGCAGAACACTAACGACGGGCTCTTCAACCTTGCTTTCTACTACGACTTCGGCGAAGAGGCAGACCTCGAAACCAACTACGCAGCAATGTATCTGAACTACATCGGCACAGACAAGAAGACTCTGACAGAGATAAATCAGGAGTTCTATAAGCTGGCTTGCAACTACCGCATATCTTACGGCACTGACGTAGTGGGCATAAGTCTGTCTGGTCTGAGCGAGAACATGCCACAGGCACTGGCTCTCCTCGAAGACATACTGCACAACGCAAAGGCTGACGCAGAGTCGTACGCAAGCTGTCTCGACCTGATGGAGAAGCAGATGGAAGATGCAAAGAAAAACCAGCAGGCAAACTTCAGCGCACTGCGCAACTACGTAACATACGGTCAGTATAACCCTACACGCAACATCATCCCTATGGAAAAACTGCGCCAGATGGATCCGCAGAAACTCGTAGACAGACTGAAAAACTTCAGCAAATATGAGCATACTGTGCTGTACTACGGACCGCTGAGCATTAAGGAACTCGACAAACTGCTTGCAAAGACACACAAGACGGATAAGAAACTGCAGCCAGTGCCTGTGAACAAGGAGTTTACCGAAATTACAACGCCTATAAACGAAGTGTATATAGCACCATACGAGGCAAAGAACATCTACATGATTCAATATCACAACGAGAACAAGCCATTCGACATTAGCAATGTTCCGACTATCTCACTCTTCAACGAATATTTCGGCGGAGGCATGAACTCTATCGTATTCCAGGAACTCCGCGAGAGTCGCGGACTGGCTTACAGTTCATTCGCAGACTACTCTGTGCCATCGCGCAACAACCATCCTGAGAGCTACTTCACATACATCGTTTCTCAGAACGACAAGATGATGGACTGCATCAAGGTGTTCAACGAAATCATTACAGACATTCCTCAGAGCGAGGCAGCCTTCGACATTGCAAAGCAGAGCCTGACAAAGAGCATAGAAAGTAGCCGCACGACGAAGTTCAACATTCTCAACAGCTACTACAATGCCAAGAAACGCGGCTTCACCGAGCCACTGCAGGCAACTATCTACCGTGCACTGCCTTCGCTGACACTGCAAGATATTCTGCGCTTTGAGAAAGAAAACATGGTAAACAAGACTTACAAATATGTCATTCTTGGCGACGAAAAAGAACTCGACATGGAAGGACTTGAGAAGATTGGACCTGTTCACAGACTGACAACAGATGAAATTTTTGGATACTAAAGACATAATAACAACTCTCTTTCTGTGCATGACTGCCACTGTAGGCAGCCATGCACAGAACAACGACGGTGACACTCTCGGCATGAAAGAAAAACAGCTGGAGGGTGTTACCGTTGTTAAACAACGTCAGGGCACTACGCGAATAAACAGTGCCATGAATGCTTTTCAGATAAACAAAAGCGAACTTTTCAAGGCTGCATGCTGCAATCTGGGAGAGAGCTTCACTACAAACCCGTCTGTCGACGTCAGCTACAGCGATGCTGCTACGGGGGCTCGACAGATAAAACTGCTCGGACTGGCAGGCACTTACGTGCAGATGCTGACCGAAACCATGCCCAACTTCCGAAACTCGGCAGCACCATACTCGCTGTCGTATGTGCCTGGCTCATGGATGAAGAGCATACAGGTGTCGAAAGGCGCGGCATCGGTAAAGAACGGATATGAGTCGATAACGGGACAGATAAACGTGCAATATCTTCAGCCGGAAGATGAGAAAGGCATTACAGTAAACCTATATGGCTCGACAATGGCGCGATTTGAAGCCAACGCAGACGGCAACATACACCTGAACGAGCGACTGAGCACGGAACTGCTACTACATCACGAAAACGAATACCGAGACCATGACGGCAACGACGACGGCTTCGCAGACATGCCGAAGGTTAGACAATGGAACATGCAGAACCGCTGGGCATATCTCGGCAATACATATATCTTTCACGGAGGAGTGGCTCTGCTGAAAGAAAAACGCTGTGGCGGACAAAGCGAGAAACATGTACACGACACGCAACAACCACTATATAGAATAGGTATAGAGACTGACCGATATGAACTATACATGAAACACGCGTTTATTCTGAACAAGGAACATGGAACAAACATTGCGCTCATGGCATCCGGTACATTGCAGGAAATGTCATCGGTATACGGTCTGAAGCATCTCAATATCAACGACAAAAACCTATACGCATCGCTGATGTATGAGACAAACATCACTCCTCAGCACAATATCTCGGCAGGACTGAGCCTCAACAGCGACAACATAAAGGAAACGCCAGACACCGATGCAGGCACGCAGAACTGGACACTGGCTACATACAAGAACAGAAACAACGAAACCACTATTGGTGGATACACGCAATATACTTATACTCTGGGAACGAAACTGACTGCTATGGCTGGCTTGAGATTAGACCACTCTAACCGTTTCGGCACATTCCTGACACCACGAATGCACATAAAATATGCACCGAACAAAGTGCTTAGCCTGCGCCTTTCGGCAGGAAAAGGATACCGCACAGTGCACGCTATGAGCGAATATGGATATCTGCTGGCAAGCGGAAGACAATTGAACGTGGAACAAAACCTGAAACAGGAAGAGGCATGGAACTATGGACTGTCGGCTGCACTGAACATTCCGATAGCAGAAAAATTACTGAAACTGAATGCGGAATACTATTACACCGACTTTCAGAATCAAGCCATCGTTGACTACGACAGCGACTTCAACAAGATTACGATAGGCAACTTGCATGGTCGCAGCTACTCACACACAATGCAGATAGATGCAACTTACGAAGTGTTGCGTGGCCTGACGATGACAGCAGCATACCGAAGAAACATTGTGAAGGCAACCTACAATGGCGTGAGAATGGACAAACCGCTGACAAGCCGATACAAAGCACTGCTGACAGCATCATACAAGACACCGCTGGGATTGTGGCAATTTGATGCAACACTGCAACTGAACGGCGGTGGAAGAATGCCAACACCGTATGCAACTGACAACTACGGAACACTCAGCTGGGCGCGCTCATTCCACTCATACGAACAACTGAACGTGCAGATAACACGCTGGTTCAGGCACTTCTCTATATACATAGGAGGAGAAAACCTGACTAACTTCCGACAAAAGAACCCAATTCTGCATGCACACCACCCCTACTCTGCACAGTTTGAGCCAACAATGATATGGGGACCGACACTCGGAGCAATGGGGTATGTCGGAATACGAATCAACATAGGGCGAATGTAACATTAAAAAATAAAAACTCTAAAACAACAATAAACATGAAAAAGAAAACTCTTGCAACGCTGCTGGCTGCAGCAATGGCAACAATAGTCATCGCCAAAGACATAAAGACTGTGGTTTTCACAACTACTCCGCAGATGCATTGCGAAAACTGTGAAAACAAAATCAAGGGCAACATGAGATTTGAAAAGGGAGTGAATAAAATAGAAACTGACATTCCGAAACAGCATGTTACCATCACTTACGATGCCGACAAGACTACTGTGGAGAAACTAAAAGCCGGTTTTGAGAAGTTCGGTTATGAGGCTGAAACCGTAGAAACGGACTCTATAAAATAAAGAACATATAGCAAACAATAGAGCCTGTAATTGCATTGAGCAGTTACAGGCTTTATCGTTTTCAGTCTTTGCCTGACGTTTTCAGTTCAGAAAGACAGCGTTGCAGAACATTATTTCACTACAACTTTCTTGCCATTGACAATGTAGATACCTTTCTTCATCTGTCCGTCAGCAACCTTTCTGCCGTCGATAGTATAAATACCGACATGATTTCCATCATTCACGGCTGACTGACTGCCGTTCGCGTCGCTGCCTATCTCTGATATACCAGTAGCTATTATGTCAGGGAAAGCTATCTCTACAGCATATCCGTCAGAAGGCATAGTTCCATTATTGACCTTCATATACGCACGGAAAGCTTTGACCTCAACTTCAGCCTGACGATATATCATCGTGCCGTTTGTTTCCAGTGTCCACACGTTTTCAGGCATGACAGTTGAATTTGTACCATACATGGACACCACACCACTGCCGTTCCTTACATGCTCTATCGGTTGACCGGCAAGCAGTTTAATATTCTTTGTCCTGAAAACAATGGTCTTTCCGTCATACTGCGGCAGCAGAGCCATTAAGATCGGCATGTTGATGACAAATCCATTAGAACTGAACAGCGACACAGTGCCTGCTTCAGTAATACGGTTAGGCACGGCAAGAAAGCATTCACCGTCAATATCTGTGAATGTCGCAGCGATGCGCAAAGGTGTCTCATTCTCAGCCAGCAACACCTCATCAGGCTCAAACGGCAGTGCAATAGTCTGCCATCTGCCTTCGGTCTGCGGGCTGTATGTTCGCTCGTAGGTAACCTCCTGCTGCACTGTTATGTTCTCAGGAATATAATAGTCGTAGCCGTCATACAAATGGATGCGCGGTGCCGTGTTGTCGCTGTTAGTGAGATTATATCCCTCAAGTCCGCTTGGCAACTTCTTGTCGAGCATGTAGATAGTATTAGGATTGCTGTTTGGCTTAACCGAAGTGAATGTTCCCTGTCGCATTTCTAAAGCTAAAGCATCCTCCGGCACGGTGAAATTCTCGCTGAAAGGCACACCCTTCATTTTGCCTTCGGCAGTCCAATAGTTTATGCCACGCAATACTTCGAATGGCATCGTAATCGTCTCAATACGGTTGTTCCCTTCGTAGTGAGTAGCAACAAGTCTGTACTCGCCACCGATATATTTCTTTGTAACAGGAATATCAATGTCGAAATATTTTGTTTCATTGCCTTCTACGTCTATCGTCTTCATGGTTTTAAATTCCACTGCCTCTGTTTTATTGTTTACCAAAGCTGTTTCAAGCAGATGTCTATACATGCCATTGCCGCTGTTGCTGACATTTATTCTTGCCCTTATACGGCTTCCGTATACCTCTGTGC
Organism: uncultured Prevotella sp.; assembly: GCA_900315545.1. Taxonomy (GTDB): domain Bacteria; phylum Bacteroidota; class Bacteroidia; order Bacteroidales; family Bacteroidaceae; genus Prevotella. The sequence continues at coordinate 64,533 of OMZM01000010.1, forward strand.
CGTCGCTGTTAGTATTCTGAATGCTGACATTCTTGCTTAGTTCTGCACCTTCGTTAGTTGCACTGATATAGAAGTAGTCGTGCCCATCGTCATATATAGACAACGTAATGATAGGTTCTTTCTTCATATCATCTACATTTTCCACGTATATGTCCACATGGTCGTTGCTCTCTGCCGGTATGGCCACCTGCTCAAAGCCCAGCATATTGCCATCAAGGTCATACATATAGATGACGCCATTAAACTCTTCGTGCGGATTGACGAGGTCTATCTTGTAATATTTCCGACCGTCGAAGCGTGCATTGGTAACCTTGAAGTCGGCTTTCGGCACTACTGTCAGAGTCAGGTTGTTGCCATTGACGAGAGCCTCAACATAGTTCAGATTAGCGTTTATCATTGGTTCCCATGTGGCGGAATTGCTGAGTTTGCACATTGGGACAAGTCGATAGAGACCATCAGAGATATTGTCTCCGAATGATAAATTAAACGTTGCGGTCCGCTGCGAATTTGTACTGAAAGTCTGAGTGAACGTGTCGTAGACTGACATCAGCGTACTGCCTTCAAACAAACCTATGCCTACCGTAAAGTTTTCTTCTGAATTCTCAAAGTTCTCATAGCCGGCAGTGTTATATGACATAGGGACTGTGACCATGACATTGTTGAATTTGCTGTTCACAGAAGTCCTTGTATAGTTCGTATTTACCAGTTTTGCACGGTAGGCAACGAGTTTGCCTTCTTTTACAGGAAGTTCTCCCACACCTAAAGGACACAGTCCGATGACAGCCTGCTGCCCTACGGAGAAAGCATAGGACGTGGTACTGCCGCCGATACCCGTACCACCGGCATTGAGGAGAGAGAGTCGGAAAAATCCGTCATGCAAGCCACCCCATCCCCAGTTGATATGAAATAATCCATCTCCGTCGTATCCGTCGCAAACAAAAGCATGTCCCTCATAAGCCGATGTATATCCTGTATAGATGATAGGTCGGTCTGCTCTCAGTTCGGAGAACATCAGCATTGCCCACTCGTCTATGCTGTAATCATCACGATTGACAGTCTTTGCGCCACTGCCGTAATGGAAATAATATTTCATAAGTCCCGGCAACCAGGTCGTATATGCACCTGAGCCATCTGGAGCATAGTTCATCTGTACAATCCATCCACAGTATTGCATCAGCTTGGCTACAGCCTCTTTCGATTCCTGCGATGATGTCTGGGTGTATATGTCGGTCATGTTGTCCCAGTCGAATGTTATCGAAGGCAAATCTTCGTACGAATGTCCGTCATAACTCTCATAGCCGTCTACTGCTTCTGTAGGTATCAGTGGCCAGCGATGATGATACATTACCTGTGCCATGGCAGTTGCCACACATCCAGTAGGTGTCTTGCTACCATTCACGGTTGGTGAATATAAGTTGTAGGGATTGTCCTGACTCCATTGAGACGTGCACAATGGCTCTATGCGTTCTGCCGGCAACCGACGCGGACTGTTGTCGTATGTCTCGTCGGCATTGCTGACTATCCATGCTATTTCCTCATCATATACATTAAGAAAAGTACGCATATTGTCGGGAATGTTGTTTACGTCGAATGACGCAGACGAATTGCTGTAGCCTATTATGTCGCCTGCTCGGTCGTCGCCTGCAACGATAACGAATCCATTGTCTTTTCCTACATTATATATATAATAAGGTGTAAGTTTATCCGTCGTTTTGCCTTTCATCTTGTTTCCTTTGCTTTCGTGCTCCTTGTCTATAGGCTTTGCAATGTAAGCAATGTTCAATGGTTTCAGTGTTGTTTGTTTCCATTTTGCTGCCACAAACGATTCTGCTTTCTTTTTTGCCTGTTCTGCACTGACGGGCTTTCCAAGTGCAAATAAAGAAATAGTCAGAAGGTTTAATAATAATATCGCTTTTCTCATATAAATAAAAATGATAATTTAAAAATAAAATTCCGCACAAAGTTATAATTTTTCGCATTACCTGCCAAAAGTATTGTGTTTTTTTTGCACATATATAGTTTTTTACTACTTTTGTACTATGAACAACAACGAATATATGCCTGCCGAGTGGGAACAGCAAAGCATGGTTCAGCTGACATGGGCACACAAAGAAACTGACTGGCAGCCCTATCTTGACGATATAACGTCTACCATGACGGAAATGGCAGTTGCCATTGCGGAGCATGAAACGCTGCTTGTCGCCACGCGAGACGCTGACAATACGAAGAATGTTCTGCGCAAAGCTATGACTGACAGACAATGGGAACGCGTACGCATCGTGCCATGTGTCAACGACGACACATGGGCACGCGACCATGCCTTTATAACTGTTACCGACAGGGAACGCAAAGTGAAGAAACTTCTCGACTTTCGTTTCAACGGATGGGGAGGCAAGTTTCATGCGGAGAATGATAATGCTATAAATAAAAGCCTGTATGAAAATCATGTCGTGGAAGGCGACTACGAAGACCATAACGACTTTGTTCTGGAAGGTGGTTCTGTAGAAAGCGACGGCAAGGGAACGGTTTTTACCACTACATGCTGCCTGCTCGCACCGAACAGAAACCAGCCCATGACAAAACAGCAGATTGACACTGAGCTGACAAAAAGGCTGAGGGCGGAACGCATCGTATGGCTCGACTGCAAACAGCTGGAGGGCGACGATACCGACGGGCATATTGACACACTGGTGCGCTGTGCACCAGACGACACGCTGCTGTTTGTCAGTGAGGCTGACAGGAAGGAGCTGGAAGGGCTGAGGACATTAGACGGCAGACCATACCGACTGCTGCAACTGCCACAACCGAAGCCTGTTTTCTTCGACGATGAGCAGTTGCCTGCAACGTATGCCAACTTCCTGGTTATCAACGGAGCAGTGCTTGTTCCGACCTACGACCAGCCTAAACTCGACATGGAGGCGTGCGAGACCATTGCGGAGGCTTTTCCCGACCGCGACATAATACCGATAGACAGCAGAATTATCATACGTCAGCATGGCTCGATACATTGCCTGACGATGCAATATTACTAAAAATAACTTCAAGCAAACATGAAAATAGGTATCATACAGCAACACAATACGGCTGACGCTGACAACAACAAATGCCGGATAAAAGCAAAGATAGAAAGCCTGGCTGCACAGGGCGCAGAACTCATAGTCTTGCAGGAGCTGCACAACGGGCTCTATTTCTGCCAGACGGAAGATGTCGCCAAGTTCGACATGGCTGAGACTATTCCGGGAACGTCGACCGAGTTCTACGGAGAAATAGCACGGCAAAACAATGTGGTCATCGTAACTTCGCTTTTTGAGAAACGCACGACCGGGCTCTATCACAACACTGCCGTAGTGCTGGAACGCGACGGCTCGATTGCCGGAAAGTACAGGAAGATGCACATTCCCGACGATCCTGCATACTACGAGAAGTTCTACTTCACTCCGGGCGACATGGGCTTTGAGCCTATAGACACGTCAGTGGGCAGGCTGGGCGTGCTCGTATGTTGGGACCAGTGGTATCCTGAAGCTGCACGCCTGATGGCTCTTCGCGGTGCCGAACTGCTTATCTACCCTACTGCCATAGGCTATGAGAGCAGCGACAGTGCCGACGAACAAGAACGACAGCGCGAGGCATGGACTACCGTACAGCGTGGGCATGCCGTAGCAAACGGGCTGCCTGTCGTGGCTGTAAACCGTGTAGGACACGAGGACGACCCGTCGGGACAGACGCGCGGAATACAGTTCTGGGGAAGCTCATTCGTTGCCGGACCACAGGGAGAGATGATTTACAGGGCAAGCAACAGCGAGGAAGTGGAAACGATTGTCGACGTCGACCTGCTACACAGCGAGAATGTGCGCCGCTGGTGGCCCTTCCTGAGAGACAGAAGGATTGACTGCTACGACGATATTCTCAACCGGTTCAACGACTAAGATATCAGCAAGTTACTGTTACAAATTTGCACAAATAATTTCAATATCAATGTCTAAATACTGTCAGAAATAACATCATCGTACTACTTCATACGACAATACGCCCCGAAAGTCATTACTCTCGGGGCGTATCTGTAATATGTATGTGTCTTTACTTGGCAACTTTTGACTTTGCTGCCCTTTACTTTCTATTTACACATAACTTTTCTTGTTGTGCCGTCGCTCATCTTCACGATGTTCAGACCCTTCTGCGGCGTGCTGATTCTCTGTCCGCTGACGTTGTAGCGCTCCGTTTCCTCAGTCTTAGCATCAGTCTCTACCGACTTGACAGCGTTCTCTATGCCTTCCACAATGTTCTTAAACATGTTCCATGCCGGCGTGCTTTCATACTTCGACTTTGTTCCTGTAGGAACATAAAGGGTGGCTGTAGTAAACTCGAAGTGATCTTCAACCCAATTGTAGAATGTATTTCCGCTTATTTCAAACGGTTCTTCTATCAAAGATATTACCGATGTCAAGCCTGTACAGTACTGGTATTTGCAAGTTGTTTTATATCAACTACTTGTGTGTTAAACGGTAGAAAAGTGATGACGCAGATTCTGTAAAGGGTGCAGATGATGAAGTTTTAACGTATTTAACTTTTATAAACCACACGCGAATTCAACTGGCAAGTGCAATCGCACTTTCTATTGTATGAAGTCCTCTTCATCCTCTAGGACCTCCTTCACAGTGACGGTGAGGATGTCTGTGCAGGCGTTAAGGATTTCTTCCTTTTCCCATTGGTTCTGCTCGTCATCTTGATTGCATGCCTTCATATATTCGGTCTCAGCTGTGCTGAACTGTCGGTAGGCATCCTTGAGTCTGTCGTAATTGTATTTCTTCATCTTCTTTTCCGTTTTGTGTGCAAAGTTACTATTCTTATTTGAAATTTGAGTGACACTTTTTGAATTTTTCTTCAAAACAGGCCATTGGCGTCTCGAATCCGAGCTTTTTCCTTGGTCTTGCATTTATCTTGTCTGCTATTTCCCCTATGTCCTCTTCATCAAGTTCCGAGAACGGCATGCCCTTTGGGATGTATTGACGTATAAGTCCGTTGGCATTCTCTATGGCTCCCTTCTGCCATGATGAGTACGGGTCTGCGAAGTACACCTGTGCACCGAGAGCCTCTGTTATCATCTTATGGCATGTGAACTCCGTTCCGTTGTCTGTCGTTATGGACAGTATGCTGTCTTTGAAAGGGCTGAGCATGGCGATTACTGTACGGGCAAGCTGCTCCGCGTCCTTTCCATACTTGAGCTTCTCCATGAACAGCCTGTTGGTATTCCTCTCTATGACGGTGACTATTGCATGCTGGTTGTTCGGCCCGACTATGGTGTCCATTTCCAGGTCACCGAACCTCCTGCCGTCCGCCTCTGCGGGCCGCTCGTGTATGCTGACCCTGTCGGGGATGTTTACCCGTTTTGCCCCCACTGGCCTGCTGCGGTGCTTGAGTCTGTGCCTTAGGTGCTTGTACAGGGTCCCCCTGTCGCGCTTGTCCTGCCTGATCCACTTGTAGATGGTCTCATGGGATATCCTTATCCCGTCTCTTGCCAGATAGCCGGATATCTGCTCCGGAGACCACTGGTCATCCACAAGATGTTGCCTGACTTCGCTCCATACAGCCTTGCTGATGGCACGGTTACCCGGCTGGCGCCTGCTGCGCTTGTCAGCCCTCTTCTGTGCCCAGTCCCATTTGTACACCCCACGCTGGCTTGAGTTGCGCTTCAACTCACGTGTAACAGTGGAAGGATGGACACCTATCGCTTCCGCGATTGACTTTTTTGAGCATTTCCTTTGTAGTAACACAGAAATTGTGTACCTTTGCTCCGAGGTTAGTTGTTTGTACATAAGCAATGCAAAGTTAATTAATCTCTGGGAGATTCCGGTCTCCCATTATTGTTTTTTGCATTGCCAGATTGAAATCAGCTCCCTTTCTCCTCTCTTGGGGGCTGCTCGCCCCCAAACCCCTCGGTGTTTTTCAGGTATTAGCCTTGGCTTCGCCTCTACCTGAAAATTGCACTTCTATCTTGAACTTAGGACAAAAGGCGGATGTATGTGCATTTTTTGGGTGGCACACCAATATCAATACCACAGAAATTTACGGCGATGTGATGATTGAAATGAATTTGATGGTATTATCTATTTGGATGGCGCGGATGTAATATGTTGCGTAAAAAGCCAAAATACTACATTGATTTCGTGAAAAAGACGACAAACAATGATTTTCTAGTCTCATTAATTCAAAATATTGGCAAAATATTTGGTTATTGCCGAAATTTTGCGTATCTTTGTCCCCACAAATGACATTTATAATGAAGAATTACAGTCAAGACATAATGGACTATGCTCTCTCGCATCCCCAATTCGGGTTGCATGAGCTATACTCATATCTTGACAAGGAAGGTAACAAGGAGATATCCCACAAAACGGTTTCTTGGTATCTCACAAAATTAATAGAATCAGGAAAACTCCAAAGGGTGGCACATGGGAAGTATGATATAGGGGCAAAACAGCAATTCTTGATAACCCCTACAGATGAACAGTTTAGCCTGAATGAAGAGCTTAAACAGAAATGGCCGTTTGCCAACTTCTGTATATATAATGGTAGTGTCATCAGCCCTCTGCAGCATCATCTTTCAGCCAATAATATCACATACATAGAAACCGAGCGTGATGCCGTAACAGCTGTATTTAACCATTTGAGGGATGAGGGGAAAACCGCATATTTGCGCCCAACGCGCGAACTTATATATAATTATATAGACTTGTCACAGCCTTCCATATTCGTCAAGCCGCTTATTACAGAGTCACCCGTCCAAGAATGTAGTGGAATACTGGTTCCTACATTAGAAAAGCTTTTGGTGGATTTGCAGAAAGACAAAGATTTTTTCTACCTGCAAGAAGCTGAAGGCGTGATCATATTCCAAAACGCGCTATCACTCTACTCTATCAATGAAAGTCGCCTTTTGCGATATGCAAGTCGTCGTGGTATAAGAAAAGAAATAAAAACAATTATCCAAACCATCAACTCACATGATTAACAAAGAATGCTTCACCACTGAATGGATTGCCCAGAAATCCACAGAACTGCAATACAATGACAAGAACCTCATTGAAAAGGTCATCCGTGCTTTTTCTTTGCTCGAAATGCTGTCTGCATCCGGTTGCCCATTCCATTTCAAGGGTGGTACAAGTTTGATGCTTATTCTTGGCGGCGGTTCTCATCGTTTGTCTATCGATATCGACATCATGTGTCCACCTGGTACAAACATTGAAGACTATCTGAAGGACTATGCACAAAGCGGCTTCTTGGAGTATCAACTCGTGGAACGCCGTCAAGCAGGGAAGGATGTACCGAAAAGTCATTCCAAGTTCTTTTATCAAGTGGCATTCAAGGGACAATCTGATGTAACATCCTTCATCCTTCTGGATGTACTGTATGAGGATTGCCACTACCATAAAACAAATACCATAGACATCGTTAGCCCATTCATTAAACTGGATGGAGAGCCGCTGAAGGTTGTTGTGCCTTCTGTTGAGGACATCCTCGGTGATAAGCTGACTGCATTTGCGCCAGAGACAACGGGCATTCCGTATTATAAGAACGATAAACTCACCACTCTAGAGATTATCAAACAGCTATATGATGTGGGGCGACTCTTCGACAGAATGCAGGACATTGGCACTGTATCACAATCATTCAAGGCTATTGCAGATGTAGAACTAGGCTATCGAAACTTGGGACATGACTTGTCACAAATCTATGACGACATTCGACAAACGGCACTAAACATCAGTACAAGGGGCTTTGTTGACAAAGATAAGTTTGCTTTGCTACAAAAGGGTATCATCAACATCAAGCCTTTCATGTACAAGGGTGCTTACCGCATCGAAGAAGCCATTATTGATGCAGCAAAAGCCGCATACCTTGCCACACTGATAGAAACAGGTGGTGAAAACATTGAGCGATTCACTGATGCACAATTATCTGGGGATTTGCTGATAAAACATGTTTTAACAAGCAAATTGAACAAGTTGCGTATTGGTTTACCAGAAGCATATTTCTATTGGGCAAAGACAAGCCAGTTGATGAAATAAAATAAAATGGCGTTAGGCAATCAGGAAATAAAGAAACGTGGATAATGACCACGGAGAAAAAAATGAGAACCTCTGCCACGGCTTGGCGTACCCTTAGAGTAATTTTGCAGAAAAAACATAAAATATGATTAATAACGATAGAGGGCAAAGCCTAATTACCAAATACGTCTGGGTGATAGAGACCATCTATCGCAGACGTAAGATCTCATTCAAAGAACTGAATGAACTCTGGCTTCGTGATGATATTAGCAGAGGTGTGGACATTCCCAAACGTACCTTTGACAACTGGCGTTATGTCATCTGGGATATGTTCGGTATCAGCATAGTCAATGAGAACCGAGGGGAGTACTGCTATTACATAGAGAACGAAGAAGACATCAGTAAGAATGGCCTCCGCTCCTGGCTCTACAATACATTCTGTGTCAGCAATGCATTGGCGAATAGCCAGAGCATTAAAGACCGTATCATTCTGGAATTCGTGCCGTCTGGCCAGAGCTACCTTCAGCCCATCATCGAGGCAATGAAGGAAAACCGAGTGCTTAACATTACCTATCACAGTTATTGGAAGGACGAGGAGAACAACTTTGATGTGCAGCCGTATTGTGTGAAGTTGTTCCGGCAGCGTTGGTATATGGTGGCTCGCAGTACCTATTCTTATTATTATGAGAAGGGACCACGCATCTATTCCCTTGACCGTATCAACTTTCTGCAAGCAACAGATGAGACTTTCGAGATGCCAAAAGACTGGACAGCCAAAGAATTCTTTGAAGATTGTTTCGGTATTATTGCTGATCGAAGTATAGAGCCGCAGACCGTCAAGCTGAAAGTTGTGGCAGGT